>URQS01000003.1 GCA_900550035.1 uncultured Prevotella sp. | reverse complement strand
AATCTGATAGAAGTATCATAAAAAACGTCATCTAAGTATCACAAAATCGTCATGAGGCATTATGCATAAAAGCAAAGCCGCCGATCTGCACGGAGTGCCCAAGAATCGCCCGACTTTTGGGCACTCTATGCACACCGCATGGGCAATAAATGCCCGGCGCTTGTTCTGTTGATGCCCATCGCTTGTTCAGTCGATGCCCGCCGCTTGTTCACTGAGTGCCCACTTGACGGGCAAGACAGACCACCTGATGGTCTCTTACAGAACGGCTTATGTGATTTTATTCCTAATCCAGCTTGTCAATCTTTCTTCTTATTCATAGTTTGTATTGGCATTCTTTACATACTGGAAGAGTAGGTGCTAAAGTTTTTTATAAAACAGGAATAGAAGACACTTCTTTTTTAGTCTTTTAAATCGACTCTAAGCCGAATTTAATGATGTTTCTTGCGATTTATGATACTTTTATGATACTTCTTGTAAAATAAACGAAAAAGTATCATTCTTGTATTGTACAGTGTATCAGATGTTTACAAGAATATCGTGCTAAATAATGATACTTTGATACATTTTCTCGCAAAAAACACACTCATGCGCAAGCAATTATTTTCAATACATCACTACTGTCCCCGAAAATCTTTTAACTATCTCTTAAAACTCCTATAAATACAAGCTTATAGGAGATAAAATAGACTCCCTACTTTTGAAACGAGTATCTTTCTACAAATTACAATTTGAAAGCAGATACTTATGAACAAAGGTCGATACGTATTTTCTCAGCTGTGTGACTTTCTGCCGACAGACCATTTCAAATGGCTGAAGCAACATCTGCGCATCAAAGAGTTCTATGGAACCTCGGAGAATGTAAATGGACGCACGATGAAGATGCCAACAGGCTCATGGATGTTTTGGCGCAGAAAGCTAAGTACTTGCCTTTTATTAAGAAAGGGCAGGAAGTTCATCTTGTGCTATTCTTAAAGGAGTCTCCAACTCATTGTGCTAAGGGTATGCGCGTATTCCTGCCAAGTGATGTAATGAAGGCTTAGTTGGTATAGGAGCAGCCGATAGCGTGCGAAAAACGGCCGAGGCGAGATGCCCTGGATAATATATCAAGATGCACTTTTGTCCAAGCAAGTCACGAACTATGCGAATGAACAGAACGGCTCTGTCCTCACAGTTTATTTTCTCAATTATCTGCCCAAAAATGAATTTATCTGCCTCATTTTGATATCAAATGAGGCAGATAAATCGAAAATGAGGTCGATAAATTATGACAGGATCTTTTATTTTACAATATATCCTGTACCTCTTCCTTTCCCTACTTTTTGGATTTCTCCAGCATCCAGCATTTCTTTTAATGTTCGTTCGATGGTGCTGATACTGATGTCTGGGCAAAGGGCAGAAATGTCGGTCTTGGTAATCTTACCTATTCTCTTTTGGAAGATAGACTTAATGCGATCTGCTTTTGAAAGAGTTTTACCATGTAGATGCTCTACTCTGTCTTGAAACTCTTGGTAAGCTTTCAAGATGACACCAAGGTAGTAACTTGTAAAGGGTTGGTAGTCATTCTTGCTTTCATGCCATCCTATGGAACTCGCTTTTAGGGCTTCATAATAGGTTTCCTTCGACTTCTCAATGAACATTTCTATACTGATGTATTTGCCGACAATGTACCCACAACGATAGAGCAAGAGAAGTGTGAGCAAGCGACTCATGCGACCATTGCCGTCATTGAAAGGGTGGATGGAAAGAAAGTCGAGCACGAACATGGGTATGAGCAACAGGGCATCATACTCACTTTTGTCCAAGGCTTCGTTGAATGCCTGGCAGAGATCTTCTATCGCTTCTGGCGTTTGGAATGCAGGAACAGGCTTAAATCTGATATGCTCTTTCCCCTCTCGGTCTGTTTCTGCGATGATATTATCTGTGTTCTTGAAACGTCCACCAACTTCTTTTCCACCGAAGGAGTAAAGGTCACGATGTAGTTGCAATAGGTTGTTGGGGCGAATGGAAATGTACTCATAGTTTTCATGGATGGTAGTGAGTACTTCTCGATAGCCAGCAATTTCTTCCTCTGAGCGATTTCGTGGTTCAGTTTTCTCTACGACAAGGGCATGAAGGCGTTCATCGGAGGTGTAGATTCCCTCAATACTATTGGATGCTTTGGTACTTTGTATCTTTGCAATCTCTAACAGGGCTGAAAGAGTATCTACTTGGACCGAAATATAGAGGTCTTGTTTGCCCTTGTATTCGTGAAGTGCTGCAATTTGGCTGACGATGGAAGGTGTCAGCAACTTTTTGGGGGTATCTTTGTAATCGAATTGATGCATGCCTATTGTATTTATTGGGTTTATATTATCGGTTGCAAAATTACGATAATTTTCTCAATTATCTGCCTAAAAATGAATTTATCTGCCTCATTTTGATATCAAATGAGGCAGATAAATCGGAAATGATGCAGAAAAACCCTACTTTGTCATAAAATCCTAATGTTTTTGATTACTTCATCACATTTTTCCTGCTTTTGAAGGGACAATACCCAATGCACCTATCACTTCCTCATAGATTTCTCGGCATTTGCTTTTCGCCATCTCCTTGGCAATCTCATCGGATCAGTTTCAAAGATAGTATTTTCTGATAAAAAGTAATACTATCTTTAAGAAACTTTTAGAAAAAATCAAGTTTCGCACATCAGTTACATTTTCAGCCACAACCCCATCAATTGATCATCTATATAATAAGTAGCTTGCGAGGTAGAAACCAAGTGATATTCCAACAGTTTCTTGATGGCGCTCTGTACACTACTTGCTGAACGAAGATTATGTTTCTTAATAAAAGCAGCAGAAGTAATTTGGTTTGATGTATCCAGTTATGATAAAAGGATTCTCCATATTCTTCTATGTTTTGATTTCCGCATCAAATATAATTATTTGTTTTAAATTATGCAAACTGCATAATCTAAATTACATAATCTAAACAAGTAGAAAGAGAACTATAACTACTCAGCACCCCTTTTGAAGACTTCTCGTTACTAAAGCATAAACTTGATTGCAATAGGCTTCAACTGCTTACGAAGCCGCTTTCATTTCTCCACGAAATAGGCTTCATTGACTATCGAAGCCGCTTTCATATTTTGGCTCAGGAGAGAAATCAGTGGATAAACAATCTCTCTGGAGCCTAAGACTTTGGGTTATCTTTAGGTTAAGTAATGTGGAAAACTTGGAACTTATCAACAAAATAACTATCTTTGCACATGAGAACGGAACCCAGCGAAAATTGGGTAAGAGAATATAATCTTTAAAACACAAGAAGAGTTATGGCTGACATAAAATTACTCTTGGTAGAAGACGACGAAAACCTCGCCTATATGGAGAAAAGCTGCTTCGAAGATATCATCGAAGGATATGAGGTGAAGACAGCCGTCAATGGCAGGCAAGGACTGGAGGAATGGAAAACCTTTCAGCCCGATGTCATCGTTTCGGATATAGACATGCCTATCATGGACGGTCTGGAGATGGTGAGGAAAATACGTGAGGTAGATGGCGATACCATCATCCTCTTTACCACTGGCCTTACATCGCCCAAAGACCTGAAGGCAGGCTATGCTGCCGGAGCCAACAACTATGTGAAGAAGCCTTTCATACCCGAAGAGCTGGATGCACACATACAGAGCCTGATGCGACTGAAGGAAGGCAAACGCAGCAAGAACAACAGCCAGCTCGTAAAACTGGGCAAATATATCCTTGATGCCAACCATGCCACGCTGAAAAACCAGGAGGACCACAGCGAGAAGATGCTTACGGCACGTGAGGCAAAGATTTTGGAACTCTTGGCAGTGAACAAGAACGAAGTGGTGCGCCGTGACGCTGTACTGAGTCGTTTCTGGGACGTGGAAGACAAAGACTATTTTGCATCGAGAAGCCTTGATGTTTTCATCAAGAAGATTCGCACTGCCATCGAAGACGAGCCAAATGTAGAGTTAAGGACCATCCGGGGCGTAGGCTTCAAACTCATTGTAGAATAACTGCAAGCCCGTTGTCGAAGCATCGGTATGAAGACCTTTGCATAAAAACATTATACAGAGAAAGAAAACAACAATAAAAATAAAGCATTATGTTTAAGTCGATACTTTACTATATATTAATGGTAGCAGAATTCTGTAGCACCATGTTTGTTGGTGGTATAGTGATAGGCATCTACCTTGCTGTCTCAGGAAAACTGGAAGAGGTAAATGCCAACGACCAGGCTTCCTTCCTCAAGGCAGGAACTCCCATTATTTATGTTTTCTGCATTCTTGCTATGCTTATATTATGGTTCACCTTCAGCAAGGCAAAGTTTTCCAAGTTTACGCTGGGCAGAGTGAATCCAGCCTACAAGTGGAAGGCTATGTTCTGGTACACCCTTCCCCTGTTTGGAATTACCTTGATGTTTATCGCCCTCTTCAATTTGTTGGACATCAAAATATACAACAAAGAAATCATGCCTCTTGACTATATAGGAATGCTTCCGATGATCCTTATCAGCTCTTTTATCTCAGCCTATATTATCTTCGGCGCGATATACGAAGAACTGATCAAATGCGGCAAGAAGACATGGGTTTCTTACCTTACCGTTCTTGTATTCAGCATCATACCATTCATTGCCACAACCCTGGGCCAGTCATTGACATGGATTATCATGATGATGATATGGAGCATCGTGCAGACATCGCTCCTCTTTTATATCTACAAAACCACAAGGAGCACCATCGTGACATTTGTGGCCTGTATCATCTGTAATCTGATTCCTACCGATATTTCCAGTATTCCTCTGTGTACTGCCATGGGATGCTTTGGATCCACATTGACAGCAAGCAGCATCAGCAATTATTTAGTAGCAAAGAAGGAAGGCAGAGAAACCGAATACCTCTTGGATGAATAAAGAAGAAAGGAGAAGATGATATGAATGCCAACCGCACCAAGATACTCAGCACCACTGCCCTAATAGCCATTCTCTTCATCCAAATATTCTGGATGTGGAACACCTATAACATCAACGCAAGACAATTAGGAAAGGAATGTGATGAGATATTGGAGGAAGCCATCGCCTTAGAGTTGGATAAAACACATAGGTGCGATTCTTTTTTTGAGTCGGGAGATACCGTTGCTAACAGTAATATCTATAATTCTACACTATCCCTTTATGATGCCATCTACAAAAAATCGCATCAAGATGCCAACATCGATACCTTAACAATTATTGCCGACTCCATAATCAAAGCAAAGAAGTCGCCTTTCCGCATTGCCATCAACAAGGTGAACATGAAAACAGGAAAGGTGATGGAAGGCAAAAATATCAACAGCAATATTTTCCCCTTCCTGGAGGAAGTGAAAACCAACATTCTGCCTGTAAGACTGGACTACAGCGTAGGCTTCCAGATGACTATCACCAACGGAAGTATCTACATCTTCAGTCATAACTGGGTGCTGCTCCTCATCTCTATCCTTATTTCCATCGTCATCATCCTGAGTATTATCGACCAGATAAACTATATCAACGAGCAGGAACGTGTTCGCCTCCTACGCGAGGATTTCTCGTATGCCATGGTTCACGACATGAAGTCGCCCCTCACCTCTATCATCATGGGTACGAAATACCTGCACAGCGGTATGCTGGAGAAGAAGCCAGAAATAAAAGAGAAATATTTCACCATCGTAGAAGACGAGGCACAGCATCTACTGGCACTCATCAACCGACTGCTCACCATCTCGAAACTGGAACATGGCAAGTTGAATATTCAAAAGACTGTAGTAAAACTGGAGCCCATGATAGAGGATGTGACCGAGAAATACAAAGCCAAGTCGGCCAAGCCCATTCATATAGCCACCCAGCTGAAGGTAACGACTGTGGCTGCAGACGAGGAATATCTGAAGGAAGCTATCAGCAACCTGATAGACAACGCCACCAAATACTCGAAAGAAAAGATCAACATCCGCATTTCTACCCTCGAGGACAACCACTATATATATATTAAGGTGTACGACGAGGGAATAGGCATATCGAAGAGCGAACAGAAATCGGTATTCAATCGCTTTGAGCGTGCTGCCGAACACGAGAAAAATGGCAACAAGACCCGAAAAGGATTTGGCATAGGCCTGAACTATGTGTTCCAGGTCATCCATGCCCATGGCGGAAAGATAAGTCTGAAGAGCGAAAAAGACAAGTGGACGGAGTTTACCATCGCCCTGCCTAAAGTTTCAGACAAGCAATAAGATGGAGAAAAAACAAGTTACACAACTCATCAACAGAGAGGCACGCCAGGCATGATCAGAAAAACGTTAACTTAAAGATAACCATCTGATAACACAACATTTACAGCAATAGCCGTATCTTTGCATCGTAAACAATAAAGAAAAGAAACGATACAACTATGGCTAAATCATTCGTCATCATACTCTTTACGATACTCTTTGGCTTGAACCATGTATCGGAAAAGCAGTACAACCATACAAACGATAGAAATCAAATAATAGAAATCTCTCTTAAAAGGTCAAGCTCAAGCTGTGAAGCTGTTGAGCTTGACCTGTCTTGTTTGTCACTTTACTATGGAAGTGATGGGATTTCTTGTTCCTTTCATACCAACGAGGAAAGCCTTGGCGCTGCCAAACTTCAAGAACATGTCAAGACGTACTGGCACGTGGTTCTCGTCATCGGTCACGTAGAAATCGACTATTCTCTTGTACTTGCCGTCTTCTAACTCCATGTAAGCCAAGCGCAGACAGCGATACTTCAAACCATTGTCGGCCTTGATGGTTTCCTTGCCCAAAAACTTGATCTGGGCAGGTGTACGGCCGTTTCCATCCACAATAGGGAACTTCACCACATACCCCTTCTTCCAGTTGGCAGGGTCGAAGCTGCGGGCACGCAGGAAGATGTTCATCATATCGAAAACGCAGTCTTCGTAAGCTGCATTTTTCCAGTGATGAGTACCATCATGGCGTTGACGATGCATACGAACATGACATTTTCCGTTGGCATAGCTGTAAAAATCCTCATCTACCGTATAGCGCTTGCCTTCACGGGCTCCCTTACGGAAATAGAGCGGAGCAAGGTCGGTGCTGCTATAACAAAGCAAGGTGTCGCGAAGTACAAAGAAATCGTCAACTCGCTTGTTGCCACGTGTCACCAACGAACCACGATAGGCGGGTTTACCCTTATAGGTGGTCTGGATGGTTGACATACTGGCTGTACCAGCCTTAACCCATACAAACTTCCAGTTGTAGTAGAGGTTGTAGGCCAGGTACTCACCCGACTTGAATGCCGTGTTACGGAATGTACACTGGGCAGACACCGTAGTGCTGACCATAAACAGCAAGATAGCTGTCAGTACTGATTTTTTAAGAAATTTCATCATATCTCTTACATTTTAGGAACATACTGAATGCCTAATTTCTTAGCACGATCAGCGTTCTGATTTTTCACTTTTTTCTCCTTGTCTGGCTTCTGCTTGGTAATGACACCAGGCTTCTGTCGGTCGAGAGGCCGTTCCGTAGGATTCCAACTCTCGGTAATGTCCCATTTGGCCTTGCACTCTATGACCTCAGGATAGTAATACACCTCTTCTGCCTGCTGGTCTTTATTGTAATCACCAGTATCCCATTTGCCATTATTGTTGCGGTCAACTATCAGGCGCAGATAATATTTCTCGGGCTTGAGATAATAGAACTCCGCCACTCCGTTGACAGCCTTGGTTTCCTTCACCACCTGGTCTTGCCCGTTGAGCAGTTGTACCAGCAGGTGCTCGTTTTCAAGACTTGTTATGTTGACCAGCAAGGTGCTGTATTCGTCGAGCGAAGAAACCTTGAAGCCTTGCTTTACAGGCTTGGAAGCCAGCCCGTAGATATCGACAAATGCAGCCGAATCTATCTCAAGACTGTATTCGATGTCGGGTCGCCACTCGCCCCGCAGCTTATAGTTTCGGTTGCCCATATCCTCAAACACGAAAGGAGCTCTGTACCACAATGTGTCGTGCTTGGCATAAAGATGAATGCCTGCCGTATCGGCATGGGCAAGAGGTGAGGGAACGAGAAACTGATGCTCTTGTCGGGATCCAGCTGTGAAGCCACTCCTATCTTTACCTCCAAAGGCTTGGGAGCCATGACCGAGTCGTAGGGTTCGCCTTTCTTCTTGCGCTTCTCCTGCTTCTTGGTCCATTCTTCCAACTCTTTGTTGAGTCGTTTCTGTCGTTTGGCATACGATTCCTTGGCGAGTACATCGAGGGTATCGGTACGTGAGACAAGCACACCTGTACTGTCGGTCATACGATAACTCAGTTCTATTTGCAGCGTATCCTGATTGACCAAGGCTGTATCGCGAAGCCAATAGGTAAGTGTGTCCTGCTGTAAAGAAGACTCGATAAGGAAGGCGTTTTCTGCATCAAAGTTCAATCCTCTGACCACAGGCATGATGGAATCGCCATAGCTGAAGAAGAGTGAGAAATTGTTGGCATCCTTGCGCTCAGCCTTGAGGAAGTAGCGGTCGGTAAGTGACTCTGTGAAAGCTCTCAACACAATGTCATCGGGCAGGAAATGAGTATACGCCACCCGGTCGATAGACTTGATATGCAGAGAGTCGACCCACGTTGTATCCTGACGGGTATCAGGCTTGAAAGATGGCACGATGATGTCGTGAGAGAAGGCTATCTTTTCGCTCTTCTGACTGAACATATAGTTGCCATCCATATCCTGAAGGGCATAGATGCGGTAAGAGCCTGGTGCCACACCCTTGATAACGAAGCGGCCACGGCTGTCGGTACGGCTCACACGAAGCATGGGCTTGGTACGGAAAGCCGAATCGGCGGTGTCGCTGTACAGACCTACGAGAATGCCCTTGATGGGCTCCAAGTTTTCTGATTCGAGCACATAGCCCGACACCTCCATCGTATCTATCTTCTCTCCTGTGGAGAAACTGTAGGTATAGTTTCCCATAGGATTGTTCTCATTATTGTCGCTGATGGCATCAGAGAAGTCTATCGTGTACGTGGTATTGGGCTTCAGCGAGTCGACCAGCGATACCTGAATCTTCTTGCCTGCCGTCTTGATTTCGGGCACTTCTATCTGAGGAGGCGACACGACGACTTTCTCGGTAGGATTGTCAATCTTGACATATTCATCGAAGTAAATGTTTATTTTCTTTGATGTCACATTCACTCCTTTGTCCTCAGGACTGGCACCTATCACCTTGGGCGGTGTCTCATCGAACCATCCTCCATCAGGCTGTCCCATCTTGGCACACGAAGCCAAAAGCAAAATGGCAAGGACATAGAAGGGCAAATACATAGCACTTGCCTTCTTATGCGTCTTAATCCATTTGTCTATCTTGTTTATCATCATTATTCTCGTGTATCTACCTTTTTGCGCACATTATAGTTTGTTGAGTTCGAGCATCTCGTCGATATTCTTTCGGCTGTTGCTCAGTCGGGGCACCTTGTGCTGTCCGCCCAACTTACCCTTGCTCTTGAGCCAGTCGTTGAAGAGGTTAGGACGGGCCTTCACTATCTCCAAATGCTGAAGTGTGACGTCGTGGAAACGCTTGGCCTCATAGTCGCTGTTGATTTCCTGCAGATGCTTGTCGAGCAAGGATGCGAACTCGTCAAGGCTTGCCGGCTCCTTGGAGAACTCGATGAGCCACTGGTGGCGGCACTTGGCATTACTGTCCATAAAGACAGGAGCTGCTGTATATTCTGCCACCTGCGCTCCTGTTTTCTCGCAGGCATACTTCAATCCCTTTTCGGCATTGTCCATGATGAGTTCCTCACCAAAGGCATTGATAAAGTATTTGGTACGTCCGGTAATGACGAACTTGTATGGATTCTTGCTGGTAAACATGACTGTATCGCCGATGAGATAACGCCACAAACCACAAGAGGTAGTGATAACCATGGCGTAATTCTTTCCCACCTCGATGCCCTGAAGAGGAACCACCGTAGGATGATCGGTACCAAACTCGTCCATAGGTATAAACTCATAGAACACGTCATAATCGATCATGAGCGACATGGCCGGGTCGGATGGATCGTCCTGCAAGCCGAAGAATCCCTCGCTGGCATTATAGGTCTCCATATAGTTCATGCCTGGCGAAGTGATGAGTTGCTCATATTGTTTGCGATAAGGAGTAAAGGCTATACCGCCATGGAAGAACACTTCCAGGTTGGGCCACACTTCCTCCAAATGTTTTTTACCTGTAAGTTCGAGAACACGTACCAGCACACTGAGCATCCAGCTGGGCACTCCCGAGATATTGGTCACATTCTTATTCATCGTCTCGCGGGCTATACGGTCGCGCTTTACCTCGAAGTCGCTCAACAAGGCTGTCTGCTTCTTGGGCACTCTCACCAAGTTGGCTAAAGGATTGATATTCTCGATGAGGATGGCACTCAAGTCGCCCACCAAACTGCCCGAGACATTATAGTTGGGCGAATGACTTCCACCAAGAATAAGGCTCTTTCCATCGAAGAGCTTGCTTTCGGGATGATTTCTCAGATAATAGGCCACCGCATCGAAGCCTCCTGCATAATGAATGCCATGCAATCCGTCGCGTGACACAGGAATGAACTTACTCTTGTCGTTGGTGGTTCCCGACGACTTGGCGTACCATTTCACAGTTCCTGGCCACAACACATTCTGCTCACCGTGGCGCATACGGTCGATGTCACCTTTCAGCTCCTCGTAGGTGTTGACAGGTATATTGTTGGCAAACTTCTCGTAAGAATCGGTATTGTTTAGTAGATGCTTAACGCCGTATTCTGTATTTTTTCCTTTCTCTAAAAGGTGCATGAGTACATTGTGCTGCAGATGTTCTGCATCATACAAGTACTTCTCCAACTCCTTTTGACGAGGTTTGAAGACGTTACTGACTATCTTTGTTAAACTCATAAGTGATATTAATATCTTTTAAGTTGCAAAATTAACCTAAACTTTTAATATACAGAAAGTTTTTACTATTTTTAATACAAATGGCAGTATATAGGCAAAAAAATACTCACTACAACCATTGCTGATAAGCGGGCAATGCCTGTAGTGAGTATGTTTTGGATCATGACAAGTCGCCTGAAATCTACAACGATAATAGCCTTGCTATCCTCTTTTTATTTCTCTCCTTCTTCCTCAAAGGCAGCAGCTTCGGCAGCAGCAATGATGTCTTCCTTAGACATTTCCTTGGGAGTGGAAGAAATATCGCTCAGATCGAACTCCTCTTCTTCTTTCACTTCTACTTTAGGTTCTGTATCCTTCTGGGAAGTCTCTTCGTACACCTTTTCGCAGAAGACATCTACCTGTTTTTCTTCTGTTTCGGATTCTTTTGTGATGATGAAGTCACTCTTTACCTCAGTAACAGGCACACTCTGCACAGGTTCTTCCTCCATCTTGGTACGGTTGGACTTGGCAGCAAAGACGGCGTCAATGTACTGAGGTTTCTTACGAAGCTGTTCCAGAGTAAGCTTGGAGGCAATTTGCTGACTTTCCTTCTTGGAATAGCCCTTGCCTGTTCCGCCCTCTATACCTTCTATAACCACCTTGTAGGTGAATACAGGACTTCCGTTCTTGTCCTTTTCCTGTTCCACCTGTACGAAATCGAGCTTTACACGATTCTTCTGGCTCCACTCTATGAGTTTGCTCTTGAAGTTGACCTCCTTGTAAGCCACCTTGTCGATGTTGATCATCTGTGAGAGAATACGCTTCTGCATAAACTCCATGCAGACATTGTAACCTCTGTCCAAATAGACAGCTCCCACAAGAGCCTCAAAGGCGTTTCCTCCCATATAACTATTGTGCGAATAGCTGTGACCACTCGACAGAATGAGCTGATTGATGCCCATTTCCTGTGCCAGCTTATTGAGCGTATCGCGCTGTACCAGCTTGCTTCGGGTATTAGTAAGAAATCCCTCACGCTTGCCGGGGAAATGCTTATATACGATGTCACCCACTACAGCATCAAGCACGGCATCACCGAGAAACTCCAGTCGCTCATTGTTCATGGGTTTTCCCTTTGCGTTGCGGTGCATGATGCTCTTGTGCATCAGCGCCATCTTGTAATAGCTAATTTCGTGTGGATAAAAACCTAAAATCTGATACAAAGAAAAATAAAGCTCTTTGTCCTTTCGGAAAGAGAGCTTTATTCTATCTATAAAATTATTCAGCATATTTCTTGAATACTACACAGCAGTTGTGACCACCGAAACCGAAGGTATTGCTCAATGCAGCACGAACCTCACGCTTCTGAGCTTTGTTGAAGGTGAAATTCAAGTTATAATCGAGCTCTTCGTCCTTATCATCTTCCTCATGGTTGATGGTAGGAGGTACGATGTCGTTCTTAACACTGAGTACGCAGACCATAGCCTCTACAGCACCAGCAGCACCCAACAAGTGACCAGTCATAGACTTGGTAGAACTGATGTTAAGCTTATAAGCTGACTCGCCGAAGACATTCTTGATAGCCTTAGCTTCTGAAATGTCACCTACGTGAGTAGATGTGCCATGAACATTGATGTAGTCAATATCCTCTGGCTTCAAGTTGGCATCCTCAAGGGCGCGCTCCATAACGAGTTTTGCACCAAGACCTTCAGGATGAGAAGCTGTGATGTGATAAGCATCGGCACTCTCGCCTTCACCTACCATCTCTGCATAAATCTTCGCACCACGAGCCTTGGCGTGCTCCAGTTCCTCAAGAACCAAGCAACCGGCACCCTCGCCCATGATAAATCCGTCGCGGCTTGCGCTGAATGGACGTGAAGCATGCTCAGGGTCATCATTACGAGTAGACAAAGCATGCATAGCGTTGAATCCGCCTACACCACATTCGCAGATAGCAGCCTCGGCACCACCGCTGACGATGATGTTTGCCTTACCCAAACGAATCAGGTTGAAAGCATCTGCCAATGCGTTGCTTGAAGAAGCACATGCGGATGTAGTAGTGTAGTTAGGTCCGTGGAATCCGAAATGGATAGAAATCTGACCTGAAGCGATATCAGCGATCATCTTAGGAATGAAGAATGGATTAAACTTAGGACCATTCTCCTGATGGGTGCCAAAATAAGTCACCTCGTCCTGGAAAGTCTTGATACCACCGATACCTACACCATAAACAACGCCTACATTGTTTAAGTCTTCCTTCTCAAGATCGATACCGGCATCCTTTACACCCTGCATGGCAGAAATAAGAGCCAACTGAGTGTAACGGTCCAACTTGCGGGCTTCCTTACGGTCAATCCAATCGTTGATGTTCAGGTTCTTTACCTCGCAAGCAAACTTGGTCTTGAAAAGGGTTGTATCGAAATGAGTAATAGGAGCTGCGCCGCTCTTACCTGCAAGGAGGTTCTCCCAAGTTTCCTCAGGAGTATTACCTACTGGAGTTACGGCGCCGAGACCTGTTACTACAACTCTCTTTAATTCCATTTATAATAATTGAAGTTGCTAATTACTTGCTGTTCTCCTCGATGTAAGCGATAGCATCACCAACAGTTGCAATCTTCTCAGCCTTATCGTCTGGAATAGAAATGTTGAACTCCTTCTCGAATTCCATGATCAACTCTACTGTATCCAAAGAGTCAGCACCAAGGTCGTTTGTGAAACTTGCCTCTGGCTTAACCTCTGCCTCATCAACACCGAGTTTGTCTACGATAATAGCCTTTACTTTGCTTTCAATTTCTGACATAATTGTAACTTTTAAAATGTTTATAAATTAATTTCTAATTAAAAATCGGGTGCAAAGGAACACTTTTTTTTTCAAATAAACAAACATTTTATAGAAAAAAGTGCTAATTGATGCACATATACCTATAAACTGTGCACCTTTTTTGTGCTTTTTTGTCTTTTTTGTTGGTAATATGCTTTTTTTTAATTACTTTTGTGCATTATTATCAATTAATCTTTTAACATCATGACATTTACAGAAAAAGCAAACAAAATTTTCAATCAGGCTATTGCCGATTATCATATCAAGGACAACATTGATACTCCTATCAACAATCCTTACGAAGACGGCTCCATTGAGAACCGTTTGTATCTGAAATGCTGGATTGATACCGTACAGTGGCATTTCGAGGATATCATCCGCGACCCACAGATTGACCCAGCAGAGGCTTTGATCCTGAAACGACGCATCGACAAGAGCAACCAGGACCGCACCGACCTCGTTGAGCAGATTGACTCATACTTCCGTGAGTTGTATGCCAAGGTGAAAGTGTTGCCCGATGCACGCATCAACACAGAGAGTCCGGCATGGGCTGTCGACCGTCTGAGTATCCTGGCCCTGAAGATTTACCACATGCGTGAGCAGGCTGAACGTACTGAGGCTTCTGCAGAACACAAGGCTAAATGTCAGGCTAAACTCGATGTGCTGCTCGAACAGCAGGTTGACCTCAGTACTGCCATCGACCAGTTGCTCGAAGATATCGAGGCTGGAAGAAAGTATATGAAGGTGTACAGACAGATGAAGATGTACAACGATCCTTCTACCAATCCTGTACTCTACAACAAGAAATAATAAGGTTTACACCTATTATATATATAGCACAATCGAAAACAGGAAAGTCAGAAGAAGGAAACTTAGCGGCAATATTCACAGTATTTCATATCTTTTTCCCCTAAAAAGAAAGCTATGAAACGATTGTCACCCAGTTTCCTTCTCTTCCTTGTCTTCCCTTGACTTGAAACAAATAGAGTCCATTACTAAGAAAAATAAACGAAATGAAGACTGAGCATATTCTCATCATTCGATTTTCGGCCATGGGCGATGTTGCCATGACTGTGCCTGTGGTTTATTCGCTTGCCACCCAGTATCCTGCCGTCAGGATTACTGTGCTCAGCCGCCCGTTTGCCCGTCCTTTCTTCGAAAATTTAGCTCCTAATGTAGGCTTCATGGAAGCCGACATCAAAAACGAGTATCATGGAATCAAGGGACTCAATGCCCTCTACCGTCGCCTTTCGGCAAAGCATTTCACAGCCATAGCCGACCTGCACAGTGTACTGCGATCCAGCTATCTGCGCATGAGGTTTAATCTCGACAACTTCAAGGTGGCGCATATCGACAAGCACCGCAAGGGCAAACGCCAGCTCACATCACAAAACGACAAGAAGTTCGTACAGCAACCCACATCGTTTGAAAACTATGCTGAAGTTCTTGCCAAACTGGGTTATCCTGTCAAACTGGATTTCACTTCTATCTTTGGCGCAGAGAAAGGCGACCTCAACCTGTTGCCAGAAACGCTGTGGAACAAGGCCAACACAGAAGTAAACAGAGATATCCACAGCGACGAAAAACCCTGGATAGGCTTGGCTCCCTTTGCTGCACACGAGGGAAAGATATATCCATTGCCTCTGATGGAAAGAGTTATACAGGGAGTTATCCACACTTATCCACAATGCAGAATATTTCTTTTCGGAGGTGGAGAGAAGGAAACTGAGGTCATGAACCGATGGGCAGAGACATGGCCCGAAGTATGTAATGCGTCGGCTCAGCTCAAGGGTCTGCAGCAAGAACTCATCCTCATGAGCCATCTGCAGGTGATGGTCAGCATGGACAGCGCCAATATGCACTTGGCATCACTTGTCCACACACCCGTGGTAAGTATATGGGGCGCAACCCATCCCTACGCCGGCTTCATGGGATGGAATCAAAATCCTACCAATGCCGTACAGGTAGACTTACCCTGCCGCCCTTGCAGTATCTATGGCAATAAGCCATGTATGCGAGGCGATATGGCTTGCATGAACCAAATCAAGCCAGAAGATATCATTCAAAGAATAGAAACTGTTTTGAAACAAAAATTAAACATTAAGTAGAGAGCGTATTTATATATGCTCTCTGCAAATATCCCTTTTATTATTTTACTTTTTTGAGAAAAAAAATAGAAAGCATTCCAAATAGATAAAGAAAAAATACATGGAAAGAAAATATCACTCCATTTATTTAAACTAACCCTTTCTATAATTTCTATTAAATAGACAACTTGTAAAGCTAATAAAAATATCAATATTATATACTTAGTTATTTTTGTCATAATTACTCCAATATTCAAAAATAGAAACTGCAACGCTCAATGCTTGACGAATTAATGTTCTATCCAATTCTGAAAAGCCGCAGTTATAAAAAATATTATCTTTTAAATCTGCTCTGCAAAGATACTATTTTTTTATTTAACTACCATTATTACAGGTAAAAAATAATATTATCTTGCACAGGCTATGTATTTAATACAGCAGAACATAGTATATAACTTTTATCCACAAACCTGTGGAAAAACGAATGGAAAACCCATCCAATAACTTATTCATAACTTTCAAGATATCCACCAATCACATTCCAGCCCGCTCGGAATGAGGATATCCACATAGTTATTATTAAGTTTTAATGAAGTTTTTAGGAATTTTAGAACGGAAAAAGATATAAACTTATTAACTTTGCACCAAAATAGGAAAATGTGGATAAAACATCTAAAGCATTAAGAACCAAGAAAAAGAAATGCAACAGATGTATTGATAACTTACTATCAGGGTGTGGATAATAAAACTGGCAAGAAATCATCCAAATATTTATCCACTTATCCACGTTATATCATCATTCCTATATCCTATAAAAAGAAGAATAAAGAAATAAAATAATAATAATGTTATGGTGAAAAAAGAATGGATAGAGAAAGGTTTTGTCGATGAACCTGTTGATGCAACCTTAGACTTGAAGCAGGAGATACGCCGACTCTGCAAGGAGAAAGATGCTATCATCCTGGCTCATTATTATACCGTAGGCGATATTCAGGATATTGCCGATTTCGTGGGCGACTCTTTGGCGCTGGCACGCAAGGCTGCAGAAACTGATGCCAAGGTAATGGTGATGTGCGGTGTGCACTTTATGGCAGAAACTTGCAAACTGCTGAGTCCTGACAAGACAGTACTTTGTCCTGACCTGAATGCTGGTTGTTCGCTTGCCGACAGCTGCAAGGCCGAAGACCTGAAGCAGTATAAGGCTGAGCATCCTGGATACAAGGTGGTGAGCTATGTCAATACGACAGCTGCTGTCAAGGCGCTTACCGATTGTGTGGTGACGAGTGGCAATGCCAAGAAGGTGATTGACAGTTTTCCACAAGATGAAAAGATTATCTTTGGTCCCGACTATAACTTAGGCAATTATATCAATAGTGTTACAGGCCGCAATATGTTGCTCTGGAATGGTGGCTGTCATGTGCATGAGAAATTCTCTGTCGAGGCTATCGTAAAGCTGAAGAGCGAGCATCCTGAGGCTGTCGTGATGGCTCATCTTGAGTGCAAGGCTCCTGTGTTGGCTGTAGCTGATGTAAAGGGTTCTACTGCCACAATGCTTCAATATGCCGAGAAGCATCCAGAAATCAAGGAGTATATTATCGCCACGGAGGCTGGTATTCTTCACGAGCTGGAGCGCAACTGTCCTGGTGTAACCTTCTATCCTGTGCCACCCGAGGTGAGCGAAGGTGGATTAGGATGCAGCTGCAATGAGTGCGAATATATGAAGATGAACACGCTTCAGAAGATTTATAATGCCCTGAAGTATGATTGGCCTACTGTAGAGGTTGATGAAGCGATCGCACGCGATGCTGTCAAGCCTATCGAGAAGATGCTCTCGCTTTCTTAATATTTTCAGATTAGACATATATTCATCTGAGTCAAGTATCTTACTGAGTCCACTTGAAAAAGTCGAAAATCGTATTTTTTGTCTTTGCAACTTGATAATCAAGAATAGGTTTTCGTAAAATTGGCTTTTTCAAGTGGGCTTATAACTCAAGTTTTTAAGTACGGGCTGAAGGCCCAAAAGCTCTTAGCCCAGGGCAGCGCCCTGGGTATAATGGCTTATCGGCAAGGCGCCCTGTAAGGGCAACAGCTTTGTAAATTGCCTGTAGTTTTAAAGCTATTGGCTATAACTTCTAACGACCGAAGGGAGTGATAACTTCTCAAACTTCTTTAACTTCTCCTACCTTTAACCTCTAATTTTTTAAACCTCTGAACTGACTCAAAAGTTCGCTTTTTTCTCTTTCATTTTCATTAATTTCTAAATTTACAAATACAGAATGAAGTCTCTAAATGATGTTTTTTGTTAGCTTTAAGTGCTTTTTGTAGATGTATTATTGTATCTGGTTTTTTTTTTACAAAGTGTCTTTTCACACTCAAGGGCTTGGTGTTTTTAAGCAAATGTGTGGTAAAATTGGGTCATTTTAGTTCAAAAAATAAATTTTACCCCCTAAAAGATAAAAAAATCACCTGTTAAAAAACAATTTTTACTACTTTTGCGTTGGTTTTAAACAAGGTGCGTTGTGAAACGCAGATATCATCTTTTACTTATACAATTTATATTTACATCGTAATGAGAATTTCCGAGTGAGGAGGTTCTCATTATTTTTTTTTAACGTCACTATGGTCTTCGGTTACGGATAATAGGGCTATCTTTGCAGAAGATAAGCTGCACTCGGCAATTAGAAAGCAAGCTTTCATTGCGCTCATTGGCATTATCTTTGCATTCGGCTAACTATTTTTTTAGCACTATAAAAGAAATATGAAACTCAAGATACATTTCAGTCATAAGGAGGAACTTTGGAATTCCTGGTCGCATGCGGGTGGCATCCTTTTGGGAGTCATCGTAGGCATTATTTTCCTGTATTGGTGTTTTACCAATCACAACGGTTGGGCAACGGCAGGAGTGATACTTTATCTCTTTGGCATGCTTATGTCGTATATTGCATCTACTGTGTATCATGCTCTCTCGGCATGGAGCAAGTGGAAAGAGCGACTGCGTAAATGGGATCATGCTGCCATCTATTGGCATATTGCAGGTTCATACTCTCCCATCACGCTCATAGCTATGCGCGATCAGGGTTATTGGGGCTGGAGTCTGTTCTGTTTCATCTGGGCGTGTGCAATAGCCGGAACAGTCATGAGCTTTTGCCGGCTGAAGGATCACAGCAATTTGGAAACCATTTGTTTCGTCGGTATGGGACTTTCCGTGTTGGTTGCTTTCAAGCCTCTCATTGATTCTGTTTCGCCTGCTACGGTCATTTGGATTGTTGCCGAGGGCGTTTGTTATATTACTGGTGCTGTGTTCTATAGTATCAACAAGCGCAAGTATATGCATTCAGTCTTCCATTTCTTCGTATTGGCTGGTAGTATCTGTCATATCATAGCAGTCTGGGACATTTTGATGAAGTATATCTAACTCAACTTTCTGATTTACGGAAATTGTGTTAGTTAGACAACAGCTTTGTGGACTTGAAATTAAACATAAAATATTCCCACAAAAGCTGTTGTTTCTAATTTTCTATAATTTTTGAGCCCAGCGAAAGCTCAATTGGTAATATTATTTTCCTTTGCGGTAAAATTGTTCCTTAAAGAGCACAAATGTGCCCCACGTAGGGCACATTTGTGCCATAAGTAGGCATTTTGATATTTAAAAAAGAAATCACGCTAAAATCTGCCGAATAGCTTAAAATGAGCTATTTATGAGTTTTTCACCTCAATGGAGGTAATGATTTGGCAATAGTTCTAACTTCTGTGTTATACATAAGTTTGCTTGTCAAACAACTCTTTTCGCAAAGGTACAACAATTAAGTGGATTAACGAAAATCATATTTATTTTTTTTAGATTTTATTTTCAGTTGCCGTTTGCTTTACTCCAATCCAACCATTGTAAGTTCTTTATGCGTAATTATTCGGTTCCAAAATGTTAAAAAATGAGCTATAAGATACATTTAAGCACCAATTGTTTCTTATTTATGAAACATAATACCTATCTTTGCAGCAAATTGAGAATGTATGGCACAAAATATCTTCCGACTTGTCTTGACTGACGAGGCACACGACTTTATTGAGAGTTTACCCGAAGCGGTATCTTACAAGATTTACTACAACATCAAGCGTGTTGTAGGTGGAGAACGTAACAAAGAACTTTTCAAGAAGTTGGAAAATTCGGAAATATGGGAGTTCCGTACATTATACAACAAAACTGCTTATCGCTTGTTTGCCTTCTGGGATAAGGACGAAGAAACTCTTGTGATTGCCACCCATGGCATCATTAAGAAAACTCAAAAGACACCGAGTAAGGAAATAGCGAAAGCAGAAGCAATAAGAAAAGAATATTTCAAAAATAAATAATTATGGCACAAATGAATCTTACCCCATTGGACGATGTGCTCGACAAGCACTTTGGGAAAGTTGGCACTCCAAAACGTGATGCTTTTGAAAGTGATGTGGATGAAGCATTGCATGCATACCGTTTGGGAGAAGCCATCAAGAAGGCTCGCATAGAACAGAACTTGACACAAGAACAACTTGGTGAGCGTATAGGTGTGAAAAGAGCGCAGATTTCTCGCTTGGAAAGAGGTTATAGTATAACAATACCTACTATGCGAAGAGTATTCAAAGCTCTTGGTGTGGTAACTGCAACCATTGATTTGGGGATTGCAGGAAAAGTAGCATTATGGTAGATAAAAAGCTATGCATGTGGCTTTAGAGTATTTGAAACTAAAGCCATATGCATTGCTTTCCTTTGACAATAGTCGTGTACCGGTACCTAAAATAATAATTTAAGACAGAATTTTCTTTTTGATCGCTTTTATGCGGTGTTCGATAATATTGTCCCACAGCTTAGAACCGCCCAGTTCTGATGCAGAAATATAATCTTCATACTTTTCGAAAAATTCCTCATTGTAGGTAATAGAATCGTCACCATATCGATCTATTATGTATGCCCAATTCCATCTGTCAGCATACTTGATTAAAAGTTCGTGGGTCATGTCGATACAAGACTTGTCTGATAGCACTTCCCAATCCCAACAATCCTTAAAAGTCTCTATGTTGTCTTCTGTAAACAATAGTGTACTACTGTTTGATGTCAATTCGTGCCAGTCAAGTTTGTGCTTGAATTTTTCAAGTAGGCTTTTGGTCCACACTACATTGTAGTTTCTTGAAATTTCTTTCCAGTCCACATAGTTCATATACTTCTCAAGCAACAGTTCTGTCCATGGAAAGTCTTTGGAGAGTTCTTTCCATGCAGCATCGTCCATCATACGAGAAACCAACTCTTTGTTTAACTTATCATTTGCCATATCTTTGAAAATTTAATTACGCTATTGGGTGCAAAGGTATGGCTATGGTGCCCCATTATTTATGACAGGTTAGAACTAAATTAAAATTCCTTGAAAGTTTTATTGTTGATTCAATATGTTGATGGCTCTCATTGCACCGTGCTTGTCTTGCCATATTTTTCCTTCAAACTGTAATTGTCTTTGATGGTATTCTTTATTCAGAACACCATCAAAGTCAAGAAAGATGATTTTAGAAAGTTTCTTTGCCATAAACGATCTTAGGAATTTTATGTTTCTTCATTTCTTTTTCATTGTTCACCATATTATATAAACACATGGCTGCATAGTAGGCATTTGGATGTTGTGGAAGCATCATGAAAGGCAGGCGATTGTCCCATGCTTTTACTGGTGTTCCAAGAATCATACTCCAAGGGCGTTCATACAAATAGAACTCTTCTTCGGGAGCCTGACTTTCTACTATTTGCCCCGTCCTTTTGGTTTTAAACTTATGTGCAATAACTACCCATGTTCCTGACGCCCACATAAAACCATTTTTGTATGGGCACGGAGTAACGTGACGATATGCTTTAAGCAAGGCATAGACTCTGTGCAATACCGTGAAGTTATTATTTACCTTTGAATCTTCGTTTTTCTGTTGCAAGCATGCCAAGACATCTTCCCAAGTGCTGTTCTTTATATAAAACAGCAACGTAGGCAAAAGCGGCTCTGTCAATTGGTTAACAAAGCCCTCACTCAATAATCGACCTGCATTCAAACGAACGATTTCATGAAATCTCCTTTTTGCTTTAGTTCCCAGCCTTGTTTTTCTTATGCACATTAAACTGAATGGAGGATGCTTCACTGCTTCTATCTTTTGCAACGGATTGTTAGAACAATCAACGATTGTAAGCAACGGATTCTTTCTGAGGTTGATTCTTTGCAGCCTATTTCCATGTACATCAAGCACAGAGAGATATTCAGTCTTGCTTAAAGACATTTGTTTCAACATTTGATTTGGGCACAATAGATGCGTCAATCCCTTACAGCCGGAAACGTCTATTGAGCATATTGCCTTTTGAGAAACAATATGGAATCCCGTCAATACGTTCTCCTCGTCTGTTTTTATTGTAATACAGTAATAGCCTGGCGATTGATATGAATGTCTTACCTGTCCCCAGTCATCCACTTTCCATTTTGCTGATTCAGTTTCACCATCACTCCATTCAATTGTGACTATTGCATTCATCATGACCTTCAACTGAAGAACCATGTCGTTACATTTTTGGCAAGTCGCAAGTGTCAGACAGTCAACTATAGGGTTGAGCTTCTTCTTCATCTGTCTAAAAGCAATCTCTAATCTAAGAGGAAACAAGTCTTTCGGCTTATCTCTCCTGTAGAAGCTGTACTTGCCATACTCGCTACAATCTATATTTTTACGATAGTAATACATCGCCTCCAGGTAGTTATGCCTTTGCTCAGCCATCCTTCCCAACTGGTATTGGGCTCTGTTTCCCCAGTTGTAGCCATTTTCAAGCTCTTTGTAGTATTGAGCCCCTTTGTCGAGATTTTGCTCTACACCTAATCCATAGGTATATAGATGAGCGAGTTTGTGAGTGATTTCTTGCTTAATCGCCCAATCATACCATTCGGTTGTCTGCATTTTCTCATGCAAAGCTTTAAATAAAAGAAACGCCTTGGAAAATTGACATTTATCGAAGTAGTAAAGTGACACACGTTCCATGGAAGGAATGTCGCCTTTAGCCGCAAGATGCTCCAACACTTCCAAAGCCAAACTGTTACCTTCCTGAAGATGGTAGAACAGAGGAAAATGGAAATTGCGCCAGTAGAAAGCGTCATTGCGAACAAATGGAGGAAGCGGATTGTAGGGTTCGGTTTGTGCAGGATGATTCATCAAGTGTTCAAACCAAGGATGGCGCATCATGTCGGCAAACATAGGATGTTTGCCAAAGATGTTTTCGCAGACAGTCCTTGAACATTCTGTGCATCCCTTTCCTATCACAAAGTCCAGCAGAATCTCCTCCACCAGATAACTATCAGGCTCTCCTGTCAATTCGAGAAGATAGGACAACAGCTGTCTCACTTCGCTTGAATCCTTTGAAAAGTTCAACTGACTGACGGTGTTGTAGAACAGTTCATCTTGGAGGAGAATTTCATCGCTAAGGCTTTTGTCTCCGTAAGCATTAACAACAAGAATCTGACGAAGTATCATATTGAATGTAGGAATACGCAAAGTAGATTTATCCAACTCTTTGTTTGATTTATCATTAGTCATATCTTTGAAACTTTAATTGCTTAACTGAGTGCAAAGATATGGCGATGGTGTCCCACAAATTATGACACGTCGAGACTAAGATTAAATTATTTTGCTTTTTATTGCCGATTCAGAATACCAATGGCTCTCATTGCCAATTCTTCTATAAGACCATCGTAGGGATTGGTTAAAATGAAATGAGGAAGTTGAGATTCCAATATAACATACTCATCATCAATAATGACATACGGAACCTCTTGCATATTATTCTCATGAAGCCACGAAGCTATTTCCGCCCCTTTACAATGAAGCATAGAAGAATCTAACACATCCAAGTCTGTCGAGAGCAAAATGTTATCACTGATAGCAGACGGAGTTATACCTATTACTTTTCCTGGCAATTGTCTGTCTTTCCACATGTCTTGCATTGCCTCCAAACCGAGATATTTCCATGAGGATTCTATTACGATGTCCGCATGGGTCATATCTACTATGGTTTGCAGTTGTTTCACGGCTTCTGGGTCAAAACAAGTTCCATATTTGTCTTGCCACGCTTTCCTTTCATACAGTAATTGTCTTTGATGGTGTTCTGTGTTCAAAACACCATCAAAATCGAGAAATATAATCTTAGAATGATTCATCTATTTATTGTTGAAAATATCATCGAGATGCTCCTTCATATCATCAAAGATGGCATGATAATACTTCCATTTCTCTGCATCTGTGATACCCTTATCTCCATCCTTGGTCGCTGTAGGATGATAGGTCTTGTAAGCAAGGCTGATGCCTTCTATATCAAGTTTTGTCACAGCATCAACATTATGTCCTGCCAGAGGCTTTAGCGAACCTTTTACGGTAAAGTTCTCTTGGATGTAGCTGTAATAGGTGTTTTGGCCAGGACCAGTCAGGAAGATAAGAACGTCGGGCTTCAATATCTCTATCTCTTGTGGGATGACATGAAAGAATTTCTCCTCCAAATTATGAATGCCAGAATCAACACCCTTGCGTCCACCTACAGACAACTTTGAAATGTTGTTCCAAAGGTATGCTACTTTCTTGTCGGAATACTGTTCGCCGAGAACGAAGTCTTTGATACCCGACATGATACCATTGAATCCCATGCTGAAGAACTTATTCTTAGCCAAGTGGTTGTCAGAATCTGTAAGGAAATATTCCCCTTTATAGTTGTCAGAATAAAAACGTTGGTATAGTTCTACGAAATCGTCCGACTGTATTTGAGTTCCATCATCCGATACAGGTATGGGCCAATTGAGGGTTTCTTGTCCGAATACCATCACCTTCAAGTCGGCATCAGTCCACCAACTCTCGTCAACATAACCTCCTTGGTTGTTATGTTCCAATGCTACACCCAGCATAAAAGGTGCTTGCACCTTGATGTCTTGGGCATCCAACTGTTGTTTCAGTTCATTCCATTTTGGCTCGTATAAGTTAGCCAGTTGTTTTGTTAAATTGTTCATGATTAATATGGTTTATAATTAAACTTTTGGTTCGTACAAGTATAGAACCTCTACAAAAAACTTTTGTACATGTTATCTATATATTTTGTTAGTCGTTTTCATATAACTCCCACAAGTCACTTACCCAACCTTTCATGGTCTGTCGTAGGGATTGTGGTTCCAATACCTCTATCATATTTCCAAAATGTAACAGTTCCATGATGAAATCATAGGTAGGACGCAATGTCAGTTCGAAGTCTGCGTAGTCCTTACAGGTGAATATCTCTTTCTGGGTAGGATGTAGTGGCAGGGAACGAAGATAATGCTGATGTTGTCTATTTGCCCGAACCACAATGCGTTGCAATGGGATGGTCTCGTCTGTTACTATTCCATAGAATGAGGAAAAATAGGTGTTTGCATCAAAATTCTTGGGCATCGTGAAATGCTCTTTGGTTTCCTCAAAATTTTCCAAACGGTCAAGCCCATAGATACGCAGATTGTTATCAACGAGATTCTTCGCCAATAAATACCATCTTTTTTGGAACATCTTTAGGCAGTAAGGTTCTACAGAAAACGTATGGGAAGAGCCATGTATAAAACTTCTGTATGTCAGCGTCACCACATGGTTGTTCTTCATCGCCTCTATGATGTTTGTCAAGTAGTTACGGTTGGATGGTATTTCTTCAACAAGTATTCTGTCTTTCAACTGAATGCTTTGCGACAAGGTATTTGCTGTAGAATACGTATCCAGTAGCCAACGGACCAGCCCACCTTCACTCAAACATTCAGGGTTGGAGATGTAATAGCGATAACCACCTTTTAACCGGCATTCTATGTTTACACCGAGCATCATCAAAATGTTTCCTTTCCATCGGTCGAAGGTTTGCCGTGGCAAAGGCTCTCCATTGCTGATGTTCTCGTCATGTATCCACTTGTCGTTGAGTTCTTTCAGCGACAACCCTCTATCTCCTTTGTTATAGAGTGTTCTTACTATCCAAATATATTTCTCCAATGCAGTCATATTTTGAATCTTTTGTTTGAAAAACGTACAATACTCTTCAATATTGTTTGAAGTCATATCTTATTGATTTCGACTGCAAAAATACGGCTAAGGTGTCTCAATTTATATGACATGTTTAATAAATGAGTGATTTCGAAGCAGATTTTCCTAATTAGGACAAGAATCTTGCTCACGCTCTCTATCGGCATCCCAGATAGCCATGGTCACGCTCTGCTTGCAACTGAACAGTGCGATAGTTCCGTTGATTGTCACACGTCCCATGACCGATCCGAGCCATCTATTATGACCAGTCCAAGCCATCTATTATGACCGGTCCGAGTCATCTATTATGACCCAGTTAAGGCTTCTATGATGCTTGCATAGAAACTTAAATCACATTCAAACAAGACTTCCTCAACTCTAAGAGATGCTTATTTCTCTCCCATTATAACAGCTCCGGAACGAACGATGCAAGGTATAAACGCGGAGCGCTTATCCAATGAGAATGAAGGGAGATGAAGGGTGATGAAGGGTGGATTTGTGCCATTCAACCCCTGAAACTCCGATAAATACAGGGGATTCCAAGGGATAGATGAAGGGTGAAGGGTTTTTGCATGATTCCTTTTTTAAAAAAATGGATACCATGATGGCAACAGGTGTCTTATTGCTTTGCATCTCAGTGTGGGACAGATATTTAAACTTTCGTAGTGTTCAGAACTTGAGTATGTTTATATTATTATCTTTATAAAATAAGGTGGAAAAGTTAACGTTGTGTTAAAAGCAAAAAATAATTGCTCGAAAATTTGGAAGCTATTGCTTTTTGTTATACTTTTGCAGTGTAATATTAAAGTAGTACACTAAAACAGTTTGATTATGATACAAGTAAACAATTTGAGTTTCCATTATCAAGGAGTCAAGAGAAACGTGTTCAGCGATTTCAATATGACTCTTAAGGAGAATAATATCTATGGACTTTTAGGTAAGAATGGTACAGGGAAGAGCCTCTGCTTTACCTGATCAGTGGTTTGCTGCGTCAACAGCAGGGCACTATTCTTATCGACGGAATATCTTCTTGCGATCGTCGTCCAGATGTACTTCGCGACATCTTTATCGTGACAGAGGAATTCTTTCTTCCCAATGTCTCGCTCGATGTATATGTCAAGATGAACCGTCCCTTCTATCCCAACTTCAGTCAGGAAGTGTTGGACAGATGTTTGCAGGATTTCGAATTACCTCTCTCTCTTAATTTGAACGAACTCTCGATGGGACAAAAGAAAAAGGCTTATATGAGTTTTGCCCTTGCCACAGGTACAAAATACCTTTTCATGGACGAGCCCACCAATGGCCTTGACATCCCATCGAAGAGTCAGTTCCGCAAGGTGATAGCCAACAATATGACCGATGAGCGAATGTTGATTATCTCTACTCATCAGGTTCATGACATCGAGTCGCTGCTCGACCACATTGTTATTCTCAATCAGAATAATCTCTTGCTCGATGCCTCGGTGGCAGATATTTGTGAGGACTATTCCTTCGAGTACCGCACACCTGCCGAAATGGACGATACGGTACTCTATGCTGAGCCTACACTTCAGGGCAATGCCGTGATAGCCAAGCGAAAGGCTGGCAGCCGGGAGACTCAGATGAACCTCGAGCTTCTCTTCAATGCAGCCATCAACGGCAAGTTGTAAATAAAGAGTGAGGTTTCTATTTTCATTTTCAAATTACTATAACTTCTGAACTTGCAAAAGTTCAAAAAAAGACAATAATATGAATAAGGTTTTAGATTTTCATCGTTTGGCAATGGTTTTGCGCTGGGACGCATTATCCAACTGGAAGAAATATGTGCGCAACACTTTGGGATTGGCTTTTGTATTTTCCTTTATCTGTATTTGTTTTCAGTTTAATTGGCGAAGCAATGGTTATGTTACATATCATGATGTAAAGGACTTATACTTGGGAAATGTTTCTGGTTTGTTCATGTTTATGAGTTTCATTATTTTCTTTTTCTGTGGGTCAAGAATCTTCATTAACATGAAGACCAAGGCTTCCCGCTCTTTGTTCTTGATGTTGCCAGCCACCAATATGGAGAAGTTTATTTCCCGTTTGCTGTACACTGTAGTAGGAACATCTTTGATGATATTCGCTTCGTGGATGATAGCTGATATCATTCAGTTTGTGTTCAGCCTCTTTCTTACTCCAGGCATGCAGGGTTCTTTAGTAGCAAGGGCTTTTGAGCAGTTGTTCTTGAAAAATAATTTCGATAGCTCCCACTTTGTAGTGCGCAATGGTACCAGCGTATTAGGACAGACTTTCCCTGTGGGTATGTTTTTGTTATCGTTGACGATCTTTAACCATTCCTTCTTTACTTTGGGAGGCACTATTTTCCGTAAGTCTGCCACCTTGCTGACCATTTGCTCCAGTTTCATTCTGATGTTTCTGATGGCATTGATATCTTCCTTCGTGGATGACGATGTACTGGTTCATTTTGTCCAATCTATGCAACCTAATACTTTCGGATGGCTTATGGTGAATGTTTTTCTGCTCTTGTCGGTATTCAATTACTGGGCAGCCTACAAGCTTTTCACTCATATGCAGATTATCAACAACAAGTGGTTTAACATATTGTAAAACAATAAAAAACAAACTATGGATTTCAGCAACGACAAGGCGATATACATACAGATAGCCGAACGATTGTGCGACGAGATACTGGCAGGTAAATATCGAGAAGATGAGCGTGTGCCAAGTGTGCGTGAATATGCAGTCTTGCTCGAGGTAAACACCAATACCACAGTCAAATCGTACGACCAGTTGGCTTCAGAAGGCATCATCTACAACAAACGAGGGCTGGGCTATTTCGTATCATCAGGAGCCAAGCGACAGATAAAGAAGACTCGCAAGCAGGAGTTTATGAAAGAACGCCTGCCCGAGTTGGCCCGCCAGATGGTATTGCTCGATATTTCACTCGATGAGGTGAAGGAAGCCTTGCAGAGTAAACTCGATGAGATAGATGTAATGCCGCAATAGAAGTTTTTTAACCCCCATAAATACATGAAGAAAATGAAAACAAAAATGATAATAACAGCACTGTTTGCTACACTGAGTTTTACCAGTTGTGTCAATCTTGTGGGCAAGCAGAATGTTCCACAACAAGTAAAAAATCTGGATAACGAGAAAGTCATCAAGCAGTCGTTCGCCTTAAAAGACTTTCATGCCATCAGCAATGCGATAGGTATTGATGTTTACTATACGCAGTCGGCTGCCTATAGTGTTTCAGTGGAAGGCACCGAGCAATGTATAGCACAGGCCAAACTTGAGGTTACCGATGGAGTACTGAATATCATGAACAGATATGCCCATTTCTACAATACTTCCTCTTATAGTCTTAAAGTTTATATCAGTGCTCCCTCTATCGACCAAATCAGCAACAATGGAGCTTTAGATTTCTATGGCGACATCAATCAGAGTAAGTCTTTGGCGATTTCCAACCAAGGTTCGTTCGATTACGACAAGGGAACAGTGAGGGCTGGCTATGTATCTATTGACAATAATGGTTCTTTAGATATTGATAATCCTATGCAGATTACAGATTCTCTCCGAATCAACAATTATGGTTCACTGGATATCAATAACGACATGAATATAGCAGGTTCTGTACATATCAACAATAATGGCTCTTTCGATGTTGATAAAATGATGCATATTACAGGTACTGCCTTTATCAATAATTATGGTTCATTTGACGGCAGTTTTGGTCTTAAGGGAAGAGACTTCGAGGTTTCCAATTATGGCAGTTTCGACTCACATCTTACTGCCGATTGTGACCACATCAAAGTTAATTCGTTTGGATCTACCGATATGGATATAACGGGTACAACGAAGCAAATAAGTATCAATGACAAGGGATCTACCGACATTGATACTACTCAACTCAAAGTACTCAAATAAATATTAAACCATTCAAGACAATGATTCACTTAAAAGACGTCAATAAGACCTATCAGGGTGCACAGCCCCTGCATGTGCTGAAAGGTATCAGTCTCGACATAGAGCGTGGCGAGTTTGTGAGTATCATGGGTGCATCGGGTTCAGGAAAGTCTACCCTGCTCAACATATTGGGTATACTCGATAATTACGATTCGGGTGAGTACCGTCTGAATGATGTGATTATCAAAGACTTGAGCGAGACTCGGGCTGCTGAATATCGCAACAAAATGATAGGATTCATCTTTCAGTCGTTCAATCTCATCTCGTTCAAGACAGCAGTAGAAAACGTAGAATTGCCATTATTTTACCAGGGAGTGGGTCGCCGTAAGCGCCATGAGTTGGCTATGCAGTATCTCGACAAGTTAGGCTTGGCGCAATGGGCGAACCACTACCCTAACGAGATGTCGGGTGGACAGAAGCAGCGTGTGGCCATAGCCCGTGCCCTCATTACCAAACCACAGATTATCCTTGCCGATGAACCTACCGGTGCACTCGATTCCAAGACAAGTGTCGAGGTGATGGACCTGCTGAAGGAACTGCACCAGAAAGAAGGCATGACCATTGTGGTGGTGACTCATGAAAGCGGTGTGGCCAACGAGACCGACAAGGTAATACATATCAAGGATGGACTCATAGGAAGTATAGAGGACAACCGGGATCATCATCTTGTGTCGAAAGACTACGTCAAGTAAGTGAAGAACGAAGAGTAAAGAGAGAAGAATTCTAATGTCTTCCTCGTATAGTTCTTCGGCTTTACTAACTTATAAATAATTAATGCAAATGAAATTTTCATCCTTCACCTTTCACTCCTCACTCCTGTCAGAGATATGGAGTACGTCGAAGCGCAACAAGCTTCGTACATCGCTTACAGGCTTTGCCGTGGCATGGGGCATCTTTATGCTCATCTTCCTCTTGGGAGCAGGCAATGGGCTCATCAACGCCCAGTTGCAGCAGAGTGACCGATTTCTGGCCAACTCAATGGTAGTATATGGACAGAACACTTCGAAGGCCTATAATGGTCTGAAAGAAGGAAGACCTATCGACCTCAACGACAAGGATATGCTCATCACCGATCATGTCTATGCACATCAGGTAGGCGATGTGGGCGGACAGCTGCAGCAATATAGTGTGAATATCAATTATGGCGACAATTATATAGCCGACCAGACGCTGACAGGTGTTTATCCTTCCCATACCAAAATCAACAAAATAGAGATGCTGAAAGGGCGATTCATCAATCAAATAGATATGCAGCAGCGCAGAAAGGTGGTTGTGATGAGTCGTAGTCAGGCCAAGGAACTGGTAAAAGACTATCGGTTGCTTGTAGGCAAGAATGTCAAGTTGGGCGACCTTTCCTTCAAGGTGGTAGGAATCTACAAGGACGATGAGACGCGACAGAATAACGAGGCATTCACCTCTTTCTATACCGTCAAGACCATTTATGCCAAGGGCGACAAGGCTGGCGACATTGAGTTTACTCTCAAGAATATGAAGAGTGAGGAAGACAATCGGGCCTTTGAGAAAAATTATCGTGCCAGCATCAACAAGAACCATCAGGCAGCTCCTGATGACGAGCGAAGTCTATGGCTGTGGAACCGCTATTTGGACAATATACAGATGAATCAGGGTATCGCCATCATCCAGTCTGCCCTCTGGATAATAGGACTCTTTACCCTACTGAGCGGCATCGTGGGCGTGAGCAACATTATGCTCATCACCGTAAAGGAACGGACCCGCGAGTTTGGTGTGCGCAAGGCCATAGGAGCCAAACCTTGGTCAATATTGAAGCTCATCATCACCGAGAGTATCATCATCACTTCGTTCTTTGGATATATAGGTATGGTGTGTGGCGTGGCAGCCAATGAGCTGATGGACAAAACCATAGGTCATACTACCGTAGATACGGGACTTTTCAAAGCAGCCATGTTTGTCAACCCCACAGTGGGTATAGGTACTTGTATCGGAGCCACCATCACCATCGTGATAGCAGGAACCATTGCCGGACTCATACCTGCTATCAAGGCAGCTAAAATACGTCCTATAGAGGCGTTGAGAGCGGAATAGTCATTTAATGTTTAATGTGAAGTGTTTAATTTTTAATTAGGCTTACACCTTTAATATATGCGTTTCGATTTAGATACATATAAGGAGATTCTCGACACCATCACGAGAAACAAGAGCCGCAGTCTCTTGACAGGTTTCGGTGTGTTCTGGGGTGTGTTCATGCTCATTGTCCTGATGGGAGGTGGACAGGGACTGAAGGAGTTGCTGCAAGCTAACTTCTCTGGATTTGCCACCAATACCGCAGTAATATGGGCACAGAATACCACCAAACCTTATAAAGGATTCAATAAAGGACGTTCCTGGCAGATGGAGGAAAAAGACCTGGAACGACTGCGCCAGCGGATGCCTGAGCTCGATGTCATCACCCCGCTCCTCTTCGGAGGAAGAAAAAATGTTGTCTTTGCCGACAAGAGTTTCAGTGGCAGCACACAGGGCGTCAATTCTGATTATGCAAAAGTCTCTGTTCCAAAGATGTTTTATGGCAGATACATCAACGATATGGATGTGCGCCAGCAGCGCAAGGTATGTGTCATTGGAAAACAGATCTATAAGAATCTCTTCCCAGGTGGCGGCGACCCATGTGGCAAGACGGTCAGGGTGGATTCCACCTACTATACCGTAGTGGGAGTAGACTACCGTTCGGGCAATGGAGTGAACCTTGGAGGACAGGCCGACGAGACTATCACCCTACCCCTGTCTGTCTTGCGTACAGCCTATAATCGTGGTACGGCTGTCGATATCATAGCTGTAACGGGCAATAAAGGTGTTGTGATGAGCAAGTTGTCGCAGCGTATGCGCGAAACCATTGCACGTGCCCACTCCATTGATCCTACTGACGAAAAAGGACTCATGGTGTTCAATACCGAGGTACTCTTCCAGATGCTCGACAACCTGTTTAATGGAGTCAACTTCCTCATCTGGTTGGTAGGCATAGGCACCCTGTTGGCCGGAGCTATCGGTGTGAGCAACATCATGATGGTAACGGTAAAGGAACGCACCACTGAGATAGGAATCCGGCGTGCCATCGGCGCCACTCCCAGGATGATACTGTCACAAATCATTTCGGAGAGTATTATCCTGACCCTTGTAGCAGGTATGAGTGGCATTATCTTCGGTGTGGCAATCCTGCAGCTGATAGAATTGGCCAATACCACAGACGGTATTTTGGCAGCCCACTTCCAGGTCAACTTCTGGACGGCCATCTTCTCTGCCCTGCTCATCAGTCTCCTTGGAGGTTTGGCAGGACTGGCACCCGCCTGGCGAGCCATGAGTATCAAGCCCGTAGATGCTATGCGTGATGAATAAACTATCCAGCTAAAGTTCAATAAGTTACATCATGAAAATATAAAAAAAACAACGATATGAAAAAGTATTCCAAACTGATTGTAGCGGCCATTGTCGCCTTGATTTTTGTAGGAACATTCGTCTTCCTGTATCAGAAATCTCAACCCAAAGCTACCGAGTATAGCGAGTTTGTACCTAAGATGGGTGATGTGTTGAAAACCACCGTCATAACAGGTAAGATAGAACCACGCAACGAGGTAAGCGTAAAGCCACAGATAAGCGGTATTATTACCGAGATTTGCAAGGAGGCTGGCGACTATGTGCAGGCTGGTGAGGTGATAGCCAAGGTAAAGGTGATTCCCGATATGGGACAGCTTAGCAGCGCTCAGGCTCGTGTGCGCCTGGCTGAAATCAATCTGAAGCAGGCACAGGTAGACTTCGGACGTGAGGACAACTTGTATAAGAAGCAGTTGGTAAGCGCCGACGAGTTCGACAAGGTAAAGCAGGCCCTCAAGCAGGCACGCGAGGAAAAGGTGGCTGCCGAAGATGCTCTCGAAGTTGTACGTGATGGTGTGTCGAAGAGTAATGCCAATGCCTCTTCTACCCTCATACGTTCCACTATCTCGGGTATCATTCTCGATATTCCTGTCAAGGTGGGCAACTCGGTCATTCTCTCCAATACCTTCAATGACGGTACTACCATAGCCAGTGTGGCAAATATGAACGACCTTATCTTCCGTGGCAACATCGACGAGACTGAGGTGGAAAATCTTGTTATAGGAATGCCGATGAAGATCACCATTGGTGCCATGCAGGATCTTAAGTTTGATGCCGACTTGGAGTATATTTCTCCTAAGGCTGTAGAGAACAATGGTGCCAACCAGTTTGAGGTGAAGGCTGCTGTTCGTTCTGTCAAGGGTGGCAAGATTCGCTCTGGCTATAGTGCCAATGCAGAGATAGTTCTGGCCAAGGCCTTGAATGTTGTTACCGTGCCCGAGAGTGCCATCGAGTTTAGTGGCGACAGTACCTTTGTATATATTGTCAAGGGTAGTGGTGAGAAGAAAACCTATGAGCGCAAGCAGGTGGTGACAGGACTGAGCGACGGCGTGAATATTGAGATCAAGAAGGGCTTGTCGCTGAAAGACAGAGTGAGAGGTCCTGAGATTGTGGCAGACAACAAGGATGATGAATAAGCATACTAATAAATAAAGCATGAAAATGATGAATATCCGTTTTACTATATTGTCGGCAATGGCTTTCTTTGCTTTGGGCGAGGCTCAGGCACAGAAGGCATGGAGCCTTCGCCAGTGCATCGACTATGCTTTAGAGCACAATATCACGGTGAAGCAGATGCAGAACATACGCGAGCAGCAGGCTTTGCAGCTCAATACCAATAAGAACTCTCGCCTACCCGACCTCAATGCCTCGGTTGGCGAGAACATCTCCTTCGGTCGTGGACTGACGGCACAGAATACTTACGAAGACCGTACCACCAGTTCTACCTCTTTCTCATTGGGCACAACAGTCTCTCTCTTCGATGGCAACAAGACGACCCACAACATACGTCTTAGCAAACTTAATCTTGATGCAGCTGATGCCGACCTGAGTAAGGCACGCAACGATTTGAGTATGAATGTGGCCAAGGCATACATCGAGGCTCTCAATAATATGGAGATAGCCGATGTGGCTCGCCGACAGGTGAGTATCGACTCCATGCAAGTGGCTCGCCTGCAGACTATTGTAGAGAATGGTAAGGCAAGTGTGGCAGAACTCTCTCAGCAGAAAGCAGCTTTGGCGCAGAGCCAGCTTACGCTTACCACAGCCAGCAACAACTGCCAGCTCTCCCTACTCGACCTGTCGCAGTTGCTCGAACTCCCCTCGCCTGATGGCTTCTCTATCCTGCGTCCTGAGACCTCGCATATCAATCCCGAGTCTTATGTGCCTGCATCTCCCTCTGTCGTCTTTGCCGATGCCCTTGTGAGCAAACCCGAGATCAAGGCACAGGAGTTGCGTGTTAAGGGAGCCGACCATTCTGTTCTTATAGCCAAATCGGCTTATTATCCTCAACTGGCGTTCAATGCAGGGCTGGGCAGCAATTACTACAAGACGAGTGGTTTTGATGCCGAATCGTTTGGCAAGCAACTTAAAAACAATTTCAGTCAGTATCTTGGTTTGAGTCTCAACGTGCCTATCTTCAATCGTTTCTCCACCCGCAACAGTGTGCGTTCAGCCCGTATAGACCGTGACAATCAGGTACTTAAGTTAGAGGATGCCAAGAAATCTCTTTATAAGGAGATTCAGCAGGTGTACTACAATGCCATAGCTGCCGAGTCGCGCTATGTGAGCAGCAGACAGGCTGTGGCAAGCAATGAGGATGCCTTCCGGCTTACTCAGGGAAAATACGAGAATGGTAAGGCCAGCATTACTGAGTTTAATGAGGCTAAAAACAATCTCCTCAAGGCACAGAGCGACATGGTGCAAGCCAAGTATGAGTCGCTTTATCAGAACAGTCTTCTCGACTTTTATCGTGGCAAGAGTCTTGACTTTTAGGTCAAGGCTCTTTGTCGTTGTATGCTCGGCATGAGCTTATTCTTTTATCCTTTTATTACGTCCCAAATATCATCTGCCACATAGTAAGTAACCATCATCATGGCCATGGCCTTGGCTATTGTCAGGTAAAACTCGATAACGGCAGAGTCATCTAAATAGGCTATTACAACAAAGCCAAAGCAATATATGGTATAGGTTTTGAATGCAAATACTATCATTTTGTTAAAACAATTCTTTTCTGCTCTCTTAAATTTTTTGAATAGGAAAGCTATTATGGGTGGTAGAATTAATGTATAACCTATAAATTCTGTAATGTCGTAAGCCCACAAACTGGTATTAGCCATGTGGTAATTAAATGGATATATATAGGCGATTCTATTATCTGCTACCGCTGTTTGCCTGCTTGCTATAATCAACAAACTTAGGTTGAGGAGTAGCCAGATACTCCAAATACCCTCTCTAATTTTCTGTTTTTTTTTATTATATAGTAGTTTCTTAAGTTTCATATAATATTTTATTTTATAAATCCTTTTATAGTAACATATGTATAGTATTTTCCTTCATTAAAAATTACCATTATTTTATGATTTGTAATTCCTTTTTTATTTGAAGGATTATAAGATATTTTGACTGAAAATTTTGATTTTGGCAAAATTATATTTTTGGAGAACTCTGCAGATAAACAACTACATCCAATAGGTATATTAGATATGTATAACGTGTCTTTGGATTCATTTATAAAATCAAAAGAATGGCGTATATAACCTTTTGTAGTATTAATATATCCAAAATTCCAAATATTAGAATTACTTTTTATAAAAGTAGCATATAGCATTTTGTTAAATTTAGCCTCTTTGCTACTACATGAACAAAAAGTTATTGTAAATATTAAAAAGATAATTCGTTTAATCATAATTTCTATAAAATGAAGTTACGTGAAAGACTTAACTTTCTTGTAACTTCATGAATATTTTTATTAGAGTTCATCAAATAACGATATTTCAATGACTCATACATATGTTATAATCGTTTATATACATAGCGGCTGTAATAGCTCCTCCAACCATTCCACCAAATGAACTTAATGCAAGTCTTAAAACAGTTCTAGTACCAACGCGTCTAATAAACTGCCATGTGAGACCACCCGTTAAAGAACCCCCTCCCATTAATGCTTGCCCTATACAATGTAAAGTTTTGTTTTGTAGTATATATGAGCTTCTTGTTAAAATTTGTTCGTTTGATTCTAATAAAGAATATGCGACAACAGATAAAATCGCTAATTCATTATCTGTTAGCTGATTAATACTGTCTCGTTGTTCTTTAGTCAGAGTGTTGTCATCAAGCAGTTGAGCTTGTATGTTTTTTCCATCAACAACAAAAGGCACTAAAACTTTTTCCGCTTCCGCTTCATCATAATCAGAACCTCTTGTCTTTAAATTAATGTATTGTGATACGTTGTTTAAACTTTTATTAAATTCATCTTTTGAGAAGGTTGTAACTAAGTCCATTGAATTACTTTTTTCTTCATTAATAGTTTGTTCGTCATTTTCAGAAGAACAACTTGTAAAAAATAAAGAACCTAATGTAACTGTTGTTACAACCAACATAGCTAGCGAAAATAAATGCTTTTTCATCTTTTTAGTTTTTAATTTTAATAATTAATACGATTTACTATAAGTGTTAAATAGCCAAAGTGCTTATATTTCAACTTTACCTTGATAACAAATGTTGCCATTTGTAATGGTCAATTCATATTCACCACTTATTCCTTGTGGAATGGATAGCATTGTGTCTGTAACATAATAGGTGCAACAATCTTCTCCATTTGATAGAGTTAGCGTATAACCTACTAATTGTTCCGGTACTGTAATTACATTAGCTGTAATGTCTATGCACACAGGACGGGCTGGAGCCTTGCTATTTGATGGAATGCTTTGATGATGATGATCAAAGCTACGTGCCAAATAATACGGTTCAGCTTTACTTTGGTGAGGGCAAATAAATATTGCCCCCCCCGATTAGCAATAAATAAATTACTTTTTTCATGTTGATGACTTAATTTAAAATTTATGGTGCAAAGGTACTACTTGTTTTCTGAAAAAGACTTGTAAATAGATGACAAAAAGTTAACAAGAATTCACAAGTTTTTTTAAGTATCTGTAAATTAACTAATTGTAAATAATTAACAAAACTCAACAAGAAGGTATTTGCCATTTAATTTAAAGCTGAGATATAGTTTTCTAATAGAAAAATAATAACATCTATTTGTCATTTTCAGATAATTGTGTTACCTTTGCAGAAACATACTTACTTATAGAGAGATGAAGAAATTACCGTTATTACTCTTTGCAATCATATTCTTCCCAATATTTGTTGGTTGTCATGGCGACAAACAATATGATTGCTTGTTGCAGCGAGCTGACAGTATCATGAATGTTGATGATAATTCGGCAAAAGTAGCCATTAAACTATTGGATAAAGTTAAACCACAACTAAACGACTTTTCTAAAGCCCAACGTATGCGCTACCAGTTGCTCTATCATAAAGCAATGAACAAGGCTGATATTCCTTTTACTTCAGACAGTATTATGAAAAATGTGGTAGCTTATTACGAGGACCATGGCACCTCCAATGACCTGATGCTTGCTTATTATATACTAGGATGTGTATATCGTGACCTACATGAAGCCCCTATGGCTTTGGAATATTATAATAAGGCTACTGAACAGGCTGATACTACTAGTCAAGATTGTGACTATGCTACCCTATATAGAGTGTATGGACAGATGGGAGTTTTATTTGAAAAACAACACTTATTTAGCCAAGAACTTTTTGCATATAATAAAGCTACAAAATATGCCTATATGGCTAAAGACACCTTAAACGCTTTATTATGTTATATGAATTCTTATATCGATTTAGATTCAAATGATACTGTAATATCTTGTAACCTTCATGTTGCCAATTTATTTCGTAAACATGGTTATAATTATTATGCTAAGCTTGCTTTTAGTTCAAATTATCCATATTATATCAAAATAAATAATTACCCAAAAGCAAAAGAGGCTTTTGATGTATATAAGAAGACAAATTTTACAGGTAATTCTAATTATGAAGATTCAAATGCATATTTACTATATAATCAAGGTTTGTTTTATTTATTTGATAATCAGTTAGATTCTGCTTATGCAAGTTTTCAAAATAGCTTTAGTTTAGCTATATCATATAGTAATAAATGTGATGCCACAAAAGGATTAGCAAAATATTACTTAAAGGTAAATAACTTTGCTTTAGCTGCAAAATATGCTCTATTAAGCTCTGAATATAATGATTCTGATTTAATAGAAACAAGAAATACCCAGTTGCAGCAAATGCAGGCGATGTATGACTATAGTAGAAATCAGAAGCTGGCAAATGAGTCAGAACATAGGGCACGGCAGAGACTAAACACAATGTACCTTATCATTATAGGCTGTTTCTTGGTTTTGTTGTTGGCTGTTTGTATTTATAGAAAAAACATAAGAAAAAGAAACCATAAACTTAGAGTGGCTCAACGCCTATATAACGCCAGTATTCAAAAATTGCAAACAACAAAGGCTGAATTGGCTAATCTGCAAAATTTGAATGAAACGAAAATCGCAGCTCTCATTAAAGAAAAAGAGGCCATCATAGAAAATCTACAAAATGAGATAGATCAATATGAAAACATTCATTTTGGACGTAATCTCGTAGAGGTAAACAAGCAATTGAAAGATACATTTATATATAAGAAACTAGCCTATGTAGAGTATCATCCGAAGGAAGTAGTTACAGACGAAACTTGGGATAATCTAGAAGAAACCATAGAAGAGGTGATACCCGCATTGACCAATATCAAGCTGAAGCTAAACGAAAAGGAATATCACATTTGTTTGCTTACAAGGTTGCATTTCTCTCCCTCTACCATCAGTAACTTCATGAAATGTACATTGTCCGACATATGCATGTCGCGCAAAAGAATGTTGAAGAAGCTATGTAATAAAGATGGAAGTGCCAAGGATTTTGATGATTATATCCAGCATTTGAAGTAATTCCCTCCATAAATAGATATTGATAATTGTTACTTGTGAAAGTAAGAAAACGATAGGAACCAAGCAAGTTTATGGCAAAAAACTGGCTTGGTTTTAATAATCTTTATGAAAACTTGCGCTAACGGATATTTTTTGCTTAACTTTGCACCCATAATTACGAAAATAGATTCATGAATACAAGTATTAACGAATTTGAAGTCATGGCACCAGTAGGCTCACGCGAGTCGTTGGCTGCTGCCATACAGGCTGGTGCAGACTCGGTATACTTCGGTATTGGCAAGTTGAATATGCGTTCACACTCTGCCAACCATTTTACCATCGACGACCTGCGCGAAATAGCAGCCACCTGCAATGAACACGGCATCAAGACATATCTGACGGTAAATACTGTGATATATGATGACGATATTGCTACGATGAAAGAAATCATTGATGCAGCCAAGGAGGCAGGCATCTCGGCTGTTATAGCCAGCGATGTGGCTGTCATGGCCTACTGTAATGAGGTAGGAGAGGAGGTACACCTTTCTACCCAGCTCAACATCTCCAATACCGAGGCGCTGAAGTTCTATGCCCGTTTTGCTGATGTGTCTGTATTGGCACGCGAACTGAATATGGACCAGGTGAAGCATATCCATGAAGAGATAGAACGCCAGAACATCTGCGGCCCTATGGGCAAGAAGATAAGGATAGAAATGTTCTGTCATGGTGCTTTGTGCATGGCTGTATCGGGCAAGTGCTATATGAGTCTTGCCAATGCCAACCGTTCTGCCAACCGAGGAGAGTGTGTGCAGATATGTCGTCGAAGCTATACGGTTACAGACAATGAAACAGGCAATCAGCTCGAGATAGACAACAAGTATGTGATGAGTCCTAAAGATCTGAAGACCATACGTTTCATCGACCGTATGATGGATGCAGGTGTGCGTGTGTTCAAGATAGAGGGACGTGCACGTGGTGCAGAATATGTATACACCGTAGTGAAATGCTACAAGGAGGCTATTGCCTCTGTGCTCGACGGAACCTTTACCGAGGAGAAGAAGGATGCCTGGGACGAGAAGTTGGCTACTGTCTTCAATCGTGGTTTCTGGGACGGATATTACCAGGGACAGACTCTTGGCGAATGGAACAAGCACTATGGCTCTGTAGCTACTGAGAAGAAGGTGCTCGTGGGCAAGGTGATGAAATACTTCTCCAAGCTTGGTGTGGCAGAGGTGGCTATAGAGGCTTCTGAGATAGAGCAGGGACAGAAACTGCTCATTACGGGCAACACCACAGGTGTGATGTATCTCAATGCCGATGAGATACGCTATGAGCTGAAGCCTGTAGAGGTGGCCAAGCAGGGCTGGAGAGTTTCTATCCCTGTGCCTGGCAAGGTGCGCCCTAATGACAAACTATATAAACTGATAACAGTAAACGAAATAAAGGAGATAAAATAATGGCGACAATCAACGAATTGCAGGACGAGGTAGTAGAGGAGTTTCAGGACTTTACCGACTGGATGGACAAGTATCAGATGCTCATAGACTTGGGCAACGAACTGGCTCCTCTCGACGAGAAATACAAGAACGAGCAGAACTTAATCGACGGCTGTCAGAGCCGTGTGTGGCTGCAATGTGACTATAAGGACGGTAAACTTGTCTTCACAGCCGACAGCGATGCGCTCATCGTAAAAGGCATTATAGCCCTTTTGATACGTGTGTTGAGCGGTCATACTCCTTCTGAAATCATGGATGCCGACCTGTATTTTGTAGAGAAGATAGGTCTGAAAGATCACTTGAGTCCTACACGCAGCAACGGTCTCTTGGCCATGATCAAGCAGATACGTATGTACGCCTTGGCCTATAAAACAAAGGAAGCAGAGGGAAATGCGTAAGTTAAGAACGATAGAGATGAACCGCCTCACGCTGGAGGAGTTCAAGGAAGCAGAGAAACTGCCCCTGATAGTGGTTCTCGATGATGTACGCTCTTTGTATAATGTGGGAAGTGTGTTTCGTTCATGCGATGCCTTCAGGGTAGAGGGTGTTTATCTGTGCGGTATTACCGCTACGCCTCCTAATGCAGAAATACATAAGACAGCTCTTGGCGGAGAGGACAGCGTAGACTGGGAATACTTCAAGACCACCGAGGAAGCTGTGGAGAAATTGAAAGAGAAAGGCTATTTTGTATATAGCATTGAGCAGGTGGAAGGCTCCACCAAACTGCAGAATCTCCCTGATGCTCATAATACTTCACACTCTACAGGCTATGCCGTTATTTTCGGCAACGAGGTAAAAGGGGTGAAGCAGAATGTGGTAGACATGAGTGACGGTTGCCTTGAGATACCTCAGTTTGGCACCAAGCACTCGCTCAATGTCAGCGTTACAGCAGGAATCGTGGTATGGGAGTTTGCCAAACTCCTGAAGCTATAGACAAGTTTGGAAGAAAAAAAGTTTTTTACCTAAATATGACTTATAAGAATCAATTGATAAATGGCCTGAAACAAGGATTTTTGTTTTATGCCTTTTCCACAATATTGATAGCTATTCAGTTTAGCTTCTACATCGTGGGTAGTCCCATCCTCGACTATATGGATTTTGAGGGATGGGTTTTCTTTGCAGCATCCTGTGTGAGCCATGCCTCGCAGTTTGCCTTGGTGCCTTATCTGTTGGGCTTCCTTGTGCTGTTATGTCGTTTTCCCAAGACAGCAAGGGTTGTGCAGATAGTGGGCGTGGTGCTGCTCTGTGTGCTCAACTATCTTAACTCTCAGGTCTATGCCATCTATCATTTCCATATCAATGGTTTTGTGTTGAGTATGGTTTTCGGTGAGGGAGCAGGCGAGATATTCAACTTCGATGCCTTGCTTTACCTCAAGGAGGCAGGACTTTTTGCCATCGTTGCCGCCATTGTGGTGGGCGTATGGTATCTGTCACATCGCGTGTGGCTGTTGAGGAAGAAAGCTTATGTCTGGTTGGTGGCAGGTATTTTCGTAGGCTGTACACTTTATGCTCATCTATGGCATATCTATGCTGCATTCTATCAGCATCAGTCGGTTATGAAGAGTGCCACCTTGCTGCCTTATTATTTCCCTACTACCTCGAATGGTTTGTTGCTCAAATGGGGCTGCAAACAGCCAAGAGGAGTGGGGCAGACCAGTGGTCGACAGAGTACAGACTTGCTGTATCCCGTACATCAGCTTGAGACGGTGGAACCCGATTCTCTGCCCAATATTGTGGTTATCTTGTTAGATTCATGGAATCGCAGGGCACTTACTCCAGAATGTATGCCTCATACCTATCAGTTTGCCGAACAGAATCAATGGTTTGCCAATCATGTGAGTGGCAGCAATGGTACGCGAAGTGGTGTGTTCAGCCTCTTCTTTGGTTTGTCGTGCTATTATTGGGAGAGTTTTGAGCCGGCTCGTGTCCAACCATTGCTTATCCGCAGACTGCAAGCTCTGGGCTACGACATTCAGACTTATCCCAGTGCTACATGGGCAGACCCTCCTTTTGGCAGAGTTATCTTTGGAGGTGTGCCCGGCATACACACCGAGACCAAGGGCAATACTGCCTTGGAGCGTGATACGAGAGTGGCCAATATGTTTATTGCCGATATGGAAGGCAGAAAGGACAAGAAAAAGCCTTTCTTCTCGTTCCTCTTTTTCGACCTACCCCATAGTTTTGAGTTGCCAGCCGACAAGAACAAACATTTCCAACCAGCATGGGCGTTTGCCGATTATACCAAGCTTAACAACGATATGGATCCAACTCCTTTCTGGAACCTGTATCGCAACACCTGCTATCAGGACGACTTGCTGTTGGGCAAGGTGTTTGAGGCTTTGAAGAAACAGGGACTTATGGATAATACCATCGTTGTGCTGACAGGCGACCATAGCCAGGAGTTCAATGAGAATCATCGCAACTACTGGGGACATAACAGCAATTTTTCAGTTCATCAGATAGGAGTGCCAATGATATGGCATGTTCCTGGACAACAGGCACATAAGTACACACATCGTACTACTCATTATGACATGGTTCCTACGTTGATGAAGGAATATCTGGGTGTGAAGAATCCTACAGACGACTATTCTATGGGGCGGCTGATGACCGATAAGACTCCGCGTCTGTGGCATGTGGTGGGAAGCAATCTGAACTATGCTTTCATTATAGGGAAGGACAGTATTCTGGAGAAGACAGCCCAGGGATCCCTCGATGTCTATGATGCCAAGATGAATCCTGTGAAAAACTATGTGTTGCCTGCCAAGCAGTTTGACAAGGCTATGAAGCAACTGAACCGCTTTTTCAAGTAACTCAATAAAAAAGGCGATGTGTCACTGTCTTACCCCTTGTTCTGGATCAGATATGATGACATAGCACCTTATCTGAGCAAACAGATTATAATGACAAGCAACCTTAACAACGCGGCCACAACGTTTCCGACATGTCAATAGACAAGAAAGTATTCGATTCTTCCAACCAGACTGGCTTTTTTATCGGTCCCACTCTTAAATTCTCACTTCCTCTTATAGGGCTTGGCATCGACATTGCAGCACTTTACGACCAACGTTCGGCCAAAGTAAGTGATGCAAAAGAGAACGATGGCAAGGAGACATTGAAGCAGCAAGCAATAAACATCCCCATAAACCTGCGCTATGGCATAGGGCTCGGCAGTCTGGCAAGCATTTATTTTGCAGCAGGCCCTCAGTTTGGTTTCAACGTTGGCGACAAGGACAAGAAGATTTTCGATGAAGCCACTTGGCAACTTAAGAAATCTACTTTCAGCGTAAACCTCGGGGCTGGTGTGTCGCTGATAAAGTACATAGAAATAGGCGCAAACTATAATATCGCCTGCGGGAAAACAGGCGAGGTTACATTTACCGACGGCGTAAAGCAAGCAATTAAAGGGCGCAACAGCGCATAGTAGATTTACGCTGCATACTATTTCTGATAAATACATTATCATATAAAGCAAAAAGACACCCCTTGCCACATCACGGCAAGGGGGCTTTTACGTACAGGCCATACAACATCTATCTGCCTTCCCTACTGTCAAACGAATAAACACGGTATGCCACATCTGTCCATGCCACATTGCCACCGACACTTTTCGGTACGATGCAAATGCTGATCGAACTCTTTCCTGTAGTATACCGCTCGGGTATTACAAAGCTATCGTCCAGCCACTGCATATGCGGGTTGCCGTCAGCATGATACCAGTTGCGCTCAACCACCCTTACACCATCGACATAGACTTCTGCCAGCTGACGTGGCTGCCTCTGATTGCTCATGCGCAGCAGGCGCACCCCGGCGTTGGCAGGATTTATGCTTACACGGAATGAAATTTCGGCACCTTCGCCATAAGACATGAAGCTATGTGTGAGCTGACGGCGGTTGTACGTTCCCTCATAGACCGATGTTGCAGTGGCAATACGGTGAGTTCCCTTTATGCGGCACTTATGGGCGCGGCGTGAACTGCCGTCAGCAACGACTATAGAGTCGGTAAGTGCCTCCCGCACATGGTCTTTGCCATAATAGAATATTGTACCTGCATGCTCAAGATATTGGTTATTGTACTCACCGCTCTCTATGTTAAAACTAATGTTGCTATTAAAGGGATAGCAGTCGAATATACACAGCCGCGTCATAGACCATGGGTTATCAGGCAAGCCGTCGTAACCCCCGAACGGATGCGCTTCGGGCGGTGTGGGAAAGCCCCAGCCGTAAGAGACATAGCTTTCCGAGCCGTCGCTCTGCACGCGTGGAGTTTGCTCATCGTCAATATAAACGTGGACATCGCCCTCACAGCTTATCACATTAGGGCGTTCCGCCCAGCATGTGACATGTGCCGCAACCATCTTGCCGCAACCGTCGGCATGCGCCACACGGCTGTCTTCGCCTTCCACATGCCTGCGTATATAATAAGGTGTGTTGCGGAAATATCCCGAAGCCTCATAAGGATAGTTGTTGGTACGATGCACTACTGTACCGCCGGCAAGCCCGAACGTGACAGTGCCGCGGTTGTGCAGACGCAAGGTAACACCCTGCCAGAAAGGCATGGGGAACGTGTTATACATCATGCCGCCCTCCGTCACGCCCATGAGCAGATACTCAACGGAGTTATAAGCAAGCGAGTTTCCAAAGAACGCACCGATGGGGCAAAGCACATCGGGCGTATCATGCCCGTCGAACGTTATCTCCATCCATACCGTCTGCATCGCTTCCGCATCAATCCTATCTGCAAACAGCCGTACAGCAGAAAGCACACCACTTCTATCCATACTCGCCAACAGGCACGCCTCTCCTGGCCGAAGTTCTGTGCGCCTTATTACGGTAGTATCTGACGGTAAGGTTACAGGCACGCTGAAACCATGCGATTTCAACTGCCTTATGTTTTCAAGGTTCTCTGTATATGCGGCAAGCGTGTCCGACTGCGGTGATGCGAACGTATGATACACGATGTGTCCCCATCCGCTTTCACCACGCATACGGTCATTGCCATAGAGGCGCACGTCGGTGGTAACCTTGCAACTCTTGTTGAAAGGCAGCGGCACAAAGCTGCGCGCCACACGTATTGGTCCGCGCCCGTTGTCGTAGGGACCAATATAACTGTCGGCAAGCGGCTTGCAGAAAGGGAACTTCAGTCCGATTTCAGACAGCCTTACCTCATACTGCGCCACCTTGCTGCCGTCGAGATAGAAGCGGAACAGTGGGTCGCTGCACGTGAGATAGCGGTGCTGCGTAAGGTTCTGTATACACCCGGGACCGTCCACGTCGAGGACCACCCACTCACGGTTGGCGTCCTCATAGAGGTACCAGTCCCAATCGGCATTGCCGCCCGTCTTGTCTATGCTTCCCTGATAGTGTATCTCCGTGCCCGCCGGAGCCAGCAGCGGAAGATTTCTCACAGCATTGCCAATAAGGCCGTCCTGCGCGGAAATGCCCTGCAATATGAGCAGTGACACCGCAGAGACGCAAATGTTTCTTTTCATAAAATCATATTTTTAAGACATCCTCACATAGTCGCCGTGAGGAACGTCGCGTTACCAAAAATATATAAAACATTCTCGCATGCCGCCACGAGCAGCGTCTCGCCGCGGCTGACACGCACGCCGTTGATGTTGGCTTCACCCCAAAGGCACATCACGACAACAAACGAGTCGGCATTGAAATCTATCTGTGCCGCCATCTGCACCACCACGCGGTTTACGTTGAAATAGGGGCAGTTTATGAGCTGCGACGTGGGTTTTGTAGAGTCGTAAGACGTGCGGTACTCGGGCCATACCCTGTAGGCTATGGCGTCGCGTGCCTCTGCAACGTGCAGTTCGCACGGATTGCCGTGAGCGTCTTTCCTGCCGAAGTCGTACACGCGGTATGTTATGTCGCTCGTCTGCTGTATCTCGGCAAGGAAGTTGCCGGCGCCTATGGCGTGGAGACGCCCGGCCGGAAGGAAGAACAGGTCGCCCTGATGTGCCTCGTGGGTGGCTATGACATTCTGCATGGGCGAGCGTCCGCCAACGGGTTCCGCCGTAGCCATGCGCTCATAGTCTTCGGGCGTTATGCCCTTCTTCAGCCCTGCATATATCTTCGCCCCGACATCGCTCTCATGCCCCGGCACGCCGGATATCTCCCACGATTCTCCTATGTTGGGCTGCGCCGTATATATTCCCTTAAACGGCGCTATACGGTATCCGCCCCATATCGTTGTCTTCAGATATGGTTCAAACTTGTATGGTTTCATTGGTTTCTTATGCTTTAATTATGCAAAATGCCCTATTATTAAAGGTGTGTCAAAACATCCCGTTCTTTGTCTATGTATTCCGTGGACCTCATTCCTCCACGGCTTTCTCAAACGGTGCAGCAGGCAGTCCGGCGCTGTTGTATAGGTTGGCATCGTCAGGATTATCAGCCCAGGCATAGCGGACAGACTTTGGATTGTCGATGCCGGTACAGTCGAGCAGCACGGCATCGATTCCTGACGTCTCTGCCCTTACCCAGCGGTATTTGCCGTCTTTACCCGCAACGGCAAAGCCGCAGACATATCCGTAACGGCTCTTTGCCTTTAGTCCTCCGGCAACATTTTCAAACGTTACAAGCACGTTATCGCCATGCTTCACAGCTTTAAGCGGCTGCGGACTTTCACAGTATATGTCCGCCATGCCGTAGTCGTTGTGCAGGGCAAGGCACGCAAGACGATGACCCACCGTCTGCTTGTCACGCGGATGTATGTCATCGGCATCACCCACGTCTATTATCACAGCCTGTCCCGTATGCGGCAGACTGCGTGCCGAGTTCTGGGCATCGCGCAACACCGCCCAGTTGCTTGCCGAAGGATGCTCGTCTGAAGGCATGTAGTTGGCAAGCTGAACCCAGTAGAACGGCATGTCTGCACGGTTCCAGCGGCTCCGCCAGTCGTTTATCATTGCCGGGAAAAGGCGGTAATACTCCTCTGCCCGCGGGGCGTTGTTCTCTCCCTGATACCACACGAAGCCACGTGCAGGATATCCGGCAATGGGAGCCACCATGGCATTGAACAGGCGGGAGGGAAAGGCGTTGGGACCGTCTTCCACGTATTCGAACGCCTCATTGTCAACGGCAATCTTGTATTTCCAGCCGTCGCCGAGTATGGACAGGCGTTCCTGACCTACCTGCAGGAAGAACAAGTCGCTTGAGCCGTAGCATCCGCCACCGGCATGGTTGTCGACAATTTTCACCGTAAGTTCATTCTTGCCAGCCTTCAACACGCCCGAGGGCACCGTGTAGCGGCGCTTTATGTCATAGCCCACGGTTGAGCCGACCTTAGTTCCGTTTATCCAAGTGACGTCGTCATCGTCTATCATCCCAAGACTAAGTATCGCCGGCTGTCCGGCAAGAGCCTCGGGGACGCTGAACTCCACCGTTGTCCACACCACGCCGTCAACACCCGAAAGGGCATCGTCGGTCCACAGCCCGGGCACACGCAGGGGTTTCCAGTCGCTCTTGGAGTACGAAGGAAGATACCACTGCTCCTTCTCACCCGGCTCATCGGCGATGGCTTTCAAGAACGCAGCCTCCACCTCCTTACCACGTGCGAGATAAGCCTCAAGCTCCTCCGAGCGCAGACGTGTCATGAGACGGCGGTATTTCGGGAAGGCATCTATCGTCTCCATGCTCATCCAGCTTTCTATGTCGGTACCTCCCCATGACGTGTTTATCAGTCCCACAGGGACGTTAAGACGTTCGGCAATCTCGCGGCAGAAGAGATATCCCACGGCAGAGAAGTTGCCGGCCGTCTGCGGAGAGCATATCTTCCAGTCGCCTTTCAGATCATCCTTCGGAAAGCGCGCCATATCCTTCTGTACGTCGAACGAACGGATGTTGCCGTTTGTTGCTGAACGAATCTCCTCGTCAGCGTTGTTTATCGAACGGAGCATGAACTCCATGTTGGACTGTCCGCTGCATATCCACACTTCGCCCACAAGAACATCGTCAAGGGTTATTGTCTCTTTTTTCGAACTTACAGTCACAGTATACGGTCCGCCTGCCGGCAACGCGGGCAGCTGTACACTCCAGCGCCCGTCACGTGCGGCCTTGGCAGATGCGGTGTTTCCGGCTAAAGCCACCGTTACCCGCGCACCTTTGTCCGCCCAGCCCCAAAAGCGTATCTTCTCGTTGCGCTGTATTACCATGTGGTCTGACATTATCGCAGGAAGCCGCAACTGAGCCGTCGCAGGAAGCACGGCGGCAATCATCAGCAATATTATTCTTATTCTCCTTGTCATCTTGATTTTATATTAAATGTTTTACTTGCACCTCTTATTATATGCGCCTTGCCGTCGGGCAGCACAAGGTTTGCCGTCATCGCAGCAGGCACGCTTATCGTATATCTTATCACACCGCCGTCGCGTCGCCACGAGGTTTCAAGCCTGCCGTAATATGTCTCACGGCTCACCTCAAGGCTGTCAAGGTCTGCGGGAAAGTAGGGACGGACGTTGACGAGCCTGAACCCAGGTGCCGTCTCATCCGGCGTTATTCCGGCAAGCGACTTGAAGAGCCACGCTCCCACTTCTCCGAACATTATGTGGTTAAGCGAGTTGTCTATTACGACATCGGTCTTCCAGTTCTCATGGAGGGTGGTTGCACCTTGACTAATCCAATATCCCCACGACGGATATGTTTTCTGGCATACAACCTTGTAGGCGGTATCCGCATATCCGTTGTCGGACAGCGCACCTAACAGTGCCTTGCAGCCGTGCACTCCCACATCGAGATGAAAGCCGTCGGCAACAACGCGCTCATTAAGTTGCGAGGCAACTTTTGTACGAAGTGAGTCAGGAGCAATGCCCCAATACAGTGCCATGGAAAGTTCTGTCTGCGTGCCGCCGGCATACAAGCCTTTTCCGGCATCGAGAAAGCGGCGGTTTATCGCCGAGCGTATGTCATCGGCAAGACATGAATAATGAAGAGCGTCGGCATCTTTTCCAAGAAGTCTTGCCACCTTTGACATTATTACCGCATCGACATAATAGTAGACAGACGTGGTGTAACACAAGTCGCTCGTTGTCCTTACGGGTATCCAGTCGCCAAGCCCCCAGTCGGTAAGGTTGTCTTTGGCAACAGTCTCTATGTGGCGTACGTATCTGTCCATGCAGCCGTAATGGCGTTCAAGAAGCCTGCGGTCTCCATGCCAGCAATATATCTGCCATGGAATGATAACCGTGGCACTTGTCCAGTCTACACCGTTCGCCCAGTCGTATCCCCACTTGTCCGTCGGGATAATACATGGCAGTGTGCCGTCAGGACGCTGCTCGTCGCGGAAGTCAGCCAGCCACTTCTCATAAACGGTAACAACGTCATTGTATGCCATTCCCGTCTCAAGGGCGAGGTAGGCATCTGCCGTCCAGCCGTTCTTCTCACGCTGCGGACAGTCGGTAGGATAACCGAAGAGATTGCTGAGATAAGAATTCTGTGTCGCCTCAAGAAGCTTATTAAGATATTCAGATGACGAATGCCAATATCCGATGCGTGGCACATCGCTGTGCATCTCTTCGGCAACAAGACTCTCCCGGGTAAGTTCCAAAGGTGCGGAAGAGCTTACCTCGACATACTGAAAGCCTTTATAGCCAAACCGCGCTGCAAACCCGTCATCGCCACCGCTCAGCGTAACAACATCTGTCTGAAACGGGTCACTGTCATCAGTCGGGCGATAGTGATAGTCAATATTTTCCATGTTAACACGCCCGTCGGCATAAAGCATCTCACCATGTTTAAGCCTCACCACCGTACCGCGAGGTCCACGTACACGCAGGCGTGTGACACCGGCAATGTTCTTAGGAAAATGATAAACGGCAAGGGTATCGGATAGGCGGTCTATCTTATCCGCCTTGTAAACGGCGGTAAGCCTAATGGGATGCATGACCTGCGAAGAGACGACACGTGCGGGACAGACGGTTTCGGTGACACCGTGCCACGACGACTCCTGCGGATACAAGCGGGCATCGTAATGCTCTGCCGTATATATGCTTGAGAAGACCGTGCTGCTTTCTGCCGTCTGCCAACTGCCGTCGGTCACCACATGCTCCTCCGTGCCGTCCTCATAGCGTATCAGCAGATTGGCAGCAAAGCGCGGACGGTTGCGCCACGATGCTTCGTGGAAGAACCACACCGCCGTTGACTGGTGATTGTACCACCCGTTGCCAAGCTCCACAGTAACAACGTTGCCGCCCTCGCGCATAAGTCCGGTAACATCGTGCATGACGGAGAGCACGCGTCGGTCAAAGCGCGTGAACATAGGGTCAAGGCGGTGGTTGCCAACTTTCCTTCCGTTAAGCATAATTTCGTGAAGACCTGCGGAAGCAACGGTGATAAACGCTTCTTTTACAGGTTTGGACACGTTTACCGTATGGCGGTACAATGCCAACGGGCGGTAAGCGGCATCGTTGCCGTCGGTAATCCACCTCGCACTGCCCAGCGGCAGGTTTGTAACAAAGCTTGCAACTGTGGAACCGCGCTTTCCGAAGAATACGCGCCAGTAATATCTGCGTGCAGGAGCCGGATTAAAGTCATCAACGGCAAACTCCTGCGTACCCGGGGCGAGCTCGTATACACGCATACGGTCCGAATGCCCGGGCTTTGTTCCGTATACGGCTCCGGCCACGGCAAGACTGTCTTCCGACATGACGACACGTATCTTGTCTTTCAATCCCGGCAAGGTCCAGCTTAGACGTGGATGAGCCGCATCCACGCCTACAGGATTTGTCATATACTCGCAACGCAGGTTGTCAGTACCGGCATGCAACGCAAGCGAGAACATCACGGCACAGGCTGCCGGGACAATCTTAAGATATAATGCAAATCTTTTCATTTCTGACATCCGTTGTCTGTTCTTGGCTTCTTTCCCAAAGGATAAGCCAAGAGTATAACTATTTCAAGAACTGCCACGGCTGCCGGTATATAGCTCATGACAAGACGTATGCCAAGCATGGCGGTGTCGCTCTGCTGCGGAGCGTTGGGCACAAGGCCGAAGGCTGCAAGTATCCAAAGCACTGCCGCACCGGCAACCGCACCGCCGAACTTCTGTGCCATGGAACCGGAAGAGAATATCAGACCTGTCGATGAAGTGCCGTGCTTTTTGGAAGAATAGTCGGCAACGTCTGCATACATCGACCATACAAGCGGAGACACGATACCAGTAAGTATGCTTATTAACACCTGAAGGATGAGTATTGCAAAGAAACCAGCATTGGTCATCGGAACATAAAAGAACGCCACAGACAGCAATGCCAGCAATGCAGCCGAGACAATGAAAGTATTTCGCTTACCAAGCCGGAATGACATCGGCACGGCAAGCACCACACCAATCATATTGCACACCTCTCCCACGGCAAGGAAGATGCCCGCAAAGAACAGGAAAGACGTGAAACCGAGGTCTATATGAGCCGTTTCACCTATATAGTATTTAAAGTAATATGCTGCAACCGAACCGCGAAGCGTACAGAAAAGATTTGTACAAAGAGCCGCCGAGGTAATCAGCCACCATGGAGAATTTGAGGCAAGTGCCTTAAGGTCTTCCCATACAGAACCGGTCTTGGGCGGCCGTACATGCTCGCGCGTCATCCGGAAACAGAGCAGGAAGAGGATAAGGGTTGCCGCAGAGATTACAACCATGGCATACTGCCAGCCATGCTGCAAGGCAATAAGCGGAGTATCTCCACCGCACAAATCCGTAAAGAACTTTACCAAAGGCTCCCATGCAAAGACTGCAACGAACGAGCCGGCATAGGCAAAGAACATCCGGTAACTCGAAAAGACCGTCTTCTCATCTGAATTATCCGTAACCACACCGAGCATAGAGCCATAGGGCACATTGATTGCGGTATAGACTGTCATCATAAGCATATATGTGAAGTAAGCCCAGGCCAAACGCCCTGTCTCGCCACACTGCGGGATTATAAACAACAGGCATCCTGCAACTGCAAACGGAACAGCCATCCACAACAGCCAAGGACGGTACTTGCCCCATCTTGTATCGGTGCGGTCGGCAATGATGCCCATCACCGGATCGGAGACGGTATCCCATATACGTGTCACAAGCATCAGCACTGCCGTTGCCCCGAGACTAAGCCCGAAGACGTCACTGTAAAAGATAGGAAGATAATAGCTGAATATTTTCCAGAACATGGATGACGACATGTCGCCAAGCCCATATCCGATTTTCTCTTTTAACGTAGCCATATATTATAATTATTGTTGTAATCTCTTGTTCTTGTCCACAAGCCTATATATAGCCTTAACAGACTCTATGGAGCGCAACCCGTCGGAAGGTGTGTTGAAACAATAGTCCAAAAGTCGCTCTACGGTTGACTCTGCCACATGAAGGCGTGTGTCGCTCGATGCGTAATAGATATATACCCTACCGTTGTCTTCTATCCAGCCGTTTGAGAAAAGAACGTTGCTGACATCACCGACACGCTCTTCGCCCAAGGGAGCCATGAAGTATCCAGCCGGCTCCGCTATCACCTTGGAAGGATTGTCAAGAGCCGTGACATAGAGATACAGCACATAGCGAAGCCCTGCCGCGCAGCCGCGCACACCATGAGCGAGATGCAGCCAGCCGCGCGAAGTCTTTATAGGATGGGGGCCCTCTCCGTTCTTCACTTCTTTTATAGTATGATACTTACGCACATTGATAATCCTTTCATCATGAATCTCAGCATGACAGATATCATCTATCGGCGCCCAACCTATTCCGCCTCCGTTGCCCGTATCTATGAAGCCGTCCTGCGGACGCGTGTAAAGCACATACTTGCCATTTACGAACTCTGGATGAAGAACGACGTTGCGCTGCTGCGTATCTGTCTTCACGTCATCAAGACGCTCCCATGTCTTAAGGTCCTTAGTCCTCGCTATTGCCGCTGCTGCAACCGCCGAAGAAAGGTCGCCCGGCTCTGCGGACGGATCTTTACGCTCGGCACAGAACAAGGCATAGATATATCCGTCTTCGTGCTTTGTCAGTCTGGCATCGTACATGTTCGTATCTATTTCCCCCGGTGTCTCAGGCATCATGACCGGATATTCCCAAAAGCGGAAGCCCTCCGTAGGACTGTCACTCTCTGCAATGGCGAAGAATGACTTGCGGTCGGCGCCTTCGACACGTGCCATAAGATAGTACTTCCCGTCCAGTTTTATTGCACCTGAGTTAAACACGGCATTTATTGAAATGCGTTCCTCACACAACGGGTTATCATTCTCGTTCATGTCATACCGCCAAATCAGCGGGGCATGCTCTGCCGTAAGCACAGGATGCTTATAACGGCAATAAATACCATTTACACTGGTCTCGGCCTCATTATGACGGTTTACAAGATCCTCATAGTCACGTGCAAGTTCATTTATACTCTTTAATTTCATAATTGTATTAATATTATTTTTCTTTTTTCAATATCAAAAGCCAGTCGTCATTACCACCCTCCGGCAAACTCACATCAACCACATACCCTTCAGAAATACCTCCGGGCATGCGCTGTCCGGTACGGGGATTCATCCACTCTGCTGCATACAGGTGACCGAACGTATCAGGTACCGTCAGTCTCCAGCTGTTCCCTCCGGGAAAGTAGCACAGCATATAATCCCCTGTAATAAAGGCAACAGCCTCATCACAACCGTATTCATCCGCGGGAACGGCACAATGCGGAACATTATACCCACCTCTGAAAGGTATTTCGTGCCAAAGCTTCACAAAATGTATAAGCTGACATTCAGCCTCCATATTCATCGCGTCGTACCAGTATGTACGCGCGTCACACTTGGGTTCGCGCCCCGGAGCATACATTTGCCACAGATTGTTGTTGCCGTAAGTGTATCCGCATGCACCGGTAAGCATGCTCTGATATAACGTATGCCTAACGTCGGCAGCCCCAAACCTGCCGTCTTCCTTTTTGAAGTTGCGCGGTATGTCTTCATACCGTGGTTCTCCGTCCATAACGGGCTTTACCGGTTTCAGGGCCATGTCATGCAACATCATACGGCGGTATATATCATACCCCTGCTGACAATGACCGGTCTGTATCATGTTAAAGTCAAGCCAGTCTTCATCGTGGAACCACATGGACGACGAGTGCTCTCCATGCGGATGATATGTCATAAGATGCACTTTGTCCTCAGACTTTATGCCCCTTGCCATTGCATTCCATACTGCCCTGTTCTTTCCGCCGCCTCCACGGTCGCCTCCTATTATCCATATAATATTAGGGCGTGAAGCCCACCTGCGCCCCAAAATTCTTCCGTATTCTTCCGCATTATGTTCATTAAATATCTCCGGTCCGTTGCCCCATTGCTTGTCTACCTTGTCACCCCATGTGGGTAATATTGCAAGATACAGTCCGATTTGCTCCGCGTATGCAAGGACGGAGTCGGCATGTGCCAGATAAAGGGGATTGGGGCTGCAGACATCTCCGTTTATTAACTGCGTGACACCTGCTGCCGTTGTATCCCTGATGCCTGCCAGCTCGGAGAGAAGAACGGTCTGTATAACGTTTATTCCCTTCCCCACCCTGTTGTCCATATAGGCACAGGCTTCTTCATACGTAAGTCTTGAGAGCATCTCCCATGCCGTATCACCCATATATAAAAAAGGTGTACCGTCGTCATGCTCAAGGTATCTTCCGCTGCCGTCTACCTTGAGATTACCGTGCGTAAACGGAATACCGGCATAGACGGCGGAAGAAACTAACATCATAGCTATGAGAAAATACTTGCTTGTCATAGTGAATAATTTATTGATGAAGTGTACTGACAGCTTATCGGTCCTCCTGTTATTTTGTCTCCTTATACTTCTCCATAATCTTAACCTGAGGCTTCTCCTTGCCGCCTCGGTATGTCGGGATTGTCATTACGGCATCCGTCCACCATGGTCCTGACGCCCAATAAAGCGCGGGGACACCGTTCTTCTGCAAATATGAAAGGAAGTTGTCCAATGTCTTCTCCCAACGTTCATCTCCTTCGGGTATGCCATATTCGCCTATTATACCGCGAAGATTGTTTTTATTAAGCCATTCCACAAAAGGGCGTACAAGGTCCACGCCGCGCTTGGGGGTTCCCTCTTCCTGTTCGTATGTAAACTTATAAGTGCCCGAGCCGTCAAAGTCGAAATAGCAATGTGCCTCAAATATGATATTTTCAGCAGGGTCACGTAATGTCTTAAGGTTATCACTCATCTGTACCCAACGCCGTGCCGAGCTCCAATGATATCCGCCTACGACTATAGGAGTTTTTGTGTCCACGGTTCTGATAGAGTCTATCGCCACCTGTGCCATTTTGTGCCATGACACACTTGCGGGCAGGTCGTGAGGCTCGTTCATCAGTCCGTAGCCATAGATGTTGCCGAAGTCGCGGAACTCCTGTGCCATCATACGCCAGAACTGCCCATAGCTCTCATAAGACAATTCGGGCGTACCTACAATCTTCTCTGTGCCCTCATCTATACGGCGGCAATAGTTGTGCATGTCAAAAAGAACCTTCATCCCACGCTTTCCGGCAGCCTTTACAAAGTCTTTCACCTTAGCCAGATCGTCCTGGCACAAAGGTCCGTAAGGCTTATGCTGAAGACGTTCCCAGCGGAAAGGCAGACGTACGAGCATCAGTCCTTTCTGCTGCCAGTATACAAGATCCGCATCGGTGGGATATGTATAATGCCTGTTATATTCACCGGGGAATACCGAACCGAAATCACCACAGGCGAGGTTAACACCGAAAGGCTCACCTGCAAGCATTCCGCCACTTAACGTTATCAATACTGATATCAAGCTTAACTTTATCTTATTCATAATTTCATTTATTTTTTGAGTTCCACCAACTGACCACGGCAGGACACGATATATTGGAGCCAACCGTTACCGTCTCTCCCGGATCAAGCCACAAATAATTATCAGACAATAGCAACTGTGACGACTGCCCAGGGACATCGACGGTAACACCCACGGCAGGAAATGCCGATATATTGGTTATTGTTATGTTTTTCCCGTCCTGTTCCGTACGGACATCCGCCGCCCGCGACTCAAGCATTACGCCACGACGTGTATCGTAGTTGCAGAAATACCAGTTTCTTGCCACAAGCGTACCGTCGTCCTTAATGAGGTCTGTCTTCATGTACAACATCTCGCTCAACGTCTGCTCCTTCGTCAGAACGATATCTGCAATCTTATCAACTCTGCCCTTAGGCTTTACCGATATCGCCGTGTCAAGTACGCACTGCATCTTATGGTTCCATACCGACAGATGTGCCTTAACGGTCTTGCCGGTAACGATGTTATTGTCGTCAAGGAGATAATAAGGTATCTTCACCTCCTGCCCCGCCATGTTTGTCCTGTCAAGCAGCAAGACTGTCGTTGCCGGTTCAAAGGCACGGCGCGCAAAATAATGCAGCGGCTTGACCGCACCATAATAATCTACACTCGACCATGACAGTCCCGGATAGTTATCGTTCAGCTTATAATAAAGGGCACCGGTTGTATTAGGCCACATTGTCCGGGCACGCTCAAGAGTATGCCTTACGCCTACTACCTGCGACATCTGAGAACCTAACACGGCGTCTTCCAGAGTTTCCAATGATGTGAAATATCCGGCATACTGTCCCAGCCGGCTTATCTCTCCGTTAGTTCCGAATATAGGAGTATGATGGGTGAATGCCGATTCTTTATCCGGCTGCCATACATATTTCTCACCGTCAAGATATTTCCTTACCGTCTCCGCATGAGGCAGCGACGGCACACCAAACTCTCCCCAGAAGCGCGCAGTCATGTTAAGATTGTGATTAAGGTGCATCTCGTCCCACCAACAGTTGTAGTTATGGCGGCTGCCGCCCCATGCCTCCGCACGGTGAAACGGCCTGGAGCCGTCAAGTTCCACGCTAAGACGCCCCATCATGTCTATGGCCTTACCATAAGGCTTATCCGATTCATTGCCTCCTCCCCACATTACAAGCGAAGGATGATTTCTCAGACGTACGGTATTGAGGACAACCGTTTCCTCCAGCATGCCGAACGGCTGTGTCTCATGACTGTTCCATGCCGTGGGCCACTCCTGCATGACCATAATACCCTTCTCGTCACAAAGCTCATAGAATATGTCCGTTTCCGGCATTCCTCCGCCCCATGCCCTTATCAGTTGGATATTCTGATGACGGGCAACGGACAAGAAACGGTCGTAACGTTCTTTTGAAAAATCAAGCAAGGCATCCATCATGCACCAGCCCGTCCCTTTTACGAACATGTCACGTCCGTTGATACAGAAAGTCCAGTTGTATAAGTCCTCACGCTCTCCTTCCGGTAACGGTTTCATCTCAACAGTCCTTACGCCGAAACGCCGTGCACATACCGACTGCACCTTTCCGTCAGCCACAAGTTGCACTTCAGCATCGTATAGGTTCTGGCTGCCGGTGCCGTTCGGCCACCACAGACACGGCTCTTTTATATTAAAGTCAAAAGCGGCATTCCCTTTGACTTTGTTTATCGTGGTTACAAAAGCCTGCGGCCTGCCTTCAAAGTTATAAGGCTTGACCAACAAACGTATTTCTCCTGTCGTCTCCTTCGGGAGCGTAAGTTGCATCCGCATGTCACCTTTCACGGAACGGGTGATGAAGAACGGATTTTCTATCCGCAAGTCCGGGCGGTCTACGAGGTGCACATCATTCCATATACCCATTGAGGGTATCTTTGAATAATGCCAGCCGTACACACAGTTTGACACGACTGTATGCTTCCATGCCTCATTTGCCGTTGCCGGCCAGCCGCCGTTATAAATCTTGGGTATCGGCAGGAGTTCCACCTTTATGACATTCTCGCCGCGCTTCAGATATTTATCCACCGCTATATCCGGACCACCGAACATGCCCTCGTGCTCAGCCACAGGCACACCGTTGACAAATACCCGGCATTTATTTGCCACACCTTTAAAAGACAATAACGGACTGGACATTGTACCGTCATAATAAAACGTCCGCGTAACATACCAGCGCTGATACGACCTCCGCTCCGCCGCTGTATCGTTCCGTCCAACGCACGGGTCAGGAATAATTCCCGCTTCTTTCAATGCCGTATGTATGCTGCCGGGAACACGGCACGGAACAGATATATCTGAATTTATGCCGTCTGCTCCCGACAAGGTCCAAATACCGCTCAAAGACTGTACCCTGTCTGAAGCGCATGACTTTATTTTCTTCACAGAAAAAGGATACATGCCTGCCGCCTTCATCTGAAGGGGAGACACGGCATCGTGCCACGCCCGGCGGTCAATATCGTCAAGCGAAGACTGGGCACATGCAAGGCATGCTACAAACATCTGGCATATTACTATGATAGAAAGTTTATTCATTATATCGTCTTTATTACTTGTTGTCAGAATTGCCTTTAGCTTTTATGGCAAATACTTACAGTCTGTTATATTCAAGGGGCTTTTGCTTACAGTTTTCATCCGCCTCTGCCTGATTTGCAAAAGGCCATGTCTTGCAGGCCGGAATGCCACCTTTCAGACCGTAACTTGCCATGCTCCTCCTCAGAGGGGGTCATTTATTGTATTTTCGCAGGTTAGCCCTTACAATCCTGCCATAGGGTTTTATGACATCATCCGTCCAACGGCCGTCTTTGCGGGCCCTTGGAATAAGCATCGAGCATGTCTCGTTCTTATCGGAAATGGACCAGTTTACCCAACTTATGCGGTGTGCCTCCATCCAGTCGGTCCAGCGCTGCCACTCATCCATGTCAAGCGGCCCGTCACCGGTACACTCCATTCCGGCCGATTCGTTTACAAAGACAGGAATGCCTTGCTTCCATGCCGCCTCGGCACGGTCGCGCAGTTCCTGACCGTGAGTGGCCGCATAGAAATGAAGACTGTACATTATGTTTGTCAGCCCTTTCAACGGGCGTTCCGCCACAAGATGCAGGTCCTGGTCCCAGTGCGGATTACCTACAAGAACGATATTGTCCTCGTCGTACTTGCGTATCTCCGCTATTACGGCATAAGCATAGTCGCTGACACTCTCCCATGTATCCTCCATCGGCTCGTTGTATATCTCATATATGACATTCGGATACTTGCCGTATTCCTTTGCCATCATGCCGAAAAACTTGACAGCCTCATCCTTTTCAGGATAATAGGTGTGCCAGTCTATTATGACATATATCCCGTTCTTTATGGCTGCCTTAATTACATTGTTCATGCACGACAGTGCAAATTCCGGGTTTTCCTTGTAGTTGTCTTCAATGCATACACCCATTGCCGCACGCAGCACGGTACAGTGCCAGTCGTCGCGGAGCCACTTCACACACTTTGCATTGTAAAAACGGGGCCACAGATTATGCCACCCGAGACTTACGCCACGAAGCACCACGGGTTCTCCCCTGCTGTCACACAACTGGTTGCCTATGACCTGCAACTGTCCCCACCTCTTCACCGGAGTGACAGCAGAGGCAGCCACAGTAATCAGCAACATAATAATAATAATCTTTATTCTGCTCATAAGAAACATCATTATTCTGCCTTAAGATACTTTCCGATAACAGACATCTGGGGCCTGTCCTGCCCGTTTATCGGCTGCACGGCAAGGGCATCGTCGCCCCAACGCGGACCGGCAGACCAGTATGTGCCGCCTATGCCGTTTTCAGAAAGATATTGCAGCGCCTTGTCAAGGGTGACAAGCCAGCGCGGGTCGTTGTCAGGAACGCCGTATTCGCCGACAAAGCCCTGCTTGCCATACTTCTTGCACCACTCAACAAACGGCTTCAGCCTCTCAACACCTATATCCTCTGTTGCCTGCTCGCCGTCATAATCCTTGACATATTTGCCACTGGCATCATTGTCAAAATAGATATGTGCCTGGAATATGAGCTTGTCTGAAGGGTCTGTAAGGTCTTTCAAATCCTGACTGAGATTTGTCCACTTGCTTGACGATGCAAACTCGTTCCCCTCAACAACAATGGGAGTCTGCCTGTCCACCTCGCGTATTGCGTTTATACATTCCTGGGCTATTTTGTCCCATGGTGAAGAGCTGAGCATATTGTGGGGCTCGTTCATTATGTCATAGCCCCATACATTTGTATATCCCATAAACTCCTGCGCCAAACGTTTCCACAAGTCACAGAAATGAGCAGTAGAGCATGTGCGAGAGCCTAATATGGCATAATTGTTGTCTGCCGAGCTATACCCGTTGCTGTACGTACAGTAACGCCCGAAGTTGTGCAGGTCAAGTATTACGTATACACCAAGCTCCTGCGCCACACTGACAACAGCCTTCATCTTTGCAAGCTCCACCTGATCGAGTTCGCCGCCAAGCTGCTTCTGTATGCGTTCCCACCTGAACGGGAAACGTATAAGCTTAAATCCTTTATTGGCAAAGTACTCAATATCAGAACGTGTCGGATAGCCATAATGCGTGCCGTCTATGCCAGGATAGACAGCGGCAAACTCCGCACCTGACATGTTGACACCGAAATACGGCTCTGCCAGTTTTGCCACGGAGCCTCCGCCACCAGTGCCTCCGCCGCCTTCTCCACCATTGTCGTCATTATCACTGCTGCAAGCCGTCAGCCCAAAGCACACCAGTGCAAGAGCCATGATTATATTGATAAACTTAATATTCTTCATGTCTTATTATTTTTTTACAAAACGGAAGTTTGTCATTGCTACGTTATAGGTCTGCGCCGAGGTGGGCGAGAATATTATCATGAACGAGTAGCGTACGCTGCTGTCTGTACCTGCGGGAACAAGCACATGCCCTTCGGGGTCTTCTTCGTCAAGGTCTATGCGTATTGTCTTCCACTGGTTTTTGGTATTCAGGGCTACACCGTCACCGCCGGGATACCACTGATAGTTGCCGAACATAATCCTGTAATTGGAATTCAACGGATATTTCTGGTCATTCCAAAACTCAAAGCGCATCTGATAATCCTGCGGATTGGCTGCCACATCGGCTGGCAAGTCTATATATCCAGCCCAGAATACCATCCAGCCCCAGGCATTAACATCGTCTTTAAAGCGTATGTATTTGCCGTCACGCCCTAAAGGTTGGGGATCGTCAGGTCCTGCCGTGAATTTGCTGTACAGGAAATCTTTAGGTGCCCACGAATACTTGCTTGCATGAGTGAATGCACCGTAACCGGGCCAGTTGTTGAAGTCGAACAGTTCTGACACGCCCGGTTTTGCATAATCAAGTGTTACCGGCTCTGCCATCTTGGTGCCCTGCACAGTAACCGGATCGCCCATTTTTGCGTTGCCGGGTATCTGTATCATCAGCTCTGTCTCTGACGCGGCAAGCACATTAACATCCTTGTCGCCAACCTTAACGATTGCATCTTCTGCCGTTATGCCGTACAGGTCGTAGTCGTTGCCTTGGATATACGTGGTGTCGCCAGGTTGTGCATACTCACAATAAAGTCCTTGTATCTTCAGCTTAGGGATTGTCACTTTCAGCGGAGCTGATGTCTTGCCCAGGTCTGTCTGCACATACACACGGTCGGTAACCGTCCCGGGAAGCACCCTCGGCACTTTTGCAAGCACAGCGCCGTAACTTGAGTATACCTCGCTCAAATCCACATCCACATCATTAAACTTCAATGAGGTGACATTGCCGAGGTTAATGCCCTCGATACGCACCACCTGAGTGAATGCTGCCGTTTCTATCGGTGTTCCCTCCGCATCGTTTGCCATGACAATCTTTGTAATGGCAGGAGCGCCTGTATTAGGTATATTTTCACCGGCAAGGACTTCATCAACTTGCGTTATGTCGTCACATGCCATAAACCCAAACAACATACAGACACATATAATAGAAAATGATACACGTTTCATATTTCTGTCGTATTTTTGTTTTACTTTATCGTTTCAATTAATTAGTTCCAACCGGGATTGTTGGCTGTAATACCTTTGTTTGTCAGAACTTCAAGAACAGGAATGGGGAACAGGAGATGCTTCTCAGAACGTTCCTTTACATTTCCCGCCTCGTCGGAACCGCCCAATGCGTTCATGGCAGGCAGGTATATACCCCAGCGTATGAGGTCCCAGCGGCGGTCTCCCTCAAGGGCAAGCTCCATGGCTCGCTCTTCTATTATGGAAGAACGCAACGAAGCTTTAGGTGAAACCTTTGTGTTCACACCGTCAACCTTCACGGTTGTTCCTTCTTCAAACTGCTCTATGTCACGCGGTGTGGCATTGCTGCGTTCGCGTACTTGGTTCAGTGCGCTCACCGCTTCCTGCGTAGGACCGTTAAGTTCGTTTGCCGCCTCGGCAAGAATGAGAAGCACATCCGCATAGCGAAGGAAAGGATAATTGGCATCAGTACGGCTGAGAGAACGGTCGCTTATCTGCTGAAGATACTTTGTCTGGAAAGCAAAGAACTGCTCAGAGCCTGCACCGTCGCAACGCCAGCTCGACGTCACGTCCGTATTGTCGTAAGGTGCTTCACGGTTCTCTACCCTCTTCTGCCATATACCGAAGTTCGGGAAGTATGAGCCGCCGCCCCAGCTTGTATCGGACCCCTCGCGTATCCAGGCATGCAGGACACCCTCGTATATTCGATGGTCCATTTCTTCAAACAGCATGTACCAGTGCCAGCGCATACCAACCGTAAGGCTGTTTACCACATGACCTGCCGCATTCGTCATACCGCAGTAGTGATATGAGAACAGCGTACCGAACATATTGTCACCCGATATTGTCTGCAATGAGAAGAGATGCTCCGATGCCGTCTTTCCAGAATTGCTCCAAAGGTCTGAATAATCGGAAAGTTCTATTTTACCATAGTCACCTTTCTTCACCGCCTTTGCCAGGTCGTAGGCTTTCTGCCAGCAGTCTCTTGCGTCAAAGTTTTCATACCCCGCAACAACACTCTTGTGCATCAGCGTCTTCACCGGGTCCGTATATACCTTTGTCGCCGTTCCGTTTATATTCTGCACGACATAAGGTATGCCGGTCTTCACAACTATGTCTTCACCCTCGGCTGTTGCCCCGGCAGCCATCGTGGCATACACCTTTGCCTCCAGTCCGGCGGCAGAAGCCGCATTGACACGTCCGGGCGTATACGCTCCTTCCGTATTCTTATAAAGCATGGTGCGGGCATCGTCAAGAAGCGGAATTATCGTCTTCTCGTATACATCCTTTATAGGTATGCGCGGGAAGTTGTCGTATGTCCCTTCCTCATCCACACTTACAGAGTGTATGGGAATATCACCGTATGCCCTTGTCAGCATGAAATACGCCCACGCCTTGAGGAAATAAAGCTCTCCGAGACAATTGTCGCGGTGACGCTCTGTTGCCCCGTCAAGTGCCTTTACATTGGTAATTGCCTTGTTCGCCTTGTTTATGAGGGCGTACATGCCGTTCCACATGGCATCTGCCTGCGACGTGCCGCCCTGGAAGTTACCGCTTCCGAACTCTGAGAACTGCCACACTGCGCCCGATATATAGTCGCAGTCGTAGTCAAGCGGCCGCGGGAACGAACCGTACATGAACATGTCTGAGAACAACGAGTTATAGACACCGAGCGTCCACGAGTCGGCACCTTCATTACTGTTTGGTATGTCATCTGTCGTGACAAATGTATATGCCTTCTCTTCAAGCCAGTCCTCACACGATGTAAACATGGGAACCGACATAATCGCACAGGCAACGGCTGATAGAAATATTTTGCTTTTCATAATCATCTTTCTATTGATTGAACAGTGTGTATGTTATAAGGTAAGCTTGACTCCGAAAGAGAAACTCCTGTTATTTGGATATGAGTTTATATCCACACCACGGCGCGAAGCATCCGTTCCGAAAGCGTTCACATCCGGGTCAAACCAGCTGTATCCCGTTATCGTAAAGAGGTTCGAAGCCGTGAAATATGCTCTCAGCCCCACCGTTCTTGCTATGCGTCCGAAATCATATTCAAGACTTACGGTCTTAAGGCGGAAGTATGAGCCGTCCTCAACATAGCGGTTTGAAAGGAGCATGTTGCGGGTCATTGCCGTTGTCACGCGCGGCCACTTTGCAATAGACGCATTTTCGGGAGTCCAACGTGTGTTGTATGCATCTTGTGTGATATTGCCGATACTTGACATTCCTATCATCATCAGGTTACCGTTATAGACATCATTGCCCTGTGTTCCCTGGAAGAACATGCTCAGACTAAGCTTCTTCCAGCGTCCGCTGACATTAAATCCGTAGGTATAGTCTGGATTGGTATCGCCGATGACAACACGGTCGCGGTCTGCCGTAAGCTGTCCGTCGCCGTCAACATCAACATATTTTATCTCACCAACCATGCGCTGTGCCTCAGCATCGGACACCGTGCGGTACATCGGGTCGGCACGCACCTCGGCAATGTTGTCATAGAAGCCGTCCTCTACATATCCGTATATCGCACCTATAGGCATGTCGTTACGCTGTATGAACACCTGGCTTGCACCATACCAGAGCTGTGAGGCATACTGGTCGGCAGGGAGGTTGAACAGTCTGTTGCGGTTCCATGATATGTTTGCATCCACTTCCAAGCCCCAGTCGCGGGTGTCAGCCACCACGAAGTTACCCGACAGCTCAAAACCGGTATTACGCACGCTTCCGCTGTTTGTCCACATTGTCCTGTATCCTGTATTGGTAGGGATTGAAATGGTCTGGAGCAGGTCGTTGGTTTCCTTCAGATACCAGTTCATGCTGAAGCTAAGACGGTTGCGCATGAAGCCCATGTCAAGACCCACGTTAAACTGGTCTGTTGTCTCCCAGCGCAGCTTGGTGTTTCGCGGACCGCTGCCGGTGTCATACGTGTAACCGCCGTTCAAAGAGCCTCCCAACGGATAGTTTGCCACACGCACCCTGTCCATTGTCATATAGTCTGACAGAGCCTGGTTGCCGGTCTGTCCGTAGCTGACACGGAGCTTAAGATTTGAAAAGATGTTAAGGTCTTTGATGAACTTCTCTTCCGATATGTTCCACGCCAACGCTCCTGACGCGAAGTTTGCGAACTTGTTTCCTTCGGCAAACTTGCTCGAACCGTCACGGCGATACGACAGCGTCGCGATATAACGGTCCATGAGAGTATAGTTCACACGTCCGAGCAACGACACCATGGTTGAGCGTCCACGGTCGCTCGTCGGCGTGTCGATTGTCATTGCCGCGCTCATGTCGTAGTCCTGCGTAAGGTCTGTAGGGAAGTTGCTTGCCGTGATAGACTTGCCGCCCCAGTTGCTGCGCTCGTATGTAAACGCAGCAACGGCATTAAGGCGGTGGTGCTTTCCGAAAGTCTTGTCAAACGTAAGCATCGACTCTAACGTGATGTGGGTGTTCCAGTTGTCGGCCTTGCCCGCACGTCCCTTGGCAGTCTTGCCTTCACCTGTCTCTCTATTATAATAGGTGTCGCGCTCACGGTTGATGTTGCTTATACCGAGATTTTGGCGGAACGAGAGGAATGGCGCGATACGTGCCTCAAGATATGATGATGCAAAAACGTTCGTCGTGACCATCTCATCCTTTGCCGTATTGACGTATGTACGCGGGTTGGCAGACAGCCACGCGTATGTGTCCGCATCAGACTTGTCACCTACATATATTGTCGGCAGGTAGATAAGTGCCGAGCGGATTATACTGTAATCGTATGAATTAGTTTTTGAGAACTTGTTTTCTGAGTGGGTGAAGTTGATGTTCAAGCCTGCCTTCAACCACTTAAGCGGATTTGAGTTTACATTAGTGCGGAATGTATAACGCTCATAACCAGAGTTCTTGATTACACCTTCCTGATTTGTATAGTTTCCTGATATAGCATAGTTGCTCTTGTCGCTTCCGCCCGAAATGCTCAGGTTATAGGTCTGGTCCGAGCCGGTCTGCGTAACTTCGTCGAGCCAGTTTGTTCCCTCAACCCACTCTGTATTGCCATAGCCGTCGGTATGCCATCCGGGCGTAAGGAAGTCTTCGGGAAGTGGATGGTAGCTTCCTGATTCGGGTATAAGGTTGTTGTCAGAATCGTAACGATAGCTCCACTTGCCCGAATAAGACGGGTTTCCGGCAACAAGACCGTCGTAAATGCTGCCGTTGACAATTCCTTCGTTTACATAGTTTGCATAAGTGTATGCATCGAGCATCTTCACTTTCTTGGATATTTTCATGATACCCCAGTTGGCAGAGAACTCTATTCGCTGCGCGCCGGCCTTACCCTGCTTGGTGGTGACGAGGACAACGCCGTTAGCACCGCGCGAACCGTATATCGCCGTGGCCGATGCGTCTTTAAGAACTTCGATGTTCTCGATGTCATTGGGATTAATCATAGACAACGGGTTGTCAACGGTGTTGTTGCCCGAGTTTGCGTCACTCTTCGGAGTGCCGCTCGCCTCAAACGGTATGCCGTCAATTACATACAGCGGCTGCGTGCTCGTACTTGTAGAGTTCGCACCACGTATCGTTATACTTATTCCGGCACCGGGAGCACCGTCGTTGCGGTTAACCTGCACACCAGCAATCTTACCCTGCAGTCCGCTGCCGAAGTCGGTCGGCGTTCCGCGCATCAGCTCTTCCGAGCTTATGGAAGCCATGGCACCGGTAAGGTCGCTCTTGCGCATCTTTCCGTAACCGACAACAACAAGCTCGTCAATCATATAGACATCATCTCTCATTTCGACATCAATAACCGTGCGTCCCTTCACGCCTACCTTCATCGTCTCGTATCCGATGGCCGAAAACGACACTTGCGAAGAACGGCTTTTAAGGGTAATGCTGTAGTTTCCGTCGATATCCGTGACAGTGCCGTTGCCTTTGCTGCCAACTTCAACGACAGTTGCACCGATAACAGGATCGCCGTTTTTGTCAATAACCCGCCCTTTGACATTGACACTTTGGGCGAAGCTTGTAACAACGCTCAGCATCATGACCAAAAGCACGAGAAGGATTCTCTTCTTGCCTCCTGGCAGATTCAACCTGCACGAAGGCAATAATTCTGGTTTCTTGTTCATAGGTTCTTCGTTTTATATAATATAATTAACTTGTCTATCACGCGTCTTGCAAAAATATAATGCGCCGCATCGTTGAGATGAACGCCGTCGCCCGAGTCGTATGCCGGAGATATGAACCCCAGTCCGTCGGGGGTGGCTATGTTGGTATAGAAGTCTATGGCATGGCTTCCATAGCGGTATTTTATCTTCCTTGACAATTCGCCGAACCAATTACGGTAATGCTGCTTTGAGGCATCGGGAGCATTACAGGCAGTATATGGAGGCCGGTATTGCTCGCCGAAGTTATGCGGCTGCGATGTTGTTATAAAGACTTCCACACCGGCTTTGCGCGCCTTGTCTGTAATTATCTTGAAATGCTTCATCTGCGTCTTTACGCTAATGCCGTGCGAAGTATCATTGGTGGGCATGTTTATAATAAGTATGTCCGGATGCAGCGACAAAGCCTTGTCTATGTTCCTGAGCGTGTCTACGCAGAGCAGGTGCTCGCGCGCCTGATAACACGGCGTGCCCGAGGGCATTATCCGGCATGTGGTGTATCCGCCTTTTGCAAGATTTATCAATGTGCTGCCGGGATGATTGTCCGCAAGCCATGCCGACACCCGCGAGGCCCAGGCCTTGTCGGGTGAGCTGACACCGGCACCAGCAGCTGTGGAAGAGCCAAGTACCACAATGCGCTGGGCTTTAAGTTCAGGCACTGCAATGATTGCCAGAAACTGCATTGCGGCTATATATGATTTAAGTGTCATCATTGTTGCCATGTTTTTTTTAATGCAAAGATAAGCATTAGAATTCATTTGTTTTTACACTTTTTTATCCGATAATGATACTTTTCTGCCTATTATCTCACAACCTTTCTTCCTTTATGTATAAAGATGCCGTGACCGGGATTCCCGACCTTTACCCCCTGAAGGGTGTACCATGCATCCGAGGCGGCAGGGGCGGCAGGGCTTTCTAACTGTACAATGCCTGTACCGACACTCTGGTATTTTACCAGAACCGACATCTGCGGGCGGTCGTTGGTATAGTTGCCTGTGGGATGGACAGCCAGCTTATAGTCGCCCCAACGATGGCCGGCAGACCAATATGTCCCTCCTATGCCGTTCTCTTTAAGATAAGAAATCGTGTTGTCAAGAACGGTATTCCACCGTGAGTCATCATCAGGAATGCCATATTCACCCACGAACCCGCGCTTGCCATACTTGCCGCACCATTCTACAAACGGCTTTACACGCGTGACACCGGTCTGCATGTTAGCTCCGGAGTTGTCGTAGCTGTCCTTATACTCTCCCGAGGAATCTTTGTCGAAATAGCAGTGGGCGGAGAATATCAAGTTATCGGCCGGGTCATTGAGGTTACGCAGGTTGTCGCTGTAATATACCCAGTTGCGCGCCGTGGCAAACTGGTCGCCGTCGATGACAATCGGGGTGGACATGTCTTCTTTGCGTATTGCATATATCGCCGCCTGTGCTATGTCGAACCATGGCATGGATGAGAGCATGGCATACGGCTCGTTCATTATCTCATATCCCCATATACACTCGTAGTCCTTGAATTCGCGGGCAAGCATGCGCCATACATCACAAAAGTGGCCGAGCGTGCACGACGGCTCTCCTATCACGGCATATACGTTGTTTGCAGAGCTGTAGCCGTTGCAATATGTGCAGTAACGCCCGAAATTGTGCATGTCGAAAACAACCTTAAGCCCGAGTTCAGACGCCCAGTCAAGTACCTGCCTTATCTTGTCCGTCTCGCTCTTTATCAGCGATGACGAGCCCAAAGGGCGCTGGACACGCTCCCACCGGAACGGAAGACGGATAATGCCAAAGCCTTTCCTGCGCGCATAGGCAAGGTCGTCATAGTTGGGATAGCCGTAATGGGTACCGTCAACACCGGGATAAACTCCGGCAAACTCCCCACCCGACTCGTTAAGGCCAAACATCATGACTGCCTCACGCTTTTCACCAGGAACCACTTCATAGCCTGCAGAGGGGCAATAGAGTGACACCCCATTAACAGTGTGATATGCTCCCCGGACACGAAGCACGCCGTCATGCAGCTGGGCAAGGACGGCCTCGTCTATAACCATGCTGTAGTTGCCGGTCATCTCAAAGCCGCTGAATCCGGACTTAAGCTCGCTCCACTCATGATTTTGAAGACATCCGCGCGAAGCAGAAGTGACATTGCTTACCGATACTTTTATGACATCGCCTGTCTTTGCCGTCTGGAACTGAAATTTAGGGATGGAGATGGTAGGCGTATAGTAGTCTATGTCGACGCTGCCGCTGAAAAGCACCTTGTTCTTGGGGTCCTTCTCAAGCGTTATCTTGTCTATCGTATAATTATAGCCCGCAACGGTAAGCCCACCGGAACGCAATTTCGACAATACCGAAGGAGAAACTATCAGCGTGAAGTCGCCGTACACCTTAAACTCAGTCTCATCAGGAAACAGTGCCGAGCCTGAAGACATAAAGCCAGCCGTACCGCTATTGTCTGCTCCTAAAAAGCCCGAGGCATAGACGCGGACAACATCACCGGCACCGGCGTCTGCAAAAACACCGGCAGGCAAATCTACACCCTCCCATCCACATACTTTCGCCGGACCGCTGTAAACAACATTCTCTTCTGCCATGCATGCCATGGCAGAACTCATGACGAACATAAATAAAAGTATTAATTTTTTGGCCATATTCTTTTTTATTAAGTTATGCTGCAAAAATAAAAATTTTATATTACATAATACTATATTATTTTGTTGCATTATGATACTATTTTGCCTATCTGCAAACAACAAGACAAAGAAAACGGGCTAAGAAGCAAAAAAAGCAAAGTTTTATTGCCGTTTATATGTTTTTTATTACTTTTGCATAAACAAAGCTCCGCCTCGTAAGCCTTTGGAATACTTGACTAATACGGGCTTATTTCATACCGGCATAATCATAATACATTATTAAAAACAAATACCATGAAAGAAACACGCATATTGTACGAGATAACACCTTTGCAGGACCAAGACTCACTGTACATTGCAGACAGGTGCAAGATGATGTTCAGCTATCCAATACACAACCATGCCGCATTCGAACTGAATTTTATTGAGCATGCCGCAGGGGTAAGAAGAATTGTCGGAGACCACATCGAAGTAATCGGCGACTATGACTTGGTGCTCATAACCAGTCAGGAGCTGGAACATGTATGGGAGCAGAACACATGTACAAGCGAGAACATACATAAGATAACAATACAGTTCCACTGGAAGATGGACGAAGAATTTCTTGCACGCAACCCTTTCGGCAGCATACGCAAAATGATGGATGTGGCACGGAAAGGACTGGCTTTCCCTATGGAAGCAATAATACAGGTATATCCGCGGCTTACACAACTAAGCAAGCTGAACGACAGCTTCTGGGCTGTAAATCAGTTTATGGGCATATTATACGACTTGTCACAGTGCAAGGGGGCACGTACCTTGGCTACAAACAGCTATGCGAAAATAAATATACAGGACGACAGCAAGCGGATACTTAAAGTCAAGACATATATACATGATCACTATATGGACGACATACGGTTAGGAACGCTTGCCGACCTTGCAGGAATGAGCACAAGCGCATTCAGCCGCTTCTTCAAGCTACATACAGGCAACACGCTTCGCGAATATCTTATAAACATACGTCTTGGAAATGCGGCAAGGCTGTTGCTCGACACAAGCGAGAGCATAGCAAACATAAGTTTCTTCTGCGGTTTCAACAACCTGAGCAACTTCAACCGCATATTCAAGGACAGAAAAGTCTGCTCACCGTCTGAGTTTCGTGAACAGGTGAGAAAGACAAGGATAATACTCTAATTTAATCAAGAAAACAGTGACTTTGCAAAAGACGGCCTTTTGCAACAAGAGACTTCGTTGATTTATAAAGCACTGTTTATCAATAACTTAAGCAACGATTATGTATTAACAAGACAGACACCCTTTAACAAACCGCCAAAAAAGCCGCGGCATGTTAAAGGGCACTGTGTGTCATGCTGAGTTTCTAAAAGAATACTCGCCTGTGAGCCACCTGTCTGCTCTACAATGCGAAATTAATCAACTAATCAATAAACTTATCTATTAATATACTTTCTGCCATTCTTTATGACAAGTCCCTTATAAGACGCATCTACACGCTGTCCGGAGAGATTATAAACGGCATTGTCGCCGGAAACCTTATTGTTTTCAACCGAACCTATGCCTGATGTTCCGGTATTTGCAACAGTTACATAACGTATCTCAAAATCGTATGTGGTGCCGTTGCCCTGACGCTGTATAATCATTCCCGAAGTCTTTATCTTATTGATTATATCCTCCGTAAGCTCCATGCTGAACACTTGTGTGCCCGCTGTCATTATAGTCTGTGTATTAAGACATTCCCACGAAGCAGTCTCCTTTATATAAATCTGGTCACCTTCTTCTACATCACTCATATATACTTTTATGAACTTGCCGGGCTGGAGGTCTGCACCAAGAAGTGCCGAACGGTTGGGGTCGTAGCGGAAATCTACCGATGTGCTTCCTGTAGCTGAGCCACTCCATACTATTGTCTCAGATGCATCTGGAACAATGACGTCATCACCTATCTGCGCTTTTATAACTTCAACCTTTGTAAAGGTATATGATGAACTGCTCGGACGGCGCAGCATTATACCCTTCTGCCTTATTGCTTCTACGGCAGCAGCATTTACCATAAACTCATAGCTTCCGTCACCGGCATCAATTGTAGGAGAACTATTATCTATTGCCATGATATTGTTCCACTCCATATCCTGGAACCAAACCTGATCTTCGGCTGCTGCACCTGTATAATAGAACTTTATCTTATCACCGGCCGAAAGGTTTGCCTGACCTTCTGCATCACCTACAAGCTTGTTATAATTGTCAAGATAACTGCCGGACTCGGGAGTGAAACGGAGAATAGAAGCCAAAGAGCCCTCCCATACAACAATGTTGGAACTTACGTCGCCACCGGTTCCAGGCTCGTCGCCACCTCCTGGAACATCACCGCCCTTTACAACATTAACCTTGGTGAAAGAGTATACAGCCTTACCGCCACGGCGCAGACGCAAGCCTTTGACTTTAATTGCATCTACAAACTCCTGAGAAACATTAACTGTGAAAACACCGTCGCCCGCAGCAAGCAAATCTACATTTGTACCTGTCACGGAAGCGGGATAGGTATTCCATTCATTGTCCTGCAACCACAACTTGCTTCCCTCAACAGCACCTGCATAATAAATATCAATTTTGTCGCCGGCAGAGAGGTGGGCCTGCCCCGCACCGTCGCCCATAAGAGCATTATAAGTGTCTTCACCGCTGAAGAAAGTAAGATTACCTGCCTGGGTTCCTTCCCATACAGTGATAACCTCTGCTGAAGCATTCATTACAGCCATCAGCAAGAGCGAAAGAATAAAAGTAGTTTTTTTCATAATTTAATGGTTTTAATTATCGGATTTATTTTATATCTGCAAAATTCGCATTTTCCTGACACAATATATAATATTAAATTAGCAGACACTGATACTATTTTACCTATTTTGCTCTTATACACCATTTTAACGCTATAAAAGTATTACTTATATGAAACTAATCAATACTTTTGTATTGAACAATAAATACAAAAACACAAAAAAAGGGTGCGTCACTGACTTATGACACACCCTCTTTCTGATTGATTACTTTGAGCAGTTTTTATTATTTTACGACCACTTTTTTACCGTTGATGATATAAACTCCCTGTTTAGGAGTTGAAACACGATGTCCCTGAAGGTTGAAGACTACGCTCTTGGCTTTGACGTCGCCGGCAATCTGGCTAATGCCATCGGTATCGGTGCGTACAGCTGTAGCTGATACTTCCTTAGTTACTGAATTGAAGGTGAAGGTAACGTCGTAGATTCCGGCTTCAGTGATGTCGAGGTAAGCATTATAATCTGTGCCAGTGCCATAGCTTTCTGTCCAGGTATGGTTGGCACATACCTTGTATTGATAAGTCTGGGCGCTGAGGCTTCTGCCCCTCTTTACCAAGGTATAGATATCATTCTCTTGCTTTGTCATCTCGTTGTCCGTGGATAGTTGATCCCATGCTGTCTCAAATAGTCCTTCGTCTCCAGCAACAGACCATACCTTGCCAATTACGGCATCTGCTTTTTTAGTTACAACGCAGGAAACCTCGTGGGTCTCTGAGTTGAAGGTGAAAGTAAGGTCGTAGATTCCGTCTGCTGCGATATAAATGGAGGCATTACCTTCTGGGTCAGTATCATCACCATAGTTTTCAGCCCAACTGTGGTTTGCACAGATCTTATATTTATAACCGCCTTGAGCAATGGTCAGATTGGTCTTGGTCAGAATGTAGGTGACGTTATCTTCCTGTTTGATCATGTCGTTTTCTGTTGCTTCCGGATCCCATTCTACTCCGAGAATTGTGCCAAATCCAGCTACAGTCCATGTCTTTTCACCAATGACAGCATCACCTGTCTTTTTGGTGATTACCCCGACTTCGTAGTTGGTTTCATTAAACTGGATAGTGACGTTATAGGTACCTGTCTCTTCTACCATAAAGACATAGTTGGCGTTGGTTTGAGGGTACGATTCTGCCCAATTATGATTCTTCAGAACTTTAAGTTCGTATTTCACATTTTTTTCAAGAATGCAGTCGGTTTTGGTGAGCTCCCAGATGCCATTTCCTTTATCGATCAGGTCATTGCGGGTATCCGTTTCGTCCCAATGAGAACCGAAGAGTGTACTGGAACCTGCTGCAGTCCAGACATCTTGTGCCTGCAGGGTTAGGGTTGCGATACAAAGCATGATAAGGGTAAAGATTGTTCTTCTCATAATTGATGTAATTTAAATGTTAATAATTAAAATTGTATGCTTAATACGCATTTCTGTTTAAACGCATTTTTATGATTTATAATTAGGTTTTTGGCATTACCAGGTGCAAATATACGAATTATTTCAATATGTTCCAAGGTTTTTAGAGAAAAGTTGCTTGATGAAATGGATAAAAAAGCAGGAGGGTGTGTCTAAAGTATAGAGACACACCCTCCCGGATAATAATATTCTTTAGATTTCCCCTTTCCACAGACCATGAAGGTTGCAGTATTCGCGAGCCACAACATCCTTGGCTTCTGCGTTGGTCAGGAAGATAGCTTCAGGCTTTTCGCCTGGCTTCAACTCGTGACGAAGCACATCTGTAGGGGTGAGCAACTCTATCCACTGGATGTAATGCTCTGGAAGCATCGGATGTTCTACGCTTCCTACCGTTACACGATATCCGCCCTCGATAGGTTCTATCACAGGCACATGCTTCTCATAAGCTCCGTCGGTGGCGTTTTCTTCCATCAACTGCATGGGTTGTCCACAGCAACTCAGAACGGCTCCTGAGTGCAATACTTCTACTACGTTGCCGCAGATAGGGCAGCGGTACACTTGTCTTGTTTTAGTCATCATGTTTCCTCCTATATTAAAAAGTTAAATGAATGAGTGGGTTAGTAACTTATATCAGTCCATGGGGCTGAACTCGTCTTTGCCTACTCCGCACAGAGGGCAAACCCAGTCGTCGGGAATGTCTTCGAAAGCTGTTCCTGGTGCTATACCGCCTTCAGGATCGCCTACTTCTGGGTCGTACACCCAGCCACATACATCACATACATACTTTTTCATAATGTTTCGTTTTAAAAAGTTATTTTTTAAGGTTAATTACTTTCACTATTCATCATGATGATGATGGATAGATGTGGCAAATATATAACTTTTTTGGATAAGTTCCAAATTATTCTGTGCAAATGATGTTAAATGTAAGTTCTTTTAAGTCAAAACGATAAGATTACTGTATTGCATTGGCATGGTCTTCTTTCTTTGTTTCGAGTGAATCTTTGCGCATCTGTTCCTTCTGCTTCTTAACTTCTTTGTATTCGCTCTTGTAGTAGTGTGCGAAGTTGGCAAAGGGTTCGGTGATGACGTCAGAACTGCTGGCCGTATAGGTGTGTCCATAAGGGTCGATCGCCTTGATGGTGATATGGGCATCGGGATTCTTGGGCTCATAATAGTACAGGTGGTTCATGATGAGGTAACCATTCTGCTTGCTGACGAACCAGTAGGATACCGATTCGCTGTACTTGTGGTGATACCCCGTGGCAAAGGCATCCTGTCCCTTGCTGCTGATGCGGTGCATGGGATATTGTCTGCCGTCTTCGATGGCATATATCTTCCAACGGCTGTCGGCATTGAACACATTGGCTATCAGTACATTCTTTTTTGATGGCAGGTTCCAGTCGTCGGCGTATGATTCCTGATTGAAGTTGGTTTCGGCACGAAAGAGTGTCATCTGCTTGTTGGCTTTCCAGAATGTGCCCTTGTAGTAGCAGTCGGCGAGGCGGGTGCCTTCGAAGGTATAGACATAATAGCCATTGGGCGTTCCGCAGATGTTTACGTTCGACTGCCAGATGTTTCCGCAGGCGGCAGCATGGCAATGCTCCATGACATGGCGTCCCTCATATTCTATCTCATGGTTGCAGGCAAAGTGGGTGTGACCGCAGAAGAGTTCGTATCCTCCCTCGAATGATTCTAAAAGAGCAAGCAGTGACGACAGGCGGGAAGACGTGAAGTGTCCTTTCTCGCTCTCTATGCCAACGGGTTTTGCCTTTCTATAGGGGGCGTTGCCAAATGTAAATGGAATGTGGTAGCAAAGTATTACCTTCTTATTTTTTGGGGTGAGCGCGAGGTCTTGTTTGAGCCATCGCATCTGTGAGGCGTGCAGTTCGCCAGGCGAATAATAGGCCTTGCCCTTGGTGAAGAAACAATTGTTGATGCATACATAGTGCTCATCGCCACGGTCGAAGGAATAGTCGGTAGGTCCGAAGTTTTCCTCCCATTTGCGTTTGTAGAGTGACTTTCCGTCCTGGTCGTGGTTGCCTATAACGGAGAAGAGTCGCATCTCTGACGAGCCTAAAGCCTCGCGAATCTGACGTTCCAGTTGTGGATTGTAGCCACCATAGTATTGTACGTCATCGCCCATACTGAGTCCATAGACGGGTGTACCGGGTTTCTGGTCTCTGATAGTTTGTCGGATGTCGCGCATCGTCTGGGTAGTAAATCGTTCTACGTCGCTTTTCTTGATGGGATTGTCGTCTGGCGAGTCGTAATAGGGGCTGATGGCATTGGTAATCTGCGGGTCGCCGATAACGATCATCTTATACTGCCTCTCCTTGCCATAAGGCAGGCGGGTAAGCGTAAAGTCGTATATCTTCTTTTTAGCTTTGACAGCCTGATAGAAGCAAGCCGTGCGGTCGGTATCAGAATGGGTGGGAACCTCGCAATCGGCTGGAACAGAATAGTATATAAACCGTGCCAGACTGTCTCGCTTCATCTTGTATCTGCCTGTAGAATCGGTTTTCACACAGGTGTAGCCATCGCTGACGATGACGTCGGCCACTCCGTTCCCCTCCTCGTCGGTAAGAGTTCCGCTGATGGTGTAGTCTGTTTTTCTGACCACAGGTTTCACCTTCTTAATGGTGTCTTTGGGCTGTGGCTTTTCCTTTGCCACGATATTGGGTTTAGGAGTGGGGGCGGGTGGTGTAGAGGCTTTTCTGCCAAAGTGTAAAGTCATGCCTATTGCCACAAGTATGCAGCAAGTGATGGCTAAAGCTATGATGTATGTTTGTCGTTTTGTCATATTTGCTTTTCTGTTGGTCTTCTTTCGTAACTCAACTTTTCGATACAAAAGTACGTAATTATTATCGAAAACGTTCAAAAGGAAGCTCTTTTCCATCAAAAAAACATTAAATTAATGTAGAATCATTTTGTTATCTCCTCATTTTTTCATATTTTTGCAATTCTGATGATACGGCTGGAAAAGTCATGGTATAGCCGTTTCGGGACAAATAAATAAGTACAGGAAATAAACAATGGCAAACAACGATAAAGGTTTGACGCCCATGATGAGGCAATTTTTCGAGATGAAGGCAAAGCATCCCGAGGCATTGTTGCTCTTCAGATGTGGCGACTTCTATGAAACATATTGTGAGGATGCGATAGAGGCTTCCAGGGTTCTCGGCATCACGCTGACACGTCGTAACAATGGCGGTTCGGCAGGTGGAGCAGAGATGGCTGGTTTCCCTCATCATGCTCTCGACACTTATCTGCCCAAGTTGATAAGGGCTGGTAAGCGCGTGGCTGTTTGCGACCAACTGGAAGACCCTAAGAAGAAACGTCAGGAAATAAAGGGCAAGAAAGGACTGAGCCAGATGGACAAGATGGTGAAGCGTGGCATTACCGAACTGGTGACACCGGGTGTGGCCATGGGCGATAATGTGCTGAACTACAAGGAAAACAACTTTCTTGCTGCCGTGCACTTCGGAAAGGCGGCCTGCGGTGTGGCTTTCCTCGATATCTCTACAGGAGAGTTCCTGACAGGAGAGGGAACTCCCGATTATGTGGAGAAACTGATGGCAAATTTTCAGCCTAAAGAGGTGCTTTATGACCGCGCCATGAAGTCGAAGTTTGAGCAGGCTTTCGGTACCAAATACTGTACTTTCGAACTGGACGACTGGGTGTTTACAGAACAGACAGCTCGCCAGAAACTATTGGGGCATTTCAAGACCAAGTCGTTGAAGGGCTTTGGTGTGGAACACCTGAAGAATGGTGTTATCGCCAGCGGTGCCATCATGCAGTATCTTGAGATTACTCAGCATACCCAGATTAACCATATCACGGCCCTCTCGCGCATAGAGGAAGACAAGTTTGTACGCATGGACCGCTTCACCATACGTAGTTTGGAACTTGTAGCTCCGATGCAGGAGGATGGTTCTTCGCTGCTGAATGTTATCGACCGCACGGTAACGGCCATGGGTGGACGTATGCTCCGCAGATGGCTTGTATTCCCTTTGAAGGATGTACGCCCTATCAATGAGCGACTCGACATCGTGGAATATTTCTTCAAAGAGCCTGAATTCCGTCAACTGCTGGATGAACAGCTGCATCGCATAGGCGACCTGGAACGTATTATTTCCAAGGTTGCCGTGGGCAGAGTTTCTCCACGTGAGGTAGTGCAGCTGCAGCATGCCCTGGAAGCCATTCGGCCTATCAAGACAGCTTGCGAGCATGCCAAGAATGAGGCTTTGAGACGAGTGGGAGAGCAACTCAATCTGTGTGATACGCTGAGGGAACGCATCGCCAAGGAGATACAGCCCGATCCGCCTCAGTTGGTTAATAAGGGAGATGTTATAGCCGATGGCTATCATGCCGAACTGGACGACCTGCGTGCTATCAGCCGACATGGAAAGGACTATCTGCTCAAGATACAGGAGCGGGAGATAGAGAAGACGGGTATATCGAGCCTTAAAGTGGGCTATAACAATGTCTTTGGTTATTATCTCGAGGTTCGTAATACCTTTAAGGACAAGGTGCCTGAAGACTGGATTCGCAAGCAGACTCTGGCGCAGGCAGAACGTTACATCACCCAGGAACTGAAGGAATATGAGGAGAAGATTCTCGGTGCAGATGAGAAGATATTGATCTTGGAAACGCAGCTTTTCAATGAACTGATTGTTGCCATGCAGGAATATATTCCACAAATACAGATCAACGCCAACCTGATAGCCCGAATGGACTGTCTGTTGTCGTTTGCAAAGGCTTCGGACGAGAACAGATATGTAAGGCCTGTGATAGACGACTCGCAGGTGCTCGACATCAAGCAGGGACGTCATCCTGTTATCGAGACCCAGTTGCCATTAGGGGAGAGATATGTGCCTAATGATGTGTTGCTCGATACCGAGAAACAGCAGATTATGATGATTACGGGTCCTAATATGGCTGGTAAATCGGCTCTGCTGCGACAGACGGCTTTGATAGTTCTGTTGGCTCAAGTGGGTTGTTTTGTTCCTGCAGAGAGTGCGAGAGTAGGTTTGGTGGATAAGATCTTCACCCGTGTGGGAGCCAGCGACAATATCTCTTTGGGAGAGTCTACCTTTATGGTGGAGATGACTGAGGCTGCTAACATTTTGAATAATGTATCGCCTCGCTCGTTGGTGCTCTTCGACGAATTGGGACGTGGTACTTCCACCTATGACGGCATCTCTATAGCATGGGCCATTGTGGAGTATCTCCACGAGCATAAGAAGGCTCAGGCGCGTACACTCTTTGCCACTCATTATCATGAACTTAACGAGATGGAGAAGAACTTCGCGCGTATCAAAAACTTCAATGTGAGTGTGAAGGAGGTGAGCGGAAAAGTTATCTTCCTGCGCAAGTTGGAACCTGGTGGAAGTGAGCATTCCTTTGGTATTCATGTAGCTGAAATAGCCGGTATGCCCAGAAGCATTGTAAATCGTGCCAACGTGATACTGAAACAGTTGGAAGATGATAATGCGGGAGTAGGGGGTGCAGGCAAGCCTAATGTAAAGCATCTTGATGAGCAGAAGGAGGGTATGCAACTCAGTTTCTTCCAGCTTGATGATCCTGTGCTGACGCAGATACGTGATGAGATTCTTGGTCTGGATGTGAATAATCTTACCCCGGTAGAGGCATTGAACAAGCTCAATGATATCAAGAAGATATTGTTGGGAAGATAATTATCAAGTAGGGTGTATCAAAAAGGATGATACACCCTACTTGCTTTTTTTCTGTTATCATGTATGATGACAACGAGTTTTGTCATCTTCTGTTACCATTAATGGTTTTAGTGTTTTTTACTTGATTCTTCCTGCAGAGCAATCAGAGTCAAAAGATCGACGGGATACATATAGCTATGTTTACGTAACTTGGAGAAGCAGAAGTAATTGTTGGCTTCAAATACGCTTACCACCATCTCTGTGCAGTAGAGGGCATCAGGGGTTGTATGGTCGAATTTGAAATCAAAAGGCACACCTTTCGACACCAATGCCTCTACGGTCTTTCTGATGGCCAGGGTGTCCACTCTACAGGGAGCCTTCCTGGTATAGATGCAGTATGAGCCGTTGTTGCGTAGATATTCTTCTGTTGTTTCCATGACGATTTTTTTGGCTACAGTAGAGGCATGAACTAACTTCACCCCATCGTCATACCTGATGACTATGCCGCAATGGGATGGGGTAGAGTCGGCCACCTCAAGGGATCTGGTACCCGATAGTGCTCTTACAGCTACCGATTCCCACGAGTCACCCACGCTGAAAAAGATATCACCTGTTTCAAACCTTGTTGTGTCGGGCATGAGATAGGGAGGGCGGTTGAGCAGGCATATACCTATCCAGACTGCGATAGCCAGAAAGAATAAGGTGCTTCCACAGCCGATAAGATAGTAGAAGCGCCTTTTCGATTTTATCATTCCGTTTTGTTTTTTGCCAATTTTTCGATATTACATAAAGCGATGCCTACTGCGGCTGTCACCATATAAAGCCAACCACCCCAAGCTAAACTGACTTGATCTTTCAGTGTTAAGCCAAAGACAGCGCAGAGGATGAATCCTACTACGAAGCATATGGTGTAGTAGTTCTCATTCATCTTGCCAGTAAACTTCAGTTTTACAGATTTGCCTAATACTATCAGTATCGGAACTAATAATATTAACAATGCTAAAAACCAGTGAAAACCTAATTTACTGCCTTTAAACAACAAGTTCAATCCGTTCATCTGGACTTTCCCCATCACGTCAAGTACAGAACCGAATCCGAAGAATATAAACATAAGGACTGCGCTGGCATTTATAGCGATTCCTTTATATTGTTTGATGGTTTTTATGAGTTCTTCCATAATCTTCTATTTTTTATTTACTGAACTTTCGCATACCAGGAAGTTAAAGGAATTAAGGAGGAAGTTAAGACGTATGTCTTGCTACTTTAAAACTGCGCCAAAAAGTCTATTGTCTTTACTCCTCAGCGACCGTAGGGAGCGATAACTTCTTTAACTTCTGAACTTGCGAAACTTGGATTATTTATTAGAGGCGTTTAAGTTCCAACTTGTAGGTCTTGGCATCCTTGCAACCATTTTCGATGTCTGACTTACTGAATTTTAACTTTTTAAATTCCACGGGTGTGCCAGCTTTTACAAATGCCTTACCATCCACATTTTCAGCTGCAATGTTGCCTACCAGGGTCTTGTAAACCTCCTGACCTTCAGCGTTGTACCCTACGAGGTAAACATTCTCGCTTGGGAGGATAAAATCATTGTCTGTCTTCATGTCTGATGTGGCTGTAGCTTCACCATTTATCTTGAATGAAGGCGTCAAGTTAGAGTTACTATAGAAGTCTGTAAACTCTAATGAGAGGGGAGTTGTTATTGTGAAATCACATTTCTCTACCTCAATAGGTTTGCCATTGAGAGTTTTTGCACATTCTTCGATCTTTACTTTCCATTCCGCTTGCATCTTTTCCGATTTCTCGATCAATTCCTTTTTGTCGGCTTCTGTCTTGATGTTCTCGGCCTGTTTCTTCAGATCGGCTTTTTCCTGCATAAACTTTTCATACTTCTCTGGTAGAGAGCCATACAGGTTGGTGTCGGTCGAACTGCCTCCTGAGCAAGCAAATAAGAGTGGCATCAACAAGACTGCAAGTGCCATTTGTTTCATTTTCTTCATAAACTTTGTAGTTAGATGATTGATTAATTGATTATTAGTAATATAGATGACTTTTATGTTTTCATCTTTTTGCAAATTTAGGAATAAACGAAGAAAGATAGTTAACAATCTCTCAAATTATTCTTTGCAAAAGGTAAATAGAGGTGGCAATGCGTAAAAAAACGATTCGCAACGTATTCTAAATACATTGCGAATCATCTGTTTCTCTCTTTACGATATTTGCTGGGAGATATTCCTTTTATCTTGGTGAAAACACGGATAAAAGCCTGCGCACTATTAAATCCAGAAGTCTCAGCTATCTGAACGATTTTGTCGTCCGTACAGTCAAGTTGCTTACAGGCGTATTCGATGCGGAATCTGTTGACATAGTCGTAGAAGGTACATTGAGTTTCTTTGTTGAAGTATGCACTGACGTAGGTGCGATTGGTGCCTATGGTTGCAGCTATGTCTGATACTTTGAGGTTAGGGTTCAGATAAACCTTTTCTTTTTCGAAAAGAATGGCTATGCATTTTCCGATTTGGGTGTCTTTTGTGATGGTTGCAGTGTCATCTTTCATGTCAATATATTGATTGTCAGATAGTTCGTCAAGCACTGACTCGTGTTTATAGATATAGTAGCTTATGAACATCCATACCACCAAAGAAATGCTCATATATAGTGCTTCGATGATATAATCTGCATATATGCTGTTAGCTATCCAGAGTATCAAGATGAATACAAATGACAGGAATATGGCGCGCAACCAGTTTAGATTGATGTTTTTGGTGTAGGAGAAGCGTTGTTTTAGTTCTCTGTTGTATCTGGGAATGGCGATGATTCCCCATATCGTAAAATAAAGGCCATAAGCGAATGCTTCGAACACCTCAGCGTAATAGAATAAGACATTTTTGGTCAAGATGAAGAGGACAAAAGGTGCTATAAATAGTAGCTCATGCAAGATGATAGTACGACGGGTGAGGCTTGTAGGACTGCATAGTTCGATAAGGATAAAGGCGTATAAAGGGATTGCCACCACGTCGGAAGCTATTGTCATCATCCATCTTATCTCGTTAGGATCGTTTATGGGTTTGATAAAATATAGATTCTTCAAACATTGCACACCGATAACCAGCATCAAGACTGCCACGAGTCTTGATAGTAGTTCTTTGTCCTTATGGAAGAAGAGCCATGACATCATGAAATAGAACATGACGCACAGTCCGTAAATGAAATAAATGGTGTGCAACATTTTGTTATTGTCTGTTTAGGTTGTAGAGCAAAGTTTACCGCAAATATACACATTTTATTTGAATAATTATCTCTTAGTCCTTTTTTTATTCAATCTTTCTTTCATTATGAAGTCGTCATTGGAGGAATTTTGCTTTCGTTTGTTACCATACTATCCCCTTGGTATCGTTACTTGTGTTCTTTTTATCCTCATTCTTTTCATCATATCATCTTGCAGAATTTACGAAAAGAAAAAAGGATTTTTCTAATCATTGGGGGCAGTATCAAGCATGAAGTACACATGATGAAGCCGTTCTATGACAGAATGATGCTGCGCAAGAGATACATTATCGAAACCATTAACGACATGCTGAAGAATACGGCACAGATTGTACACTCACGCCATAGATCTGTAAGCAACTTTATCATGAACCTTATTTCAGCATTGGGAGCGTATTGCTTCTTCGACAACAAGCCAAAGGCATTGCAGGGATACTGCATTGAGGACACAAAGCAACTTTCATTGTTCTAAAGACAGAATCATCTCTTTCGATTCTTTATATACAGCCCATGTCTGATGGCATGGGAAGAGAACTCGCGTATCTGTCTTCACATGCAACTAATCGCTATTTTATCCCGAACTGGGGTAAGGTTAACAGGAGGTAGCAATAAAAAGAGAATAGGCGGCTTCGGGATTGCTCCTGGAACCGCCTTTTGGGTTATGTTGTGAACATAAAAGGAATTACTTCACTACAAATAAGTATTCACCAGTAATGTCATTGAAGAATACATCGTAAGTGCCTGCTGGGCAATTGATGTTATTACCGTAAATGCTGCCCTTACCGTACTCCTTCTTGTTGATGTCACCACCATCACCCCAATTAACTTGCCAATCATGGTTAGCGCGGAATTTCAATTCCGTAGCTGATTGGAGGGTAAGTACTGTATGCCAGTTATGAGGAATAACTTGATACAAGTCATAATCTGTCCAAGAATTAAATCCACCAATCAATGAGACATTGTAATAAGTTGTAGGATTCTGGTCAGCAACCTTAGTCCATTCGTATGACATATTAGCGAAATCTACTGTCAACGTGTAATAAGCACCTGGCTCAGGACAAACGATAGTACCTGCACCACTCTGTGTGAGTGAACCAGACTCAGAATCGTCACCATCAAAGATAGCGCCATACGCAGTGTCCCAATTGCCGAAATCGTCCTTCATCCATATCTTCAAGTTGGCTGCACCTGTAAACTGAGCAGTATAAGAGTGAACAGTGTTGCTCTCTGGATAGAATGCGAAATCCTTGTTCGATGCATCCCAACCAGTTAATTGACCTACCATGTAATAGATATGATAAGAAGATGGCTTTTCACCGAAATCTGCGACTGGGCGGATAGGGTACCCACTGTAACGGTCGTTGTACTCCGTCGGATAGATGCGACCACTGTGGAACAAGAGGTAACGGGCGTTGTAGTTCGAATAGAGCGAACGTGACCAATATCTTCCGTACGAATCTGAGTTGCTGAGGACATTGTTGTAGCGACCACCCGAAACAGGGAGGAAGATAGTGTTGCCGTTGGGACCAGTAACGAGGTAGCCGCTTGTGCCATTGTAATTGGACTTCCACGACCAATCACATTTGTTATAAAGTTCTTCAAACTCTGAAGAATCTGGCATACGACAAGGGGCGCCCCAATTGACGGTAGCAGCATCGTCTTCAGCATCAAGTGTTTTCTTGCCATCGGAATAGTTGTACTTTGTCATATTATCATCGCCCCATTTGTAAGTACTCCAAGAATAATCGCTTAACTTAGGCTCTGTCTCACCCCAAGCAAAATAATAGCCAACGAGAGAGGAGGAACCGGGAACACCGATATTGGTGCAAGCCCAGAGCAAGCCACTGGGTAAACCGAGGTCTACAAACTTGTGACCATTGATGAGCGTGTAAGTGGAAGATGTTGGCTTTTCACCAAAAGTCATGACAGACTTAACGTTGCCATAAAAGACTTTATCACCTAACTTGACGTAACCACGAAAGAAATAAGTGGTGCCTGGGTCAAGGTTGTAAAGCGTGAAGTCATAACTTCTGACTGAAGTACCTAAACGTTCGTGACCACAAAAATAAATGGGAGTAACTTCCTCTGATGAAAAGCAAACACCGATTTCGGGAGTTTGAGACAAAGATTGCACGTTGTCTGCATAAGACACACTGATAGACGCCTCAAGCGTGTTGGTCGTAACTGATGTGGGAGCAGAGGTGTGGATATTAAAAAGCCAACTGCCTACAGAAGTGGTAATACTATCAATATCGGCTACTGACTTGACAGAGATGTTACCATCCTTCCAAATGAAAATGTTTTGCTGAGCATGGGCAGTGGTGAATGTGACTGCTAACAATGCTGACAAAACAAAAGAAAATATGCGTTTCATATAAATTATTGTCTTTGTTGTAATTCTAAATAAATTTCGCCCACTCCGCGGGAAAGCCTACTGGCATGAAATGAGAAGCGGTGGCCATTTAGCCTACCTTATTTTTCTGCGACTGGGCGGACAGGGAGCCCTTTGCAACGGCTGCTTCCGCCAGTCGGTTTGACGTAGTTACGGCGGAAGTAGAGGTAGTGGGCCATATTGGTATTGTTCGAGTAGAGCGAACGTGACCAATATCTTCCCTGCGAACCATATCCGATGGGGCTACCGTCTTGGAAGTAACCCGAAGCAGGGAAGAAGATGGTGCTGCCGTTAGGACCAGTAACGAGATAGCCATTTCCTTGCCAAGACCAATCGCACTTGTTATAAAGTTCTTCAAACTCTGAAGTATCTGGCATACGGCAAGGAGCGCCCCAATTGACGGTAGCTGCATCGTCTTCAGCATCAAGGGTGGTCTTGCCATCGGAAATGTTGTACTTAGATAAATTATTATAGTCACTGCCCCACTTGTAAGTATTCCAATCATAATAAGACTTAGATGCCGTCTCGCCCCAAGCAAAGTAATCACCATCATCTGAAGAAGATGAAGCACCTACGTTAGTTTCTGCCCAAAACAAACCACTGGGTAAACCGAGATTAATGAACTTGTGACCGTTGATGACGATATATTGAGGTTTCTCTCCCATGGTGGTAATAGAGTTGACAGCACTGTAATAAACTTCATCAAGGAGCTTGACGTAAGTACGGTAATAATAAGTAGTGCCAGAAAGGACATTCATGATTGTAAACGAATAGTCTTGCATAGTACTACCTAACTTCTTCTTGAAGTCATTATAAGTCGGCGTATGGTTCGTACCTGTATAACAAATACCTACTTCGGGAGTAACATCGATTGACTTTACCTTGTCATTGAAAGCCACCTTAGCCGAACCTTGAAAACTACTGGTAGTTGCAGCAAGGTTCACTGGCTTAGAAATCTGGAACAACCAAGAACCTACACTAAAGGTCAAGCTATCGACTTCAGATACAGGCTTGGTGGAAACGTAGCCATCCTTTCCCCAAAAATAAAAGTTCTGCTGCGCAAATGATGCGGTAACAGTCAACATCAGTACAGCCAATAACGTAAAGAGTCTTTTCATAGCTTACTTCTTA
>URQS01000002.1 GCA_900550035.1 uncultured Prevotella sp. | reverse complement strand
CGAAACCAAACGGTTTCGGGCGCGTTTGCTTTAATGCTAAATATACAAAAAAAGGTGTGCTATAACTGAATAGCACACCTTTTTTAGGGATGTAATCTTTTTTAGGGATGTAATATAGTTCGTTGAAGCTTACAGAAGCTCGTCGAATTTAGCCTTAAGGTCGCCCTCGGTGATGGCACCTACGTGCTTGCCTACGAGTTCGCCACCCTTGAAGAACAGCAGAGTAGGGATGTTGCGTACGCGGTACTCAGCTGCAACGTCGTCGTTCTCCTCAACGTCGCACTTGCCTACTACTATCTTGCCGTCGTATTCCTCAGCGAGCTTAGAAACGATAGGGGCAATCATACGGCATGGTCCACACCATGTAGCCCAAAGGTCAACTACCAACGGCAGTTCGCCGCTCTTGTACTGCTCAATGTTTTCGGTTGTAATCTTTACTTCCATTGTCTTTTGTTTTAAATATTGGTGTTAATGAATAATTGATATCAAAGTCTGTGCCAAATATCTTTAGTGTTTCTTGCATCTTGCCTTCTGCTAATTGATGGCATAGCGTACGTTGTGCAATTCGCCCGACTGCTTGTCCATGTCGTCGAGGAAGTTGAGCAGTCGCTTGTTGACATCGACCGTCACTTTGCTGCTGTACATCTCGATGTTGGTGTTGTGCTCAGAGTCGTGGATGTTGAAGTAGAGCGGCACCTGGCCCTTGTTGTTTTGCAGCATAGTCTGTAGGTCGGTGATGCTGGCATCCTTGAATATTGTGGAGTCGATGTAGATAGTTAGTTTCTCTATCGACTTGTCCTTGACATCGCTTAGGAATTCTATCTTCTTTATCACCAAGTCGTAGGCATCGGGATTGTTGCGGAAGCGCTGCTGGCACTTTGCTGTTATGTACACGGGATATTCCTCCTGTAGCATACTCTGCCATTTTGTCCATTCCTCACCGAACAATGCTATTTCACCAGCACCGTCGAAGTCTTCTATTGTCACGATTCCGAACGGCTTGTTGGTCTTTGTCCAGCGTGACGATACTGCTGTGACAATGCCTCCGAACGTAAGTTCCTCGTAACGCGCCAAGTCTTTCTTGTCCATCTCACGGCCCACTTGCGGGCACTTGAGGTTGCACATGTGGTTGAGCACCACGGCATAGTCGTCAAGCGGATGGGCTGAAAGGTATATGCCGACGAGTTCGCGCTCCTTCTTGAGCAGCTCCATTGTGCTCCAAGGTTCGCAATTGGGCACTGGCGGTGTGGTTATCTCTATGCCGCCCATGTCGCCGAACAGCGAGTTCTGCATCGACGATTGCTCGGTCTGATATACCTGGCCGTAGCGCAGAATGGTCTCTATAAATGTGTCGCCCTTGACGTTTTGGGCGAAGTATTGCTCGCGCTTGATGCCGAACGAGTCGAATCCGCCACTCAGGGCAAGCGATTCAAGGGCCTTGCGGTTGACCGCCGAGAGGTTGACACGCTGTACAAAGTCGAATATATCTTTATATGGTCCGTTCTTCTCGCGCTCGGCTATGATGTTCACCGCAGCTGCATCGCCCATTCCCTTGATTGCAGACAGTCCGAAGCGCACCTCGCCCTTCTTGTTGGCTGAGAACTTTCGCTGACTCTCGTTAACGTCAGGACCTAGACATGGTATTCCCATGGCCTGACATTCGGACATGAGCTTTGTTATCTTCGTGATGTCGTTGATGCATCGGCTCATGTTGCCCGCCATGAATTCGGCAGGGTAGTGTGCCTTCAGGTAAGCCGTCTGATATGCCACCCATGAGTAGCATGTGGCATGCGACTTGTTGAATGCGTACGACGCAAACTTTTCCCAGTCGGCCCAAATCTTCTCGAGCACCTTCGGGTCGTGCCCATTTTTCTGTCCGCCCTCGATAAACTTAGGCTTCATCGCGTCAACGATAGCCTTCTTCTTCTTACCCATTGCCTTACGCAGGGCGTCCGATTCGCCTCGGGTGAAGTTGGCAAGCTGGCGCGAGAGGAGCATCACCTGCTCCTGATATACGGTAATGCCGTAGGTGTCCTTGAGGTACTTCTCCATGCAGGGGATGTCGTACTTTATCTCCTCTTTGCCATTCTTACGGGCGATGAACGATGGGATGTAGTCCATAGGACCGGGACGATAGAGGGCGTTCATGGCAATAAGGTCCTCGAAAACCGTAGGCTTCAGCTCGCGTAGATACTTCTGCATGCCTGCCGACTCAAACTGGAACGTACCGATGGTGCGTCCCTCTTGATATAGCTTGTATGTGAGCTCGTCGTCGATAGGAATTGTGTCCAAGTCGACTGTGATTCCGTGTGTCAGACGTATATTCTCCACCGTTTCCTTCATGATTGACAGGGTGGAGAGTCCGAGGAAGTCCATCTTGATAAGTCCCGTCTCCTCAATGACGTGTCCGTCGTATTGTGTAGCAAGAAGCTTGTGTCCAGGGTCTGATTTGTCTTCGGCTGTTGACACTGGTACCCAATCCGAAATTGCGTCGCGACATATAATTGTTCCGCAGGCATGAATGCCCGTTCCGCGCACCGTTCCTTCAAGCATCTTGGCGTATTTTATGGTGTTTGCCATCTGCGGATTGGCACTTGCTTCGGCTTCGCGCAGCTCCGGCACGCTCTTGATGGCGTTGGGCAGGTTCATCTTAAGTCCGTCGGGCAACTTGTCGGGGATGGCTTTGCACAGACGATTGCTTATATCGAGCGGCAATTTTTCCACACGTGCCACGTCCTTGATGGAGTTTTTCGTGGCCATAGTGCCGTAGGTGATGATGTGCGCCACCTTGTCGTGTCCGTATTTGTCCTCAACCCATTCGAGCACTTTGCCGCGTCCGTCGTCGTCGAAGTCTGTATCGATATCGGGGAGAGAAATACGGTCGGGGTTAAGGAAACGTTCGAAAAGCAGGTCGTACTTGATTGGGTCAATCTTGGTAATTCCCAAGCAATAGGCTACAACCGATCCGGCTGCCGAACCACGTCCAGGGCCTACCATAACGCCAAGTTCGTCACGTGCAGAGTTGATGAAATCCTGCACAATAAGGAAGTAACCGGGGAAGCCCATGGTCTTCATGATGTGCAATTCGAACTTCACACGCTCGTAAACTTCGTAGGGTAGCGGGTCGCCATACAACTTCTTTGCACCATCGTATGCGAGTTTGGCCAGATAGTCGGCTTCAAACTTGATACGATAGAGCTTGTCCAGTCCGCCAAGTTTCTTGATTTTCTTCTCGGCTTCTTCGTGTGACATGATGTCGTTGCCGTTCTCGTCGGTTGTAAACTCGCGGAACAGCTCCTCGGGTGTAATGCGCTTGCGTGTTTCTTCCTCACTACCGAATTCGGCAGGAATGGGGAAGAAAGGCATAATTGGCGCATGGTCGATGGAGTATGTCTCCACCTTGTCCAATATTTCAAGTGTATTGGAAAGTGCTTCGGGCACATCGGCGAAGATTTCGTTCATCTCTTCGCGCGTCTTGAACCACTCCTGCTTGGAGTAGAGCATACGGTTGGGGTCGTCAAGGTCTTTGCCAGTAGCCAGACACAGCAGGTGGTCGTGGGCTTCGGCATTGTCCTGGTCGACAAAGTGGCAGTCGTTGGTGCAGACAAGCTTGATGCCATACTCCTTCGACAGCTCAATCAATTCTTTGTTGGCACGCTGCTGTAGTGGGAAAGTCTCGCGGTTGGCACGCTGACGCGGATCCTTCACCTCGTGGCGTTGAAGTTCCAGATAATAGTCGTCGCCAAACACGCGCTTATACCACTCAATAGCCTCGCGTGCTCCTTGTATGTCGCCCTTCAGAATTTTAGCGGGCACTTCGCCGGCAATACATGCCGAGCATACAATAAGGTCTTCGTGATATCGCTCCAAGTCCTCGCGGTCGGTACGAGGACGCATATAATATCCATCCACCCATGCACGTGACACCAGCTTGATGAGGTTTTTGTAGCCGTTATAGTTCTTTGCGAGCACTATAAGGTGGTAGCCGCCCATGTCGCCACGTTCTTTCTCGCGGTCGCATTTGCGGCGGTGTGCTACATACATCTCACATCCGAATATCGGCTTGAAGGGTTCTTTGCCTTCGTCCTTCAGCTTGCCGTTTATCTTGTTGCAATAGTTGAACAATTCCTTCACTCCGAACATATTGCCGTGGTCGGTTATGGCCATGCCGCGCATGCCGTTGGCTACCGCTTTGTCCACGAGTTTCTGTACGGGCGACTGTCCGTCAAGAATGGAGTAATATGTATGTACGTGTAGGTGAATGAAATCTTCCATGTTATTTTGATATTATCGTCGGCGGCATTTTTCGTCGGCTCTTTATCCCAGCACTATTTTTCGTGCCAGCAGGCATGCTCCTATTATGCCTCCGCGTTCGTTGAGTTTTGACAGGCATAGGCGAGTGTCTTTGTTGACAAGGTTGAGTGTGTACTTGCGCACCGACGCATTGACTGCCTGCTGAAGGAAAATGCCAGTACGTGCCAGCATGCCGCCTATTACCACCAGTTCGGGATTGAATACATTGATGAGGTTGGCTACGGTTTCGCCTATTGCGTATCCTATTCTTTCCACAACGTCAATGCACAGTGGGTCTTCGGCATTTACGGCATCAATGATGTCTTCGAGAGTGAAGTCGTTGCCTTTGGTTTTGGTCAGTGACGACGATTCGCCAGCCTTAATGCGCTCTTTCACTATACGGTAGAGCGCTCTTCCCGAAGCCTCGGTTTCAAGGCATCCCTTCTTACCGCAGTGGCACAGTATCTCGTTGTTGTACAAGTGCATATGTCCTATCTCGCCAGCGAATCCTGAGCGACCGGAGTACAGTTTGCCGTTGATGATAATGCCGAGTCCTAATCCCCAACTTGCGTTGATAAAGAGTATGTCTCGTTCGCCATTGACATTGCCTACCATATATTCTCCAAAGGCGTATGCACGTGTATCGTTCTCGATGCTTGCCGGATAGTTGAGCATTTCGGAGAAGAGCGTTGTCAGTGGCTGTTCGGTGAAGTTGTATATTGTGTGGCTGTATCCGCTCTTGGCGTTGACGCGTCCTGATATGCTGAACAGTACGTTGAGTACCTTGTCCTTGTTAACGCCCGACTTGTCGATAAACTGCTTTACGAGTTCGCACAGTTCCTCAATCGACTCCATTGTGTTGTCTATGCGGCATGGCTTGTCGTTCTCGATATTTACGAGATCGCCTCTGAAGTTTATCATTCCAAGGTTGACAAATCCTTCCTTTATCTCAACGCCAACGAAATAGCCCGAGTTAGGATTTAGTCCGTATAGTGTAGGATGGCGTCCCTCACCGGTTTCCTGCTTACCATACTCGTTGATGTATCCCACGTTGAGCAGTTCGCCCAACGCTTTGGTAACGGTGGGTACGCTAAGATTTACTTCTTTGGCCAGCTCCTGTATAGTAGAGTTGCCGTTAGCAACGAAATAGTTGAGTATGCCTTTCTTGCATTGTCCGCTTTTGGTTTCGTTGTCTATCTTGAAATTATTCAGCATAATAGATTGCGGGATTTTATATTATTGGAATTCAGATATCTTTTCTATCGAGTAGTTTTACATACGTGTTTATTGCATCGTTAATCTCGTCAATGCGTATATACTCATTGGCTGAGTGCGATCGTGCCGAGTCTCCCGGACCAAGTTTCAGCGACGGCCATGGCATGAGTGCCTGGTCGCTCAGTGTTGGCGACCCGAACGGAGTCTTGCCCATGTCGGTCAGACGCTGTACAATCGGATGATTGGTAGGGATGTGCGACGAGTGTAGGCGGTACGACCGTGCCTTGCAGTCGCTGTGTATGTTCTTGGCTACAAATTCGCACACCTCTTCGTTGGTATAGAGTTCGTTGGTTCGCACGTCGACAATGATGTAGCATTCGTCAGGCACTACATTGTGCTGTGTGCCTGCATTTATGACAGTGGCGTTCATTATGGTAGGGCCGAGTAGTGGGCTTACACGTTCGAATTTATAGTCGCGAATCCACACAAGGTCATCGAGCGCAGCATACAGGGCATTGATCCCTTCGCCTCGTGCAGCATGTCCGCTTTTGCCGTGTGCTGTGATGTCGAGCACCATCAGACCCTTTTCGGCTATGGCCGGTTGCATGCCGGTAGGTTCGCCTACGATGGCAACGTCGATGTGTGGCAGCAGTGGTATGGCGCGGCTTATGCCGTCCTTGCCTGATACTTCCTCTTCAGCCGACGCGAGATATACTATATTGTATCGTTGTTCATGCTCACACAGTATGCGCATTGCTTGCAGTAGCGATACTAGTCCACCTCCACAGTCGTTGCTGCCCAGTCCGTAGAGTGTGCCATCTTCGATAGTTGGCTCAAAAGGGTCGCGAGTCCATGAACTTACAGGTTTTACGGTGTCGATATGAGCGTTGAGCAGTAGGGTAGGCTTGTTGTCGTCAAACCATGGCGACATGGTCCATACGTTGTTAGCCTCGCGCCACGTCTTCATGCCGAGACTTTCGATATATCCCTGCATGATGTCTGCTGCGTCTTTCTCGTCGCGACTTACCGACGGAGTCTTTATAAGTTTTTGCAGCAATGTTATGGCTTCGTTTGTATAATTGCTCATATCAGTTGTTTTCTTCGATAAAGTCGACATATTCGCCTTCATCCTTTGCAAATATCTTTCGCTTGGCTTGGCTCTCTGGACGTTCGTCGTAGATTTGTTCGTTTGTCGAGCTTTGCTTGCTCTCGTTAGTGGAGCGCTTTGTTGACTTGGTGTTGAATGTCTTTGCCATCTTTTTCACGCGTACATATAAGTACAATATGATGCCGATGAAGAAGAAAGCGCTCAACAGCAAGATGAGAAATATTGATTTCAGAAAGAGTCCTACAAATACCATTTTCGTTGTCTGTTTGAAGTTAATAATTATATTTGTGCCTCTTTTGAGCTTTTTCCGCTATCTATTGTTTGTCTGTTTTGCTTACGGCGTTTGCGACAATCGATGTCAGGAAGTAAGCTGTAATGATAACCCAGAAGCTTTGCATTATGCCCAACCATATTATCATGGCGGCAGAGAATACGATGAATGAGTATCTTAACTCGTTGCCTGCCCATCCCCAGTTCTTGAACTTTAGGGCGAACATCGGAATTTCAGCTATCAATAGCCAGCTGCTTACGCATATCATTGCGAGCATAGGCAACACCATCATTGAAGAACTCTCGATGATGTCGGGTTGTGATACCAGCAACGATGCCCAGAATAAGGCGTTGGCAGGTGTAGGGAGTCCGATGAACGATGTGGTCTGTCGTGTGTCGAGATTGAACTTAGCCAATCGTAATGCCGAGAATGCTGCCATTACGAATGCGAAGAACGGTACGTATGGCGCTATCGGTTCCATAAACGACGGATATTCCATTACCGAGAGTTGGGTGAACACCATTGCTGCTGGTGCCACACCGAATGTCACGTCATCGGCCAGCGAGTCGAGTTCCTTGCCTATTGGCGAGCTTACTCCGAGCAGACGGGCGCTCATTCCGTCGAAGAAGTCGAATACGGCTCCTGCTACAATCCACATGAGCGCCAGTTGTGCTTCGCCGCACAAGGCGAAGTAGGTAGCTATGCAGCCCGATACGAGATTGCCACATGTCAGGGTGTTTGGTATCTTACTTGTAATAAAGTTTGCCATTATTCGAATTTTGAATTTATAAAATCAAAATCGCGGCATTGCCGCGATTATTCAAGTTCATTGTAGTTCCGTATTTCTTTATTAGCCAATCTCTACTTGAGCTTGGCTATTATGGTCTGGTCGCCTGTTGTAGCCTGTCCCATCTTTACGCATATCTCAGTGCCGAGCGGCAGATACACGTCAACGCGCGAGCCGAACTTGATAAATCCGAGATGCTCGTCGATGTAGCAGTCCTCGCCTTCCTTGGCATATGTCACGATGCGTCGTGCCACAGCACCAGCTATTTGTCGGCACAGGATGTCGTCGCCGTCGGGAGTTGTAATGATAACGTCGGCATGCTCGTTCTCCTCGCTTGCCTTGGGCAGCCATGCCTTGTGGAAGTTGCCGTTGTGGTGTGCTACGAGTTTCACGCGTCCGTCTACGGGGAACCAGTTGGCGTGTACGTTGAAGAGACTCATGAAAATGCTCACCATGATGCGGCGCTCGTGAAAGTATGTGTCTTCGTCTACTTCCTCAATCACTACTATACGACCGTCGGCAGGAGCTACTACAATCTTCTCTGTGTCTTCGCTTGGGAAAAATCTGATAGGACAGCGGAAGAAGTTGATGACGATACCGTATACTACAGCGAATATGACAGTGAAGCACCAGAATGGGGCTTTGTTGTCGCAGAATCGCCACAACAGCAGTGCGATAGCTGCGATGAATATGAATCCGTATACGAGTGTGTCGGTTCCTTCACGGTGTAGGCGTATTTTCTTGAGTTTCTTTATTCTTTTAATCATTGTAAGTTATGGGGTTAGGCTGTATTTGGTTGTTGTTTTAATCTATTTTAATGAATTGTTGTATGTCCAGATAGAAATGTCAAGAAACAGATGTATACACGGACACAGTTTATCTGTGCAAAGATAATTACTTTTTGCGTAAATGACAAATATTTTAATGTTTCTTTAGGTTATGCGTATCACATTATAAAAAATAAGCCCGTCATTCAATGACGAGCTCTACAGGGCAGTGGTCGCTGCCGTATATTTCAGTATGTATTGCTGCTGATGCTATATTGGCGCGCAGTCGTTCCGACACGATGAAGTAGTCGATGCGCCATCCTGCGTTCTTCTCGCGAGCGCGGAATCTGTACGACCACCATGAGTAGGTAGGGTCGTCGGGATGTAGCGTGCGGAAGGTGTCGATAAATCCATTGGCAAGGAATTTTGTCATTTTCTGGCGTTCCTCGTCGGTAAATCCGGCATTCTTGCGGTTGGTCTTTGGGTTCTTGAGGTCGATTTCTTCGTGTGCCACGTTCAGGTCGCCGCAAAGGATGACGGGTTTCTTTGCGTCCAACTGCTTGATATAGTTGAGGAAGTCGGTCTCCCACTGCATGCGATAGTCGAGTCGGCGCAGTCCGTCCTGTGAGTTGGGCGTATAGCATGTCACGAGATAGAAGTCCTCCATCTCGAGTGTTATGACGCGTCCCTCGTGGTCGTGCTCGTCTATGCCTATGCCGTAGCTTACGCTGATAGGTGTGTGGCGTGTGTATATTGCAGTGCCCGAATATCCTTTCTTGTCGGCATAGTTCCAGTAGGAGTTGTAGCCTTCAAACTGAAGGTCGAGCTGACCCGCCTGCATCTTTGTCTCCTGCAGACAGAAAAAGTCCGCGTCGAGCGTGCGGAAAGAGTCTTCAAACCCTTTCTGCACGCACGCACGCAGACCGTTTACGTTCCATGAAATGAATTTCATTGATGAATATTTGCTTATTGTAATAGTGATGTCATCACAATTTAGTCAGACAGTGTAACAACAATGCTGTTCATGAACTGTGATGGTACAGTGTGCGACGGATCTAACTTGTCGATGCAGATAGCGCTCAGTGCAAGCTGTGCCTGGAACTTGCGGTTGGTTGCCGAGAAAGCTCCAGTAGTGTATGGGCTGAATACGAAGTAAACCTTGTGGTCATCTCCGTCGAAGTTGATGGTGCGCTCAATTGTGTAAGGCTGTACATAGAACTGGATTACGTTTTCGCTTACCCAGCTTGATGAAGGAATTACATATCTTGCCTTAGTACCCATTATATAGCCCTCCGAACTGTTCTTCAACGCGCGGATGGCCTGATTGAGAGCACGGTATTTCTCTGCCTCGTTGCCAGTAGAAGTCTTCTCTACTACTATAGCGCTATCGAGCATAAATACAGGGAAGTTGTTGATTCTGAATGTAGAGTCAGCATTTACGTCCCATGAAGTATGGATAGAGTCGTACTTTACATAAGTCTTTTGGCTTGACAAGCTTCCTGTAGATTTCAGCTGGTAGAATCGAGCCTTGCCCGAGTACATTCCAGACATCAATTGCTGGTAGCGCTTCTGGGTTACAGCGTCGATAGAGTCGTCATCACTGTTGAGGCATGATGTTGCACACATGGCTACGGCGATGATGCCGATGAATGTCATGAGAAGATTCTTGAAATTTTTCATTTTGTTTGTTTTGATTTTTATTGTTTATATATTCGTTGCAATGTTATTGTTTTATTGCCTTACATTAACTATAATGCAGGCTGTTTGAAAACATTGCACGGATATATCAACTTTTTTTGAATTTTTTTGTTGATTAGAATTTGTGCGAGTTTGAATTGATGAGATTCATCAGTTCCTGGCGTGTCTTTGCCTGCTCGAAAGCGCCCGAGAAGTCGCTTGTCATGGTTATAGAGCTTTGCTTCTCCACACCACGCATCTGCATGCACATGTGCTTTGCCTCAATCACTACCATCACTCCGAGGGGATGGAGTGTGTCCTCTATACACTCGCGTATCTGCTGTGTCAGACGCTCCTGCACCTGCAGACGATGTGAGAAGATGTCCACAACGCGTGCAATCTTGCTTAGTCCGGTGATGTAGCCGTTAGGGATATAAGCCACGTGTGCCTTGCCGTAGAAGGGCAACATGTGGTGTTCGCAGAGCGAGAACACGTCGATGTCCTTGACGAGCACCATCTGGTTGTAGTCTTCCTTGAAGAGGGCGTCGGTCAACACCTTGTGCGGATCCTGTGAGTAGCCGCGTGTGAGCACCTGCATAGCCTTTGCAACGCGCATAGGAGTCTTCTGCAGTCCCTCACGTTCGGGGTCTTCGCCGAGCAATGTCAGCACTTCTTTGTAGTGTGATGCGAGGTCGTCGAGACCCTCGCGATATTCGGGAGTTATCATTTTGAATTACGAATTACGAGTTACGAATTACGAGTTGTTTTGAATTACGAGTTACGAGTTTTTTTGAGTTACGAATTACGAGTTTTTTGAATTACGAGTTACGAATTACGAATTACGAGTTGTTTTGAATTACGAATTACGAGTTGTTTGAATTACGAGTTACTCCTAATAGCCGTAGACAACCAATTCCTAATTCGTCATTCTTAATTCCTAATTGCCGCAGGCAACCAATTCCTAATTCGTCATTCCTAATTCCTAATACGCCACTGTTATCTTTCCGCTTACGATGCAAGCTTGTTTGTATCCCATTTTCTTTACCTGTTGCAGAATGGCATTGGCCTCTGCGTAGGTGCGGTAGTTGCCCATGCGGCAAATCCATCGTGGAGAGTAGAAGTGTACGTATATTGGTTGGCTTGGAAATGCCATTTTTACGGCGTTGCCAGCGTTTTGAGCTTTAATCTTGTCGTTGCGCGAGTTGCCACCGGCAAATACCTGTACGCGGTAGCCGTTCACCTTGTATGAGCGTCGCATCACCTTTTTGCGCATGTCGACAGTAGGTATTTCCATTTCGTTGTCGTCATTTTCTTCGTTTTCGGTCTTGCGGTTGTTAGCATGTTGTTCGTGAGTGGCATGCTGTTCGTGTTTGGCGTTAGTTTCGCCTTTATTTGAGTTGGCAGTGTGCTTTTGCAGCGCCTGCTCCTGAGTATTCTGCTTTTTAGTTGGGGCGTTGTCGGTTTTGTGCGCGTTATTGGGCGTATGGTTGTCGATGGCAGGTTTGCGTGCGCTCACGTTTGCCCCGTTGACAAGCGTTTCTATTTCGCGACTCTGAGTCACGGTGACGTTTGCCTTGCCCTGCTTTTTCTGCTGCAGGTGTTGTGTGTAGGTTTGTGCCTGGGCGGCAGCACCTATGCATAATAGCAAGTTCAGTATGAATAGAAAGCGTTTCATATATATATTATAATGTGGAGCCGCCGGCAATTGCGGCAGCTCCACTGTTTTGAATTAGTCTTGTTGAGTCCTGATTACTTCTTCCAAGCGTCGATGATGCCCTTGAAGTCAGCGCACTTCAATGAAGCGCCACCGATGAGGCCACCGTCGATGTTAGGCTTAGAGAAGAGCTCGGGAGCGTTGCTTGCCTTGCAGCTTCCACCGTAGAGGATAGAAGTCTCCTCAGCAGCCTCCTGGCCGTACTTCTCGGCAACGATTGAGCGGATGTAAGCAAGCATCTCCTCAGCCTGGTCAGAAGTAGCAGTCATGCCAGTACCGATAGCCCAGATTGGCTCGTAAGCGATAACGATGTTCTTCCAAGCCTCTGCGTCGAGGTGGAATACTGAGCCTTCGAGTTCTGCCTTTACTACCTCGTTCTGCTTCTCTGCCTGACGCTCCTCAAGAGTCTCGCCGCAGCAGAAGAGAATCTTCAGACCGTTAGCAAGTGCGAGGTCTACCTTCTCCTTCAGAATCTCAGCAGTCTCGCCGTAGTACTGACGACGCTCTGAGTGGCCGAGGATTACGTACTGAGCACCAGTGCTCTTAACCATCTCAGCTGAAACTTCGCCAGTGTAAGCACCCTTAGCCTTGTCAGCGCAGTTCTCAGCACCGAGAGCTACTACGTTCTGGTCGAGCACCTGAGCTACAGAAGCGAGGTGGATGAACGGAGTGCAGATGATAACTTCACAGTTTGGTTTGTCAGCTACAAGTGCCTCGTTGATTTCCTTAGCGAGAGCAACGCCATCCTGCAGGTTGAGGTTCATTTTCCAGTTACCTGCTACAATTTTCTTTCTCATTTTCCTTTTGTTTTTAAAGATTTGAAATATTTTGTCCGATTCTTTCTTTTCTTTGTTGCGCACCCACTTCGACCATGCCCATATGCGGTCGGCAATGGTCAGCACAGTCAGAGGCAGCAGGAATGTCAGCAGCACCTTAATCAGTTTGCCGGTCACTCCGTCGTCTGTCTGTTGTCCTATAGGCAGCTTGTCGGGGCTTGCTGTCAGTTCTTCGGTGTTTGGCAATTGGTTGTGGCTCCACTTGCCTATGATGGTTGCATCCTTAAGGAGCAGCAGTCCGGGGTTGCTACGTATTATGGTCTTGAGTGTTGTCTCGTCGGCTGTGCAGAACGGGTATTCTGCTCCTGTCATGTCGCGCCATCGGTTGATGTCTTTGTCGGTAGATGCCGTTATGCAGTAGAACGGTATATTGTATTCGGTTGCATACTCGTATATCTGGTCGATGTTGCCGAAATTGCTGTCATCGGCGTATGCCAGCGAACGTGATATGAGCAAGAAAGTGTAGCCCTTATGGTTGAGCACATTCTCGGTGATGTCTTCGCCGGTTTCCGTGTCCGTCAGGCTGAAGTCGTGTATTGGTGGCTCATAGCCTTGTCGTGTCTGAATGGTCTTCGAGTCGACAAACTCCCAAGTAGAGTCAGGATAGTTGTCGAGCGTGAATTCGCGTGTCTGTCCGTTCTTTTTCAGTATGAATGTAGTCTCAAACTCCGGCTGTTCTGCCCCTTCGGGTATCTCCATGCCCTTCTTGATGTTGGCTCCTATGTGATACGGACGGAAGTCGAACGTCGGTAGGGCATACAGGCAGTATATGCTTGTGCACACGATGTATATCAGCGAGTAGTTGGTCACAATCCATTGGTTCGACTTCGATATGAGTCTGCCCATGTCCATCGGGCGCAACATCGTTATTATTGCTGCTGCCAGCAGCACAATGTTCTTGAGCAGAGTCTCGCCGTTGGTCAGTTTTATTGCGTCACCGAAGCATCCGCAGTCCTTCACTGGGTTTGCAATGAATATCCACACCGTGATGAGTGTCATCACCACCATCATTGCCGTCGTGAGCTTTGACACAAGTCGGCGGCGTATCGCAAACAGCATGAATATGCCCAATGCAAACTCCGTCATAGCCAATGTTATCGCTCCCGTGAGCGTGAGCCAGTCGGGTATGTACTCCGCCAGATGCAATGCGGCTGCATAGTCCTTCAGTTTGTATTGTGTGCCAAGCGGGTCGATAGCCTTGACATATCCCGAAAGTATGAATGTCAGGCCAAGTACCAGTCGGCACAGGTTTACAGCGAGTATTCTGAGTTTGGACATTTTTGTTGATGATTTATTTCTGCTGTTATATGTTGGCAGCGTGTGGGTTTATTCGTTCTCCACAGTTTTTATAGCTCCGAAGCAGGCATAGTTGATGATGTCCATATAGTTGGCATCGATGCCTTCTGATACGAGAGTGTTGCCGTTGATGTTCTCTATCTCCTTGATGCGTTGTATTTTAGTCAGAATAAAGTCGGTATAGCTGCTCACACGCATGTCGCGCCAAGCCTCGGCGTAGTCGTGGTTCTTGCGCAACATCAGTTCCAGACACTCCTGTGCGTACTCGTCGTACATTGCCATCGCCTCGTCGGGCGTGGTGTCCACTGTGTCTGTGAATCCGTTCTTGAGCTGTATAAGTCCGATGATGCCATAGTTTATCAAAGCGATAAACTCAGGGCGTATACCTTCGCCTACAAGCGTAGTGCCGGTGATTTCGATTGAGCGTATGCGCTTGGCCTTGATGAAGAGCTGGTCGGTAAGCGACGACGGGCGCAATATGCGCCACGATGCCCCATAGTCGTGCAGTTTCTTGCCGAATAACGTCCGGCACTCCTGCATCACGCTTCTGAATTGTTCTTCTGTCTTTGTCATGTCTGTTAATAAGTCGGCACAAAAATACAAAAAACTTGTCAAATAAACAAGTTTATCCCTTGCTATTGTTTCTGCCTTGCGTGTATCATTCTCACTACGCCGCACATTGCCTCATATCGTGCCTGCAGCGAGTCGCGCTTTACAAGCAGCATGTTGCGTGCCAGTCGGTCGGTGGTTTCCTCTATCTGTTGTGTCACTTCCTGCAGGCGTATGTCGGTGTTGGCTACGTCTTTCTGTGCCATAGCGAGCGATGCTTTCTGCCATATAGCAAGCGCCTTGCGTCTTGACTCGAGTGCCATAGGGAAGCGGTCGCGCAGTACGGTTATTGAGTCGAGAGTCTCCTTGTACTTACCTTTGGCATAGAGCAGGTCTATCTGGGCGAGCAGGTCCTGAGCCTTCTCGTCGTCGGTCTTGGCGCACGCCGTGAACAGCATCAGCGTGATGATCGTTAATAATATGTATTTCATTGCGTTGCAAAATTACTACTTTATGGCGCAACGTGCAAACAATCAAGTTTTTTTAACAGCACGCATACAGCTTTAATAACGTTTGTTTTTGGATGTCAACTGCAAAAAATGTCTAAAAACCATGCAAATAGGTACTAAATAATAAAGATTCTGTACTAAAATATACGTTTGTTCCACAATGATTTCATAACTTTGTAACGTGATGAATAACCTTTTGCACGGAATCTTTATATCTCTATAGTAAAACCTAAAAACAATAATATATATGTCTAATTCAAGCTTTTTTAGCAAGCTGTCTATGCTAAAGAACGTTGCAACACCTATACTTTCGGTGTTTGCTACAACAGCTGCCGCACAGCAGCGTCCTAATGTGGTGTATGTATTCCCCGACCAGATGCGCAATTACGCCATGGAGTTCTGGGGCCAACCAGGCTTTGAGGGATCCATCAACTCGCAGAACGACCCCGTGCATACCCCCAATATCAACCGCTTCGCTCGTGAATCGGTAGTGCTCACATCGGCACAGAGCAACTGTCCGTTGAGCAGCCCCCATCGTGGCTCGCTGCTTACTGGTATGTATCCTAATAAGAGTGGTGTTCCTCTCAACTGCAACTCAAGCCGTCCTATCTCTTCTTGGCTCACCGACCCCGTAAGCTGGAGCGACGTGATGAGCCAGGCGGGCTACGACTGCGGATACATCGGCAAGCTGCACGTGCAGTTCCCAACCAAGAACTCGCCACAGAATCCCGGCGAATACGTAGAGACACAGCGCCCCGTATGGGATGCCTACACCGAGCCGCAACAGCGTCACGGATTCAACTATTGGCTCTCGTACGGCACATTCGACGAGCACAAGAACCCGCACTACTGGGACAACAACGGCAATCGTCACGATCCGCACGAATGGTCGCCTATATATGAGGCAAAGCATGCCGTAAGCTACATTCTCAACCGTAACGGCGAGCGCGACTCCAACAAGCCGTTCTTCCTCATGGTGGGCATGAACCCGCCTCACAGCCCGTATCGTTCGCTCACCGACTGTATGGAAGAAGATTATAATCTGTATGCCAAGCAGCCGCTCGACCAGCTCCTCGTTCGTAAGAATGCGAACCGCGAAATGCGCAAGGCAGAGTCTGTTCGCTATTATTTCGCATCGGTTACGGGCGTTGACCGCGCCTTCGGCATGATTCTCGATGCACTGCGTGAGGCAGGTCTTGACGACAATACAATCGTTGTGTTCACATCCGACCACGGCGAGACGATGTGCTCGCAGAACACCGACGACCCTAAGAACTCGCCGTATTCAGAGTCGATGAACGTTCCATTCTTAATAAGATATAAGGGCCATCTCACTCCGCGTACCGACAATCTGCTGCTTTCGTCGCCCGACATCATGCCTACAATGCTCGGTCTTGTAGGTCTGCACGACCAGATTCCGTCGGTAACTCAGGGTGTCGACTATTCAAGCCTCTTCCTCGACCCTGCGTCTAAGACCGTTGAGCGTCCCGATGCAGCTCTGTACATACAGAATATGGACGGCGACAAGGATAAGGACGGACTCGTTGTCAACTATTTCCCGGCAGCACGCGGACTCAAGACCCACCGCTACACAATGGCAATATACATCACACGCGACTACAAGCGTAAGGAGATTCTGCTCTTCGACGACCAGAACGATCCTTATCAGCTCAACAATATTGCCAACAAGCCTGAGAATCGCAAACTGATTAAACAGCTCACCAAGCGAATGGGTCAGATTCTAAAAGAAATCGAAGACCCATGGGCTACAGAAGGCATTTTGGCTAAAGTAGCGCTCAAATAAGTGTTAAAAGCCCAAAAGTGAACAGGTAGATACACCTTTCGGACAAAAATGTACCGTCCGATTGGTGTTTTCCTGCTACCTTTGCATCATAATTCAATAGCACACACATTTATATCAAATTTATTAAAAACTAAAAGTCAAACAAGCAGACAATTCTTAATGTACACCCCTTTATCTTCCCAAGCCACTTGGGAAGTGTCTGCTGCCGTTGGCAGTAGTCAAGGGCTGCAGGATTTAGATTAGTAATATAGATAGAAATAGTGATATTTCATTTTTAGAAATAGTGATATTTCGCATGTAAATGGAAAATAGGGATTTTTTGTATTAAATGGTTTATTTATAATTAGTTTATATTTAGGGCTTACGGTAAATGTGTATAACGCCCTAAGTTAAAAGTTGATGTTAGAAAACTCCTTTTTCGGGATTGCTCCATGTGATATGGGGCAATCTCTTTTTTTTTATACCTGTGTACGAAATTCGTATGTCGTTTGTACGTTTTTATACCCGAAAATAATTGGTTTGCCGTAATTTTGTAAACTGAGACGTACTATTATAAACAATAAATGTATAACAGTTATTAAATCTAACGGAAAACTAAAATACAATATTCTTAAATAGAATAATTATTAGTATATTTGAAGGCGCTATCAAGCTTATATCAAATGAAAATAATCAATTTTGTTACGTTTAGATGATATCTATTACATATTAATATATAGAAAATGATACGGAAAATAAAGTATGCGTTCATGCTTCTCCTTGCAATGGTTCAAGGGGTTGAATGCATGGCCGATGTTGTGCTCACCGTGAAAAACAGCGGACAGGAGCAACGACTTGAGGTGGCAGAGTTCGATGCCAACGAAGTGTGGAAGGCTCTCGGAGTGGCCCAGGGCAGCCCCGTGAGAGTGTTAAACCCCTATGGACTGCCAGAGGCATGCCAGATAACACACGACAACAAGCTGCTTGTCGAGACTACTGTTATCCCTGGCGGCACAGCCAAGTTCTATGTCAAGGCAGGCACACCCGCCCCTATACAGAGCTTTGCTGAAGGAAAACTGTATCCTTGGCGTGTCGACGACTTCGTATGGGAGAACGACCGTTGCTCGTACAGAGCTTACGGTCCTGCATTGCAGCGCACCGGCGAGAAAGCGTTTGGTATGGACGTGTGGCTCAAGAGCACTCCTTATCCCGATGTAGAGAAGCGCTATGCTGTTGTATACAACGGCCATCGTCTTTCGGCACAGATGCGCAAGGAAGGACGCAAGCAGGAGGCCGACTCGCTCGACCAGGTTGTTTCGCTCCACCTAGACCACGGCACCGGACTCGACTGCTACAACGTAGGTCCCAGCCTGGGATGCGGTACACCTGCCATCATGCTTGGCGACAGCATCGTAATGCCGTATTGTTTCAAGGAATACCGCGTGCTTGACAATGGTCCGCTGCGCTTCACACTCGAACTTGTTTATAATACCGAGAAGATTGACGGTCAGAACGTGACCGAACACCGTATCATAAGCCTCGACAAGTGGTCGTTCTTCAACAAGATGACCGTTTGGTACGACGGACTCAAGAAGCCGATGGACGTTTGCGGTGGAGTGGTAGTGCACACTGAGAAGGCATCCGACCTGAAGCTCGCGCCCAACTATGTAGCCTATACCGACCCGACAGATTCAGCCGAGCGCCATCAGTTTGAGATTTATGTGGCAGCACTCTTCCCCAACGGAGCCGACGCCACCCAGCTCGTACGCGACCCTTGGCACAAGAAGGCAGGCATCGTGGGCAACGCCGTCGGCGTAAAGCGTGGCGTGAAGAACAACGAACAGTTCACCTACTACTTCGGCGCCTCATGGTGCAAGAGCGGAACTCCCAACCAGCGTGTGTGGTACATGCAGATAGAAGACTTTATCAACAACCTTAAGCAGCCTCTGCAGACTGCCGTAACTGTTAAATAAGACAGTATAGAGTGTATATATCAGTTCTTATATCAGTAGGTTATTCTATAAACTCGTATACTTATTAACTAAAGATATTAACATATATAACAACAATGGCAAAAATTATTACTCTTGGCGAGATTATGCTCCGCCTTTCGCCTAACGGCAACGATCGTTTCATCCAGTCAGAAATGTTCCGTATCATCCCTGGTGGTGGTGAGGCTAATGTGGCTGTAAGTGTGGCCAACTATGGACATGAGGCTTACTTTGTGAGCAAACTTCCTAAGCACGACATCGGACAGATTGCCATCAACGCATTGCGTCGTTATGGCGTTGATACACGCTTCATCGCTCGTGGTGGCGAACGCGTAGGTCTTTACTATGCTGAGACAGGTGCTTCAATGCGTCCGTCGAAGGTTATCTACGACCGTGCACACTCTTCTATCGCCGAGGCTAATCCCGAGGATTTCGATTTCGACGCTATCATGGAGGGCGCACAGTGGTTCCACTGGAGCGGCATCACACCAGCTATCAGCGACAAGGCTGCCGAGCTGACCCGTCTCGCTTGCGAGGCTGCCAAGCGTCATGGCGTTACAGTGAGCGTCGACCTCAACTTCCGCAAGAAGCTTTGGACTTCTGAGAAAGCAATCTCTGTAATGCGCCCATTGATGCAGTATGTTGACGTTTGCATCGGCAACGAGGAGGACGCACAGCTCTGCCTCGGCTTCAAGCCCGACGCTGACGTAGAGGGTGGCCAGACCGACGCAAGCGGTTATCACAAGATTTTCGAGCAGATGCAGAAGGAGTTCGGTTTCAAGTACGTAGTTTCTACATTGCGCGAGAGCTTCTCGGCTACTCACAACGGATGGAAGGCTCTTATCTACAACGGTGAGGAGTTCTACGAGAGCCGTCGTTACGACATCATGCCTATCATCGACCGCGTAGGTGGTGGCGACTCATTCTCAGGTGGTCTTATCCACGGCTTGCTCACCAAGCCGACACAGGGCGAGGCTCTCGAGTTTGCAGTAGCTGCTTCGGCTCTGAAGCACACTATCAATGGCGACTTCAACCTTGTTGCAGTTGACGAGGTAGAGGCTCTTGCTGCTGGTAATGCTAACGGTAGAGTACAGAGATAAAACTTTAAAATTAATTTTAAAATCTTTAAGTAGCCCAACATACCACTCCCCTCCCTACGGGGGAGGGGCTGGGGGTAGGGCTTCCAATTATACTTTAATTATGGCAAAATTCAACAAACAGCAGGTACTTGCTAAGATTACCGGAACCGGTATGGTACCTGTATTCTACAGCAACGATGTAGAGATAGCAAAGAATATAGTAAAGGCATGCTACGAGGGTGGCGTGCGCGCATTCGAGTTCACCAACCGTGGCGACTTCGCACACGAAGTGTTTGCCGAGGTGGTTAAGTTTGCAGCAAAGGAATGTCCTGAGATGGCTATGGGTGTAGGTTCAATTGTTGACGCTCCTACAGCATCGCTCTACATCCAGCTTGGTGCTTGCTTCGTAGTAGGCCCGTTGTTCAACCCCGATGTTGCCAAGGTGTGCAACCGCCGCCTCATCCCCTACACACCGGGTTGCGGTTCGGTGACAGAGGTAGGTATGGCTCAGGAGATGGGTTGCGACCTTTGCAAGGTATTCCCTGGCGACGTTCTCGGTCCTAACTTCGTTAAGGGCTTGAAGGCTCCGATGCCTTGGTCGCTCATCATGGTTACCGGTGGTGTTTCGCCCGACGCTGACAACATTGCTTCATGGATCAAGGCTGGCGCCAACTGCGTAGGCATGGGCTCTAAGCTGTTCCCGAAGGCCACTATCGCTGCAGGCGACTGGAAGGCCGTTAGCGACAAGTGCCGCGAGTCGTTGCAGTATGTAGCCAATGCACGCGAGTCTAAGTAAATATATAGCAACTATAATCTTTCCTTATATTAAAAATAAATGGATCAAGTTTTCAGTTACATAATTAGTCTTGGTGCATCGGTGATGATGCCTATACTCTTCACCGTCATCGGTCTTGGCATCGGCATGAAGTTCGGCAAGGCATTCAAGTCGGGACTTTATGTTGGTGTGGGCTTCGTAGGTTTGGGAGTTGTTACATCATTGCTTACCTCCAACTTCAACGATCCGCTCAAGGGCATCTCCGAGATATATCATTTGCAGCTCAACGTGTTCGACATGGGTTGGCCTGCTGCAGCCGCTGTGGCTTACAACACCGCTGTTGGCGCACTCATCATCCCCATCTGTCTTGGCGTCAATTTCCTCATGCTCATCACCAAGACCACACGTACTGTCAATATCGACCTTTGGAACTACTGGCACTTTGCATTCATCGGTGCGGTTGTATATTTCGTGATGGGCGAGAGCCTGTTGTGGGGCTACTTTGCAGCCATCATCTGCTACATCAACACACTTGTATGTGCCGACCTTACAGCCGAGAAGTTCCAGAAGCATTACGACCTCGAAGGCATCTCTATTCCGCAGCCTTTCTGCCAGAGCTTCATGCCTTTCGCCATCATATTCAACAAGGCTCTCGACAGCATTCCAGGCTTCTCTAAGCTCGACATCGACGCTGAGGGCATGAAGAAGAAGTTTGGTGTGCTCGGCGAACCGCTCGTATTGGGTGTCATCGTAGGTATGCTCATCGGTTGGGCAGCACAGCTTGACATCAAGAAGGTGCTCTTCCTCGGCGTTACAATGGGTGCCGTTATGGAGCTTATCCCACGCATCACATCACTCTTCATCGAGGGATTGAAGCCTATTTCGGAGAAGACACAGGAGCTGGTTAAGTCGAAGTTCAACGGCAAGAAGGTCTACATCGGTATGAGCCCCGCTCTCGTTATCGGTCATCCTACCACACTCGTGGCTTCGGTCATCCTCATCCCCGTTATCCTTGCATTGGCTGTGTTCCTCCCGGGCAATCAGTTCCTTCCGTTGGCATCGCTCGCCGGAATGTTCTATCTGTTCCCGATGGTATTGCCTTTCACTAAGGGCAATGTGGTGAAGACCCTCATCATCGGTCTTGTAACGCTCATCATCGGTCTGTACTTCGTAACGGATATGGCTCCCGACTTCACCATGGCAGCCAATCAGGTATATGCTGCCACTGGCGACGCTACCGCTCACATTCCTGAAGGATTCTCGGGTGGTGCACTCGACTTTGCCGCTTCGTCATTCGGATGGATCATCTACAAGCTCTCATGCCATGTCAAGTATGTTGGCCCGGCTATCCTTGTAGCCATCACATTGGGTATGATGTGGTACAACCGCACACGCATCGTTAAGGACGTTACACGCAAGTAAATCTAAAAACAAACAATAGATAAATGAAGAAATTATTCATCACAGCAGCCGTTGCCCTCATGTCAATGTCGGCAATGGCACAGAATGTAAACTATCAGGTACGTTGGGCGAATCATCCGGAGGATGCCAAGCACTACACTACCGACCGTTTGCGCAAGGAGTTCTTGGTAGAGAAGGTATTCGCTCCAAACGAAGTTAACTGGACATACACTATGTACGACCGCTTCCTCATAGGAGGTGCCGAGCCAGTTGACGCTCCTATCAAGATCGAACCAATCGAGCCGCTGCTCGCCAAGACATTCCTCGAGAACCGTGAGATGGGTATCATCAACATCGGCGGACCTGGTGTTGTTACAGTTGACGGCAAGAAGTACGACCTCAACTTCCAGGAGGGCATCTACATAGGACGCTCTACAGAGAAAAACCCTAACAACATCACACTCTCAAGCAAGGACCCCAAGAATCCTGCCAAGTTCTATATGAACAGTGCTACAGCTCACACTTCATTCCCCACAAAGCTCGTCACACTGAAGGAAGCCAAGAACATCAAGGCTGGTTCGCTTGCCGAGAGCAACGACCGTGTTATACATCAGCTCATCATCAACGGTGTAGCAGGCGTACGCACATGCCAGTTGCAGATGGGTGTTACCGAGCTGAAGACCGGTTCGGTATGGAACACAATGCCGGCTCACACACACATGCGCCGTATGGAGACCTATCTCTACTTCAACGTACCCGAGGGGCAGCGCATTTGTCACATTATGGGTGAGCCGCAGGAGACCCGTCCGATGTGGCTGAACAACGAGCAGGCTGTCATCTCTCCGCAATGGTCGGTTCACTGCGCTGCCGGTACCAGCAACTATACATTCATCTGGGGTATGGCAGGCGAGAATCTCGACTATGGCGATATGCAGAAAATCCAGACAACTGACTTGAAATAAAACTAAAAGTAACAACAATGGACAAAATGTTTTCACTTGAGGGCAAGGTAGCCCTCGTTACTGGAGCAGCCTACGGCATCGGTTTTGCTATGGCTGAAGCTCTGTACAATGCAGGCGCAAAGATTGCGTTCAACTGCCGTTCACAGCACCACATGGACCAGGCTCTTGCCGACTATAAGGCTAAGGGCATCGAGGCTCATGGTTATATCTGCGACGTTACCGACGAAGAGCAGGTAAAGGCAATGGTAGCCGACATCAACAAGGAACTCGGTTTTATCGACATCCTCGTTAACAATGCTGGTATCATCAAGCGTATTCCTATGACTGAGATGTCTGTAGAGGACTTCCGTCAGGTTATCGATATCGACCTCAACGCTCCTTTCATCGTGTCTAAGGCTGTCATTCCTGGCATGAAGGAGAAGGGTCACGGCAAGATTATCAACATCTGCTCAATGATGTCAGAGCTTGGTCGTGAGACTGTTTCGGCATACGCAGCTGCAAAGGGCGGCTTGAAGATGCTCACACGCAACATTTGTTCAGAGTTCGGCGAATACAACATACAGTGCAACGGTATCGGTCCGGGCTACATCGCTACTCCTCAGACCGCTCCTCTGCGCGAGCGTCAGGCTGACGGCTCACGTCATCCGTTCGACAGCTTCATCGTAGCTAAGACTCCTGCTGCACGTTGGGGTACTCCCGAGGACTTGATGGGTCCCGTTGTGTTCCTCGCCAGCGATGCCTCAAACTTCGTAAACGGTCACGTTCTCTACGTAGACGGTGGTATCTTGGCTTACATCGGCAAGCAGCCATAATCGTAAGTTTATATACTAAAAAAAGCCCAGGGCATTACGCTCTGGGCTTTTTTTATTTGGTATTTTTCATATGCAAATATAGTACATGCGGTAAAAAAGTGTTACAAATCAAAAATCGATTTTAGAGAATTACATGAGCGTTTTTATTGCTTTTTTGCTTGTCAGTTGCCCTTCAATTTTTCATTTTATCCTTCTTTGCCTTCAAATGTAGTCCTTTTGCAGTGCAACTGTAGTCGTTTTGCATTGCAACTGTAGTCTTTTTGCATTGCAAAAGTAGTCCATTTTAAATGAGAAGGACTGTTTTTGTGAGGTTTGCCATTGCTTATTTTGGGCGGTAATGCTGCAAGTGATTGAAATCCAATGCTTTGATGCTAAGAGCTCAAAACTCGCGAATTTCGAGCCAAAGATTTCCTTGTGCGTTCAGGTCGCAGTTTTGAGTGATAGAAAATGCAAATATTGTTTGGGGCAGTGCTCCAAAGTTATGGTGTTGAGATGTTGTTTTTTTTTGTTGTGTGATTTTTAGGACACAAAAATTCTTGTCGTTTTTAGTAATTCTTATTAACTTTGCATACCAACATTTTTAGTTGGAAAAATGATCTAAACAAATCGACAATTTATGCATTCAAGAAGAAACAAAGGCAAGTTGTTGCGCCAGTTGCGCGACTATGGCATCATCACCATTGCAATGTTGTTAGGCGTAGTAGGTCTTAATCTGTTCCTGCTGCCCAACGAAATCACTACTGGCGGCATCATCGGTGTGGCTTCGATTGTGTATTGGGGCACGGGCATACCCGTGCAGGACACCTTCTTTGCGCTCAACGCTGTGCTGCTTATCGTGGCTCTGAAGGTGCTGGGATGGCGTTTCTGTGCCAAGACCATCTACGGAGTTGTGGTGTTCACGCTTGCCTCTACTATATTGCAGAGCATTATGCCGCCCGATCTGCATCTGCTTGCCGACCAGAAATTCATGGCATGTATGGTTGGTGCCGTGTTCTTGGGCACCAGCGTCGGACTGGGTCTGTCGGCAGGAGGTTCGACAGGTGGTTCGGACGTTATTGCTGCTATGGTGCATAAGTATCGTGACGTGTCGCTCGGCCATATCATCCTCTTCTGCGACCTTACCATCATCACCTCGTCGTATGTGGTGCTGCAAGACTGGGAAAAGGTGCTCTACGGCTACGTTCTGCTCTTCGTCATCTCGTTTGTTGTCGACCATTTGGTCAACTCTCTACGCCGAAGCGTGCAGTTCTTCATCATATCCGACAAGTATCAGGAGATAGGCGAGGCCATCAATCAGATAGCCGACCGCGGTTGCTCTATGCTCAATGGTAGCGGATTCTTCACCAAGAAAGACATTAAGGTGCTATTCTGCATAGCCAAGAAGAGCGAGTCGAGCTTCATCTTCGAACTCATCGACGAGATTGACCCCAATGCCTTTGTGGCACAGTCGTCGGTAATAGGGGTCTACGGTCAGGGCTTCGACCATGTCAAGGCACACAGAAAGCTCAATCTGAAGGAGCTGCGCGAGAAGATGCGGCAGAATAAGGAATAACCAGATACGGTAAGGATGATAAAAGGCGGGTGTGCAATAGTTTAATTGACTATTGCACACCCTCTTTTTATGGGCATAAAAAAGGGTGTGCCTCACGACAAACCCATTTTCATAATCTTAAAACTAACCTTAAACCTTAAATTAACTAATAAACCATAAAAACATCTACTACTTAAACAATCTACTAAATTTTACAATCTAACTGTATGCTTATTTTGAAACAAATCTTCTTCTGTTTTTTATCCTGATTAGCGCACATTCAGACGCTTTGCCCTCATCAGAGCTTCGAGATAATAGTAGTCGGCATATATTATGCTTGCATCGATTTCGCTTCCGGCAGGATGATGACCTGTGCTATGCATGAGGAACGATACGTTGCGCTTGCCACTCTGATACTTCGGTGTGCTGAGTTGTGCGAGCGTTTGCAGGGCTATAGCCTTGTATTCAGCCCCCTTCTCATCGCCGACATACTCTTGCAGTTCGAGCAAGGCATCGGCAACAACGCACGCTGCACTGGCATCCTTAGGAGCCTTTGTGCCACGAGGGTCGTCCATGTCCCATAATGGTATGAGGTCGTCGCTTGTCTGCTTGAGTCGTTTCAGATAAACATCGGTAACTTTCTGCGCGAAGTCGAGGAATACCTTATTATGTGTATATCTGTACACCATAGTGTAGCCGTATATAGCCCACGACTGTCCACGTGCCCACATCGAGTTGTCGGCATAGCCCTGATGCGTGACGCCCTTGATGAGATTGCCGTTGATGGTGTCGTATACAGCCACGTGATAGCAGCTGCCGTCGGGGCGGAAGTGGTTCAGCATGGTTGTCTTGGCGTGAGTCACAGCCAGGTCGTAGAGCAATGGGTTGCCACCGTTCTTGGCTGCCCAGAACATCATATCGAGATTCATCATGTTGTCCATAATGGTGTTATGGGGCCAGTTGCGTGGCTTTACCTCGCGTGGCCAGCTCAATATAGTGCCTACGATAGGATTGAACAGCGTGGCGAGCGAGTCGGCTGAGGCAAGAATCACGTCCTTGTATTCACGTGAATGGTTCACTTCATAGCCCTTGCCGTATGAACAGAACATGAGGAAACCTATGTCATGGTCGTAGCAAGGCTGATAGGCTATGTCCCGTAGCGACTCTGTATATCCCTCGGCTGCACGGCGCACAGCCTCGTCGCCGGTATTCTGGTATGTCATCCACAGTATGCCTGGCCAGAAACCGTCGCACCACTCCTCGGCTTTAGCCGGTCGGCAGTTCCATCCCTTATGTCTGTCGGTATTGAGTATGTTGCGGGGTTGCATCGTATAGTCGTATGTGCCGTCCTTATGACGCAGCTCGTCGAGAGCACGGTGCACCTGTGTGCTGCAATACTTCAATTGTCGGTCTATGTCGAGAGTCTGCGCCTGTATGCTTATGGCTGAACTAAAGGCAAAGGCGGCAAACAGGAGTGCTATCAATCGTTTGGTCTTTATCATATATATTATGTTCGATCTGTTTTACATTAATAATACGAATGAGTCGTAAGGTATACTTAATGTTGACATTAAGCTCTTCTGTCTACTTGATGCTTGTGGTCAGGGGCTTGGCTATATATTCTTTGAATCTGTCTATCTGCATCATCCAGAAGTCGTGGTCGGGTGTACCGCTCTGACACCATGACGCTCCAAACCAGTAGCTCCACTTCTCGCCTGCTTTCACGCCACGCTTTACGCCCACAGCATTGCCATAGATGCCCTGCTTCAGGTGCTCCCAGTCGGGCAAAAAGCGTGTCTTCACTCCGCCTTCGGGGAAAATTGCAGCCACATATATCTGGAAGTTATGACGTTCGTACGAATCGGTTGGGTCATCGTAGGCGATGAAGTCCTTGCCCAGCGTTAGGTCTTCAGAGGCAGATGTATGCACAACGAAGCCTCCAGCCACATCCATCGGTCGGGTCAGACCGTCGTACCATACCGTCATACGGTTGAAGTAGCAACCCTTGGCAAGCGATATCAGTCGATGTTCGGTCACGTTTTGTCCGTCTATATCTACCGTTGGATATGTAAGGCTGAGCGTGAATTCAAGCGGTCCGTTGTCCAATATCTCATAGTCCTTATAGCAATAGGGCATAACCAGCGAGTCGCCAATCATCACGGCAGGCGTGCCGCATCCCATACTCGGCCCTACGTTGTAGCAGTCGAGTCCCTGTCCGTGGTCGAGGTGGAAGGATGTGGCACGGTCAACGAAGTCGACTCCCTCCTGATTGCCAATGCTACGGAAGAAAGCCTTGTCGATGTTCGACTGCCATGTCACGGCATAGCGATGGTCAACGTCAAGCTCCTTGGTACTCTTCAGCCATACGTCGATGCCATAAGCCTTCTCGCCCGAACGTTGCAGAGCCGGACCGTAGACACGATAGGCAGCAATGTCGTTCTCCCACGTTATGTCGTCGACACGCCAGGCATACTGCTTGCCGAATACATAAGGCTTGAAGTCGGCGCTGTTGCCCTGCTCAACCGTAAATTCAGCCGTGCCTTCCGGTCGCACCGTCACGTCAATGAGCAGTCGGCCGTCGTGTGTAATCTGATGAGTTACGGTCTGACCGTAAGGATTCTTCACTATCAAGCTGCTGCCCTCCTTTACTCCAAGCCGCTGCCAAACGTCCTTGGCGTTCCATGCCACAACCTCCTGGCGCTGATGCTGCGAGGTGTTAGTGGCTGTAATGATGACTTTAGCATTGCTGCCCGTTGCGAGCAGCAATGCTAAAAGCGTAGCGATGTAATACCAATAACTAAACTTCATATTGTTGCATTCTTATTCCTTTACATTTTCATTGTCATACAGCAAATTCAATGTGGCTATACCTGCGTCAGCATCCTTTTTGCTTACTATTATTGTTGGTTTTATTATAATTACGAATACCAAACAACTAATACGTAAAAGAAAAATGAGAGCGCTGAAGATTTAATGTTTGTTAAACATCGGATAGACCTAAAAGAACAATTAGGTGCTTGCAAAAAATCGGGTGTTATTCTATGATGTCACCACACTTTACTTTGAAGCGGATTATGAGGACGAATTACGCAAGACAGGTTTCTCGAAAGAAGGCCGGCACAGCAATCCCCAAATCATACTCGGTCTGCTCGTCAGTCTTGGTGGTTATCTCACCAATACGGATATACCAATACAGGATGTATATACAGCATATCATAACCTTTGGCACGTAGAACGGGCTTCCCGTATTGCAAAATCAAAGATAGAGATACGCCCAATGTTTCATTTTACACGCAAACGCATAGAAGCTCATATATGTATATGCTTTGTGGCTTTGAAAGTCTACAAGGAATTGGAGCGTATGTTGAAAGTCTCAGAGATTAAGATGAGCGTAGACAAGGTGCTTGCATTGGCAAAGACCATCACAACAATACAAATTAAGCTACCTCTGAACAAGGAGGTATACACTCAGACAATGTTGATGGCAAGGCATCAGAAAATTGCAAAACTCTTTGACGAAGATTTTTGGGTGACGCAATGACGAAGTCAGGATATATCTCGACATATATATGCGCATGAGGGTGAACGACGGCATGTGCCGGTTTGCCTACAGCCTCGACGGCAAGCGATATAAAGATGTAGGCGACGTATTCGCCCTAAGGCAGGGCAAATGGATTGGAGCCAAAATGGGATATGTCAGCGAGCGCAGCAATACCATGGGCAATCGCGGATGGATTGATGCCGACTGGTTCAGAGTGGCGAAATAAGAAACCTTTTTTGTTTCCTCGCGAGGTTGCAATTGTTTCCTCGCGAGGGCGCAATAATCAGCATGCCCCAGATGCCCATACCTTTCGATATGTCAAAAGCTTGCTGAGTAATAAGGAAGCGCAGCTATTGTTTGTTATACGTTAAAAATATGCTTATAAGCTGCCAAAACTATACTTTTTAACATGGTTTTGGCAGCTTATAAGCATATTTTTATTATGTTTGCACTCAAAAAGAAGAGACCATTATGCTTATCGGAAGAGAAAAAGAAATAAAAACATTACAGCAGGCATATCACTCAGAATACTCTGAGTTTGTGGCAGTTTATGGACGTCGACGCATTGGGAAGACTTTCCTTATCAGAGAGACTTTCAACTATCAGTTTGCCTTTCAGCATACTGGTGTGTATAAAGAAACACTCAAGAAACAACTTCGCAACTTCAGAGATGCCCTAAAAATGAGTGGAATGAAGAAAGTAAGAATCCCAACAGATTGGAGCGATGCCTTCTTTCAACTGGCTCAATTCATCAAAGAAAGCAAGGACGAAAAGAAAGTTATCTTCATAGACGAGGTTCCCTGGCTTGACACCCCTCGCTCAGGATTCCTTTCGGCATTGGAATATTTTTGGAACTCCTTTGCCTCTGCTCGCAAAGATGTTCTCTTGATTATCTGCGGCTCTGCCACCTCATGGATTATCAATAAAGTATTAAAAAACCATGGTGGGCTGCACAATCGTGTTACTTATCGCATACATCTCCAGCCATTCACGCTACACGAATGCGAAGAATATGCCAAGTATCTGGGCATGCGTGCTTCTCATTACGACCTTATAGAATATTATATGGTTTTAGGGGGAGTTGCCTTCTATTGGTCACGCCTTGACAAAGGGCTGAGTGTGGCCCAAAATATAGACAACATGATTTTCTCCGAAACAGGTTTCCTACATAATGAGTTTAATGAGTTATACGATTCTCTTTTCAATGAGCCAGAATCATATCTCAAGATTATCGATGCCTTAGGCACAATCCGTCTTGGAATGACCCGTGACGAATTGGTAAAAGAAGGCGGCATTACAAGCAATGGTAAACTCACGAGAATGCTGGAAGACTTGACGGAATGTGGATTCATCAAGCGAATACCTTCTTATGGGGGAAAATCCAAAGATGACCTGATCCAATTGGTTGATAACTTCACTATATTTTATTATAAGTACATCAAAGAGAACCAAAACAATGATGAACATTTCTGGTCCAACAGCTACAATTCTCCTATCAGAGCCGCATGGACAGGATTGGCTTTCGAACGAGTTTGCTTTCAGCATATTCCACAAATCAAACAAGCGATGGGGATTGCTGGTGTAGCCACACAATGCTATTCTTGGAAAGCGAAAGGAGGAATGCACTCCTCTGGTGCTCAAATAGACATGGTACTAGATAGGAGCGACAACATCATCAACATTTGTGAAATTAAGTTCTCAAAAGGAGAATATACCATTACGAAAGATTATGCGATGTCGCTCAACAATAAAGTGGAAAGATTCATTGATGACACTAAGACCAAGAAATCGATTCTCTTAACAATGATTACGACAAATGGCGTGACACACAATGAATATTGGAATCAAATTCAGAAAGAGATAACTGCCGATGAACTATTTTAGTTGCAAGTAACAACTCAATATACCTATACAGCACATTTAAGTTCTGATGCTGCAAAAGAAACAAAAAGTTATCCAAAGATGCAACATCCCTGGATAACTTTTTGTATAAAGCAAGAAGAAAAAGTCTTTTACTTCTTCAATGTCAGGCGATAAGCCAAAGAATACTCCCCTTCGAAGAGGCGATACTCCTTATGAGGTGGCTCACCCCAACTGTTATCACCACCGACTCCTCGCTGAGCACCATCCAGAATCACATACGTTTCCTGACGTGGGTGCATGTCCTTCTGGTGCATCATCTTCTTCTCCAATCCCATGTCGAGATCTTCGTCCGCGAAGTGCAAGGCAGAGAAATCCATCGGCTTCTCGGCTTGGAAGCGAAGGGTGATGCCAGCCTTAGGCGAAGCTATTTCTGCCCAACGCACATCACTGTGGTTGCCTGTCTGCTGAGGGAAGATGTATGGGTAATACATATCCGTCACGGTGGTATGGTAGAGACCGATGAACTGACTTGTCTTTCTGTCGGAGTAGTTCTCCCATGGACCACGACCATAGTAGCTTACGTTCTCGAAGCCCTTAGGAAGCGTCATACGCATACCGAAGCGAGGTAATTCCGGCAGTTTCTTTCCCCTGGTGTCCATACTCGCCTTAACGTCAATGCTGCCATCCTTGCGGAAGAGATAAGAGAGATGATAAGGTTGCTTGAAATCGCTCAACACCATGTCAAAGGTAATGAGCACTCCTTCCTCAGTAGGTTCGCCCACCTGACATTTCGATACATAGCGATTGGTCTGTGCCGAACGCCATACGTTACTCTTTTGTGGCATCTTGTTGCCGTAATCGTTGTCATTAGGCGCACGCCAGAAGTAAGGTTCCAAGGCAGTACGATTGTGCAAGACTGAAACACCATCCATGGCATAATTGGTGAGCGCACCATTCTGCTTGTTGATTTCCGCCTTGATGTCGCCTATTGTCAGCACGATGTTGTTCTTCTGGGTTTCCACCTTGACGTCGCCTTGTGCTTGCAGGCTAACATTCTCTTCCAACTTGCCCTCATGCAAGAACTGCTCCTTTGCCACATCATAATGAGTAGGCAAGAGGTCGCTTGCCTCACGAGTATAGGCATACACTTGAAGCGTATATTCATCAGAATCTTTCAGCGATGGCATCTTGATGTGCACCTTGCTCTCTTGCTGTGGCAAGGTCTTCAAGCGGAAGTCGCCCGCAGCCACCTCCTTGCCTTCCTTGCAGAGCGTCCAATGGAAGTCATAGTCGGCAAGCGTAGAGAATTGATACTCATTTCTCACTGTCAACTCACCCTTTTTCCAGTCGAAACTTGGGAAGATAATGTCTTGATATACCTTCTTCACCTCTAAGGCTTGCGGCTTGTAACTCATATCGGAAGCAAGGACACCATCACAACCACTGTTCATCTCCACAGGCCAAACGTAACTGCCCATCTCTCCATTATACATCCAATAGGTACGATGGTCGGTATTCTCGTTGATGGTACGGCGGATGCCCTGGTCTTGGAAGTCCCAGATAAATCCACCTTGCAAGTTAGGCGACTTCTTGATTACGTCCCAGTAATCCTGAAGATTTCCATTGCTATTACCTTGCGCATGAGCATACTCACACATGATGAAAGGACGCTGTTTGCCACTCTTGGCATAGGCGAGCACCCTGCCCCAGTTGGGATACATGTGGCACACGATGTCGGTATTTTCTTCCTCCCAAGCTTGCTCAAACTGTACGAAGCGAGTTTTATCGTTCGCTTTCAACCAGCGATACTGCTCATGGAATACCTGTCCATTGCCACACTCATTACCCATAGACCAACCAATGATGCTAGGATGGTTACGGTCACGATAGAACATACGATGGATGCGGTCACGGTGTGCAGGAGCCCATTCCTTGCGATAAGCAGGATGTGGTACGGTATCGGTGAAATAGACACAACTGCCCATTCCGTGGGTCTCGATATTTGCCTCATCCACCACATAGATGCCATACTTATCACAGAGGTCGAGCCATTCTGGACAATTAGGATAATGGCTGCTACGCACGGCATTGATGTTCAACTCACGCAGGCGGCGCAGATTATCCATCATAATTTCGTGGCTCTGCACGTGTCCTAGGGAGTCATTGTGCTCATGGCGATTGACACCCTTGATATATACCATCTTGCCATTGACAAGCAGTCGGGCGTTCTCGATCTTTACCTCACGGAAGCCCACTTGCTGGCGCACGGTGTCACCACCCAGTATCATCGACATCTGATAGAGATAAGGTTTTTCGCCACTCCATAGGTTTACCTTGTTGAGTTTCTTGCTCACGTGGATGGTTGTTTCCTTGCCATCTGTTCTGAAAGGCTTACTCTCATTCAGCACCAACTTGCCACTGGCATCTCGAAGTTGAACCAACATCTTATCAGAGACTGACTTACCGGAGAAATTGCGAATGGTAACATCTGTCTCAAGCTGTCCATTGCGATAGTTATCCACAGGAGTAGCCGTAATATTGTAATCCCATACAGACACAGGGTTGTAAGCTTGCAGATACACGTCACGCTCTATTCCTGTGATACGCCAGAAGTCCTGATCCTCCATATAGCTGCCATCGTGCCAACGATACACTTGTACCGCCATTTGATTGGCACGACCATCAGGATGAACATACTTCGTCACATTGAACTCAGCAGGAGTCTTGGAGCACTTGGTCATACCCACCTCCGTGCCATTCACCCATACTCTCGCATAACCCGTAATAGAACCGAAGTGGAGCATCACTTCTCTGTCTTTCCACTGTGAAGGCACAGTGAAAGAAGTACGGTAAGTACCCACAGGGTTAGGGATGTCGATGTAAGGAGGATTAGGCGACCACGGATAGGTGATATTGGCATACAATAGTGCACCAAAGCCTAAGAGTTCCCAGTTGGATGGCACAGGAATCTGTGCCCACTTGGAGTCATCGAAGTTCTGGCGGTAGAAATCCGTCGGGGCATCCTTGATGTCATCGGAATAATGGAAACGCCACTTGCCATTGAGCAATTTCGTATGCGAGGTTTTGAACCAAGCATGTGGTTGTTCCTTACCTCTCTCAAACACGATCGGGTTCTCCCACTCATGCTCGTATGCACTTACAGAAAGAGTTGAGCCGAAGAGAGTCACCGAAAATAATAATAGATTCTTGATATTCATATGTCTTAATCATCATTGTTATGTTTTGTTTTTCTATGTATACGATTATAAAGCAAAATGTACTTATAAGCGCTAACAAAAAATCCCATTGGCATTACTACCAATGGGATTACTCTCATCTGTTTTATTTTCATTTCAAGCGATTCATCACATCTTTCGGAATCTCAATACAGATAGGTTGCACGGCACCCTTATATTCACCATCGGCATCAGCAACCGCTACCAGCCAGCAGGTGAATGATCTACGGGCATTGTCCCATCCTGCCTCGTATGGATAGAACTTGAAGGTCGTATCATTGACTTTCTTGACAGGACCATTGATTACCTCAATGTGAGGATTCTTTTTGCCATGCTCTTGGGTGGTTGCATTATGAGAGCTATCGGTATAGACCGCCTTTAGCTGGAAGGTGATGCCCTTCAGGTTTCTTAAATCAAGCTTCATGCCTCCCTGCAACTTATCGTTGTATGTAATGAGCTTACCTTGATACTCGAAACCAACATACTGCACTTTCTTGTCCGCCGTCTCCTTGTATCGAGCCTCTGTGAGTTCCGCCATTTCCTTATCGAAATACCAGAAGGCATCGTGCTTGTCGCCCTTATATATATTATAAGGTGCAGGCTGAGGGCGAGAGGCAGAAGCTATCTCAGGAGCTTTGCCTTTATCTGCTCCATCTGTACCCATCATGTCAGAATGGAATCTCTCGGCAAGCCAACCATCCTTAGGATTGAGCTTGCGGAGCGTTCCATCGGCATTCAAACGCTGTTCTAATGCCTTCTGAATGAACTTGGCAATATACAAGGCTGTACGGTCGCCACAATCAAAATGTCCTCTGCCTGTATCACAGAGGAAGGAGATGCAACTCTCTGGGTACATCATGCGGAAAGCAAGGGCTGGGCGCACACGAGCCTCCCACCATTCGTACTCACCTTCTACCATCAGTCCTGGTATGCCGTCGATGTTGCGGTTGCGTCCCCACTCCACATTGGCAGCGCCATAGCCACAGAGGTTGGTGCGTGGAGCGTCGCCATGAAAGGATATGATGCACAGTGCGCGGTTCGGATTCCAAGCCGCAAAGTTCCAAGGGAAGGTTGCCTGGGCAGAATGTCCCAAAGGAATGACTGGAGCCTTGGCTATCTCGGTATATCCACTTTGGTCGGCAAGACACGGCATCAACGCCTCGAATATCTGCTGCGCACCCGATGTCGGGTCCCAGTTGTTGTTAAATGCAGGTGCCACCCATACCATAGCCACACCAAGCTTCTTCATCTTGGCTTGAAAGCGAGGGTTCTTGTAGATAGTCTCCTCCGTCATATTCTGCTGCGACAGAATGACGGCATTAACCTTTTTGCAGCCCTCGGGCACCCAGAGATAAGCCACCGGGGCCTTGCCCGTCTCGTTGGAGATGTAGCCACGCAGCTCAACCGACCACTGATACATACCTGCCCCACCCACACCAACGGCATGGGCGGCAGATGCCAAAACGCCTTGCAGCACAAGTACTGCCGCAAGCACAAAAGAACGCGTAAACGTATAAAGCGAATGTTTCATATCTATAATATCGTATTTGTTATAATACGAACGGGAGCCAAAAGATACGTAAAAAGCCCTAATCACATTTACTGTAATTAGGGCTTCTGCTTATTCTTATAAAATTAAGTCATGACAATAACTCATGCTTCAACTATTTTCCATTCACCTATGGTGCGCTTATTGCTGTCATAATTAATTCCAACCTTTACCAACCGCTTTGCGTCTGCCGAATAAGGAATCAAATAACCCTTGTCGTCTATCTGCCGCAAGGCCTCATCTGCCGACTTGTCGAACTTTAACTCCATAACATATATGGTGTCTGGTAGATGTAGCACAGCGTCAGCCCTGCCTATTGCACTATCCTCTTCAACCAATATATATGCTCCCATAAGATTAAATATGAGATAGAACACTGTTTGAAAATCCTTCTCGCTCTTATTAGACAAGCGGTTAGAGATACTGGCAAGATACGACTGCATCTTACGTAATGCACCATCCATATTATCATTATAAAGCTGTTCCAAGAAGTCGAAGACGAAACTATTATTATCTAATTGAACTGGTGATAAATAGTTAGGTGCCAACGACTTTATCATACCGATGCGAACCTCCTTATTAGGATAGTCGAGCTGATAGCTCTGAAATATAGGGTTGTACTTCTTGATGGTAAGATAACCACTCTGATACAACAACGGAAGAGCCGAGGTCATTTGTTCAGGCGAGACGTCAAAGTCGTCCACTCCAACACTTTTCTGCTCAATATCCATTACACCAACGTGGTATTTATGCATGGTCTTGATTAGATAGCTTGGAGTGCCGGAACTGAACCAATAAGCAGCAACCTTCTTATTTCTTAATGCCTTGACAAGACTAAACGGATTAAATATATCCTCTGAGTTTTCGCTAAAATGATAGCCGTCATAATACGACTTCAACTCGGCAACAGTCTCCTCAACAGTCTTGCCTAAATGATTTGCCAACATCTCCACGTCAGGCTGCATGTCATTGAGTAATTCGTCCTTGCTAATACCACAAATAGCAGAATAATGATTGTACATACTGATATTATCCAGATTGTTGATTTCGCTGAATATACTCAACTGCGAGAACTTTGTAATACCCGTGATAAACACGAACTGCAGCCAGGGGTCCAAGTACTTAATAGGATTATAGAAGTTCTGTATTATCGACCTTAACTGTTTTAAGTTATCCTTCTCATGCACAACATCAAGCAACGGTGCATCATATTCGTCGATAAGCAGCACGACCTTTTGTCCGGTTTGCCTATAAGCTCGCTTCACAAGACACTCCAAACGTTGGTTGGTATTAACAGCCCAATCCTCCGTACCATATACCTGTTCCAACTGACAAAGCTTGCCTTCAATCTCATTAATTAAGTTGGCTGGCTCCATGTGCTTGGCGGTGCTCATATCAAAGTGGAAAACAGGATGTCTAACCCATTCCTTCTCATAACCACCAAGGGCAAGACCATCAAACAATTCCTTTCTTCCTTCAAAGTAAGCTTGGAGTGTAGAGACAAAAAGAGACTTGCCGAATCGTCTTGGACGACTCAGAAACAGATATTTGGATCCATTCCTTATGAAATCTACAATATACTTGGTCTTGTCTACATAAACATAATTCTCCTCACGTATCTCAGAGAATGTCTGTATGCCCACTGGATATTTTCTTATCTCTTCCATAACCTTCATGTCTTGAAATGCGCTGTGAAGTTACAAATAAAAAGTCAGAAGCCAAAAGAATTGATGGTTTATCTTCCTTATTAGTAACATTCTTGTGGGGCATTATACCCTTGATAAACAAGCAAAACATGGTTTCAAAAGGGGTGTTTTATGGGTTATTTGTCCATTAATACAAAGCGCAAAGCCGCGCCGCCCGATGGCTGCAGATGCAGACGGAGGGTCTTGCCAGCCTTGATGTTCATGATGGTGGATGACACCTTGGTGCGTGTATTGAGCGAGGGGTCGTCGTTGTATACCTCCATACGATAGCGTTTGCCATGTTGAAGGAATCGCGATGTTGCGATTGTTATGTCGCGTGGTTGCAATCCGTTCATGGCGCCGACAAACCATTCGTTGCCCGAACGGCGTGCCTGGACTATGTATTCGCCTATCTCGCCGTCGAGAGCCTTGCTCTCGTCCCACACCGTTGGGCAATGCTTCCAGAAGTCGAGTTCCGTCTCGCCTTTATATACATTGGGCAGGTCGTACCAGTAGAGGAATGTTATCGGACTGTAATACACTACTGGCATGGCCAACTGGTGTGCCTTGGTGTTCTTCACTCTGCCGTTGAAGTAGCATGGAGTGTAGTCGGCAGGTCCGCAGAGGAATCGGGTGAAGGGTAGCACCGTGTTGTGCTCAGCATCTGGCATTTCCTCATTGCCTCCGATACCTTCTTGCGTCATGAGATTAGGATAAGTGCGGCTCCATCCCGTAGGACGATACTCATCGTGGATATCCACCATGATGTGATAGTCGGCACATTTCTTTACGGCATTGTGAAGCCAAGTGGTCCACTCCTGCGAACCTATCTGCACAAAGCCAAACTTGATGCCACTGATGCCCCACTTCTCATAGAGCGGCAAAAGCTGGTCAAGCTCTTGATACAAGGCTCTCTGGTTGACATAAACCCACACGCCGATGCCCTTGCTCTTGGCATACTGGCAGAGCTTTGGCATATCAATGTCGCGAGTTTCCAATACTTTCAAGGCAGAAGAAGACATCTTCATCTCTGGACCATACCAACCTGCATCAAGCTCGATGTACTGAAGACCTCTATCCACACAGAAGTCCACACCCTCCATGCAAGTCTTCATATCCAGTCGGCACACACGGAAAGCCTTGCCGGGACGAATCCAAGAGGTATTTTGTATCTTGCAAGGCGCATTGAGATTGAGCCCCATCTGCTTGTTGTTGATAAGGTCGACAGCCTTCTCGCCCACCATAATATATCGCCACGGCATGTCGTAGGCGGTGATGATGTCGGCAGAATCGTACAGAGCCATTTGCAGCTTGTTGTCGTCGACAAGTTGTAGCTTGCCTCGTACAAAGTCGCTCAGGGCAGCCTCGCCTATTGCTGCATACAAGCCATTGGCAAGACGGAGCGTCAGCGGACGCTCTGCCTTTTCGCGCCATGCAGGCTGGCTCTTGATCAGAGGCACACGTTCGGCGTGCGATTGTGCCCAGGCAAAGTGCCAAGCCTCTGCACCTGGAGCGAATGCGAAGGACGTGAGGTCGGATGTGATGTGCATAAACAGTCCATTTGTAGCCTCGGGGAAGTGGTAGCGTATGGCTACACCCTCATCGTAGGCACGTACGATGATGTCGAAGAGATACTGTTGGCGCTTGTCGTAACCGTTAGAGCTGTTGTTGTGATTGCCACCCTTTATCAGGTGTATGGTCATCTCATTGTAGTGGTCACGTATCTGGGCATACTCGCCATAGACTGGCTTCCAAGTATTGTCTTCGCTCAGACGGGTCACATTGATTACTTCCATTCCCTTGGTCCACACACGGTTGGTATCCACCGGTATGCCCATAGCCGACTCCACAAGGTGGTTGTCGATGTTGACACCCAGCTCGCCTTGTTCTATAATGGTCTTGCCGCTATAGGAGAGAGAGTAGGTGAGCTGTCCCTTCTTTGTGGCGAACACGAATGTGTATTTGCCATCGGGCGACTGCAACGACTCTTGCGCATGCACCGTCAGCGCTGCCATAAGCATCGAGCAGACAACCGACAAGCGACGGAATATATAATATATATAGTTCATAAGGATTATTTTTATTTTGTTTCGACATTTCCGTTCTCCAAGCATACGATACGCTGCTCGGTTCCGTTCTTCAGCTTTACGATGATGCCTACGGCACCCTGCTCTCTCGGAGTAAAGTAATCTACCGATGCTATGTCGCCCGGTTCGGTGTCAGAACTTGGTTCGTACACGCATACGAAGGGATGGTTCCATGCCTCGCCTTTCTGTCGTGCCACAAAAGTCAATACCGGTTGGTCGATAACCTTATATGGCTGGTTGGGCATACGCTCGTATTCGAGGTTGGCAGGCGACAGAGCCTTGAATATGGTTCGGTCGGTGTCGGCTTTCATCCACACCGTCATGGTTATCTCGCGTTGGCCGTCCATTGCAGCAACCACCTTTTCGTCTTCTATCTTAGTGACGAACCGAGTCTTTACAGAAGATGTCATCTCGGCGCACTCCTTATTATATATATAGGAATAAGCATACAGATGGCCCCCGGCAAAGGCGAGTTCTTCGGTAGGCTTCATGTCGAGAGGCTTGTCTGTGGCAGCATCTGTGATCAGCATTTGCTGTCCCAGGTTATGATAGAAATAGTCGTGGGTCTTGTCGCTGCCATCCTGCTTACGGCTGCGGAACACGTCTACGTAGTAGCCACCCTTGTCGGAAGTCTTGATGACGGCAGTGGTGCGCTGCTGCAATGATTGAGTCTCCGGTTCGATGAAGCTCACTGTGGCGTATGTCATTCGCTCCTTCTGCTCGGACAGCTTCTTGCTTGCAGGCTTCTCTGCGCTTACCTCAGGATATGAAGCCACCACCTTGAAGCTATGCTGCGACATCATGACCGGATAGCTCGAAACGCCATCTACCACCACCGTATTGTGAGCCGGCATCTGCGAATAGTATTCGAGATAATCCAATCCGCTATATAGATTCTTGCCGATACCTGCATCTGGGCCCAAGACATATCCCTTGCCATAAAGTTCGAGCGAGATGCCGTTGGCATGCTGATGGTTGCCAAGGCTGGCATTGACGGAAGCCATCAAGTCGTGCTGTTTGTCCATGCCACTTCGCATCGCTATCCACGATACATTAGGAGCATAGAACAGGGTGCTCGTATATGCCTCAATCTCTGAGACAGGTGCCTTGGGAGCCACGGCACTCTTCAGAATATTCATCTCAGAGACAAGGTTCTTGTCCTTATGGCGAGTAGCATACTGCAAGATATGGTCGATGCCACCCGTATTGAGATAACCAGGATGAGTATCTCCGAAACCAGCAATCATCCGGTTAGGGAAGAGATATTCGGCAGATGTCTTCACGGCATCCTTTAGGATAGGACGCTGCTTGAAGAGGTCGATGCTAGCCTTCTTGTCCAGCATGTTGGCGAAATCGCAGATACTGCTCAATACCGTGGTGCTGTAGCCTGGCGACTCATACCAAGTCTTGCTCTTGGCGTCAAAGCCGAAGTCGATGAGCCTGTTCATGCTCCACTGGCGAATACTATTTTGATTTACGATATAATCCAAGTAGTATTGCTTGCCCTTGCCATCAGCGTATGCCTGGTCGTCTTGCAATACCAAGGCTATCTTTACGATGAAGTCAGCCTGAAACAAATTCCAGTTGTTGTGAGGCACACCGTTGGCGATGATGTTCTCTGCCCACTTCTTGAAACCAGCCTCGATGACGGCTTGGTCGTCCTTCACGAGATTCCTGATAAGGGGATACATCTGGGTGAGTTCGTTGATGGCATCCTCGTGGATAACCTCAAAGGTAGTCATGCCCACCAACGTTTGCTGATGACCATGGTTCAAGTCGATAGGCACATTGCGATAGGCAATGCCTTTCATATAGACATCGAACACCTTGGCTGCCATCTGCCCATAGCGCATATCGCCAGTGGCAGCATAGATGCGAGCGGCGTCACGGGCGATGCCGATAATCTGACGGTTCACACCTGCCAGATTGCATCCCGTCTTGGCTGGAGAAGTCTTCTCCATCTTTCCTGTAGCCTTGTTGATGTAAGTCACGCTGCCCTGCTCATCGTCATCGTAAGGAACAATATCCTCCAGCTTAGGGCGATTGTATTGAGATGCCGTGCTTCGTGAGCCATTATATTTCACGGTAGGACCTGCCGCTTTAGCTCCTCCAGGATGAGAGAATGTCTCCCCATTCACAAAGACATCAGATGCCTGGGTCTTCCAATACATCTGCAATCGAGAGTAGAGCCAGTCGGGTTGCTTATCCACCTTCGCCATCACATTCTCTATCTTGCCCTTGAGCTTTACAATCTCCGGGCTGTCGGTCTTTTTCTTAGCCGTTGCATTTATGCATATGCAGAGCAACCAGATTACTACGTATAATTTTTTTTGTTTCATAATTTTGGGTTTTCTGTTCTCAAGTTCGATTATATTACGAATTGCAGAATTCAAATACGTAACAAGAAAAACCATGTTGGTTACATTGCCGCCTTGAGCATGCTCCTCATCTGTTTGCGCGAAGCAAACAACTGTGCCTCGACAGTACGTTTTGACACATTCAATTTCTGGGCAATATCGCTGGCAGCAACATCGTCAAACAAGCTCATGCAGTACACCTTGGCACAGGCAGGTGTGAGCTTCTTGATAGATTGATTGACAATGGTCAATGTCTCGTGATATTCGGTGGTGCGCTCTACATCGCTGTGCTGCAACTCCATCTCATACTTGGTGTTCTCTTCCATGTTATGACGATAGATACGTCGGCGCAACACATCCTTGATTTTATTTGTGGCAATGGTAAAGGCAAATGATTTGATAGTTGCCTCTTTTATCATGCCATCAAAAGCTAAAAGCTTTATGAACACTTCCTGAACGAGGTCCTCGCTCTCCTCACGATTGCCAAGACGGGCAATCGTATAGTTTACAAGTTCCACATTGTGAGCTGTGAAGAAATCAGCTATAAGTTGACGTTGGGGGTTGGCTTTTGAATTCATACGTTTTTAGTTATTTGGGTTTACGGTTGCAAAGTTATCGCTAAACCTTACAACCGTATGTATGAATCATACCAACGATGTATGTCAAACGTCTCAAAGAACAATTGTTACATTTCAGCCATGTATGTTAAATGTAACATTGAATGTCAAGAATATTGCGAAGGTAATACACCAAACATTTCCTTAAAGTGTTTCGCAAAGTTTTGTGGCGATGCAAAGCCAGTGCTCCAGCATGCTTCGGATACATTACACTGACCGGACTTCAATAGTTGGGCAGCCGACTTAAGCCTTACAGTACGTATAAAATCGGCAGGAGTCTGACCCGTGAGCGACTTCATCTTGCGATACATACTCATTCGCGACATAAGAATATCGTGAGCTAAAGAGTCGATTGTGTATTCGCTGTTGCTGATATTCTTCTCAATACATGATATCACCTGCTGAAGGAATTCCTCGTCATGCGGTGAGTTGGCTATGCTCTTGGCGTCAAGCGAGAGGTTGTGCGAGAAGTCGCGCTGGCGTTTCTCCTGCTTCTCCAGCAAGTTGTTGATGCGCACAATGAGCATTTCCATGTCAAATGGCTTTGCTATATAGGCATCGGCTCCGGCACGATAGCCCTCCTTGCGAGCCTTGTCGGTGCTCCAGGCTGTAAGCAATATCACGGGAATGTGCGAAGTAGTGAGGTTCTCTTTTATTCTTCGACACATGTCCACTCCATTCATACGTGGCATCATAACGTCGCTCACAATAATATTGGGGGTGTGTTCTTCTGCAAGCATGGCACCCTCAATGCCGTCGCGTGCCGATAATACCTTATTATATATAGCACTAAGCTCTTGCGCCATGAAGTTGCGGAACTCATCGTTGTCCTCAACTATAAGTATTGTCGACGATATGGTTTGTGCTGACGACGAGCATGCCAATGTCTTATCCTCTGTTGCTGATGCCGACTGCTTGGCAATATCGTCAGTTGCTGCTGCCGTTGTATTCTTCAGGTCGGTTGGCAACAGCACAATAAATTTGCTGCCCTTGCCTGTTTGGCTCTCCACTTTTATTTCACCCTTATGCATGTGTACATATTCGGCAACCATATTAAGTCCGATGCCAGAACCAACATTGGTAGTGTTTTGGTGGTCTGAACGGAAGAATCGTTCGAACAAATGCTTACGGTCGGATTCGGTTATGCCGCATCCTGTGTCTGATACTGTCGTCTGCAAGTATCGACGGCTGTCTTGTATGGTTGTTGATATACTCACAGTAACAGTGCCGCCAGCATCGGTATATTTGAAGGCGTTGGACAGAAGGTTTGCCAAAATCTTAGCCATCTTGTCGCGATCGAACAGCATGAACAGTCCGTCGGCATTGTTTACAAACCGCAAAGCAATGCCTTTCTGTTCTGACAGCGGAGAAAACTTCCGGATGGTATACTCCACAAACTCATCAATATTGCCGCCTACAAGATTCAGACGTTCGCCTTTCATCTCCATCTTGCGGAAGTCGAGCAACTGATTTACAAGCTGCAGGAGTTCGCCCGCATTCTTATTGACAGCCGAAAGCTTAGAGCGCATATCGTCGTCTTCGGTCCGGCGCAATATACTTCCTAAAGGTGTTATGATGAGAGTGAGCAGCGTGCGGAACTCGTGGCTGATGTTGGTGAAGAAACGATATTTCATCTCCTCCAACTCCTTGTATTTCTCATTCTCCATGCGCTTGCGGTTCTGCTCAATCTTCCAGCGAATACCAAAGGCAATGATGGCAATGAACGTCAGGAAGTACAAGAGTTTGGCCCACCAGGTAGCCCAAAGCGGAGCCAGCACCTCTATCTCCAAGGTAGCCGATTGCTTGCTCCATACTTTGTCGAGACCTGCCGAATAGACTTCTAACTCGTAAGTGCCAGGAGACAAGTCGGTATAGTTTGCCCTGCCTATTCCGTCTTGCGGACTTATCTCTATCCAATCGTCATTTACCCCATGGAGCCTATATTTATAATAGGTATGATGAGGCATGTCAAAGTTCAACCCCGAGAAATGAATGGTGATGAAGTTCTCATCATGTTCCAGCACAATCTTCTTGGTAGCACTCAAGGCAAAAGGTAAGATAACTCTGCCATCATATTTCCTACCAGCCATCACTTCTTGGTTGTTCACCAATAGGGATGTGAACACAGGATGACCTGTATATTTCATGTCCTTCACTTGGGCGGGATCTACAACATAGAATCCCATAGCACTGCCCAAAAAGAGATTGCCGTTTGCCATGCTGGCAGCAGTCTGCGGCAAGAACTTGGCATCGCCCAATTTGTTCTGACTGTCAAACATGGTCAAGGAAAAAGGCTGTTCTGAAGAACGAGTGCGACGGAATCGACAAAGCCCATTGGCTGTAGTAGCCCAAACATCCCCGAGTTTATCCACTACCAAGTCTTGTATCATCTCATTGGTCATGCCTTCTTCCTTGCCGTACCGATAAGTCTTGGCTCTATGGGTATCAAAGGCATAAACGCCATTCAAGGTGCCTACCCATACCCATCCTTGCTTATCTATGACAAGCGCCTTGCAAACTGCTTTCAGTTTCAATTGATTATCCATGATAAGTCCCTTATTGGTTGCAGTCCACAAACGATGTAGCCTATCAAAAGCAATGGTATTGATGTTCGTATTACCTACAAAAAGCTTGTTTTGCAAAGGAAAGATACGCTTAGCCTGCTCATCAAAACGGCCTACGCCTCCATGATAACAAACCCATATCTGATGCTGATGATCTTCTGCAAAGTCGCGCACAATGTTGTAGTCAATGTCTTTGTTGGGCACATCCTCTTGCATGAAATGGCTCACCTTATCGCCATCCTTCAGATAGATTCCCTTGCGGAATGTACCTACCCATACCCTGCCCCGGCTATCCGTAAAGCTCTGGATAAAGTCATCGCCAGCACCCGTTCCCAGTAAAGGTTGCAAAGTTATCTGGTAAGGATTAAAGGTCAGTACTTGTTGGGGGAATGCCAAGCAAACATTGCCACCACTGGTACAAGAAGCCCTATAAAAGCCTAATCCGTCAGCCTGAAACTGGCTGAAGGCATAGAAAGGGAAACCTTGCATGTTGGCATTATGGAGAGCCATGCCTTTATAATAAAATCCAAGCACTAGATTTCCTCGTTCATAAGCAATGCTCTGAATATCGTCTGCCACAAGGGCTCCGTTCATTATAGGAAAAGAGGCTTGATGGTTCTGCTTTCCATTTGGCTCGATAGTTACAAGCCCCATTTGGCGCACACCCAAGAATACTTTTCCCTCAGAAGAAACTGCCAAAGTGGTAAAAGTATGATACTCATCGCTATATCGCTGCAGCCATCGGTTCTGCTTAGGGAGATAAGAGGCCACACCATGGTCCCACATCACCCAAAGTTGTTGTCCTTTTTGGGCGAATCTAACGAAATCACGAGGCAGCACAGGCTTCTTCCATAAGCGGGTGGTGGATTTCATTTGATAAGTATGGGCATCCACACCTACCAAATAGCCATCGCTATAAACCATCCATACCCTATCGCCCTGTCGGCATATATCTCGTAATCCTTGCGTCCTCAACGCTATTTGGCGCCCTTGATGCAAGAGTTTTCCTGTTACGGTAACTGCCCAGTATTCCTTAGCCTCATCCACAAAAAAATCACGGATAGGTTCCTTGATGCCCCAATTAGCCAACACTTGGTCCACATGAGGTTCGAAAGCCTCACGCTTCAAGTCGAACACCAAAAGCTGTCCCTGCTCCTTGCTCCATACACGCTGCTCTGCATCCACATAGATACGAGGAAGCGTGGTGACATAGTTCATCTGATAAGGCTTGGCACCCATGGGCGAGAACACACGAAAAGCGCAACCATCAAAAAGAGAAAATCCAGAAGAAGTACGGATTCCCAACCTGCCATCTGGCGCATAGAAAAAGCCCTTCACCTCATCATCAGGCAAACCTATCGCTGTATCTACAAGACGATATACAGTCTGTGAGTTAGCCATCAAATGGCTAACCACGCATAGAAACAGGGTTATATATAAACGAAATCGTTTCATTCTCTTTATTTAAATTATGTGCAATATACGAGTTAAGATGATGCAAAGTTACTTATTTAAAACGAAATCTCCACATTAGTGTCCCGTTAAAATCCGAACCATTCTCTCACTTCATCCAACCTGGCAGCAAGTAATATTTTTCTTATTTTCGCATAAGTGTTTTTTTTTACACATTCGTAACAAGAGTACAAATAACTATTAATATTAACGTTTAAATTCTATAGAAATGAGTAAACAACTATTCGCTATTCCCCTGTTGCTTCTCTCACTCTTGTTGGGAGCTTGCTCAGATGATGTGGAAGGAAGAATCAACATTGATGATTCTGCTCCAGCGCAAGTAACAAACGTAGTAGCTACTAGCGTAGCAGGTGGTGTAACTTTGTCATGGGACATCCCTGGCAGTAAGAGTTTCATGTACACTAAAGTGGTTTATACCAATGCCAAGGGTGCAGAATGTTATGAATTGTATTCTAAAGAACATGCTGATGATGCAGGCAAGATGCAAACTACCATCAATGGATTCGTAAAGACTGAACCTGTTACCTTCAAGCTCTTTGCTTGTTCTGTAAGAGGAAACAACAGTGGAGCCGTTGAAGTACAAGGCACACCAGGTGCCCCTAACTTTGCAAAGGTACTCGACAAGATTACGGTCGATCCTTCTTATGGTGGTATCAAGGTTGGCTATATCAATGAGTATGATGAGAATGTAAATGTTTCTGTCAGCTACAAGTCAACAAGCGACGCTTCTAAGTCTGGCTCTTGCAAATTTGCAGTGTCTCCAAAGTCACAAGGTGCCCAATTCGTTCGTCTTACATACGGTGACGACAACCAGTTTATCACAAACGAGGAATGTGAAATCACCATCCATACGGAAGACAACTACGACAATGCTTCTGACGATCGCACTTATCAAGTTACACCTCTGGAAGTTCAAATCTTAGACCGTAGCAAATGGAGTGTACCAGGCTATGACAACAATAGCAGCGCAGCCACCATCGGTTACGATTCCCAAGAAGCTGTAGGCGAAGGCACCAGCAATGGTCGTGTCATCTGTATGTTTGATGGCAGCACCAAAACTTTCTGGCATACCAAGTGGAAGAATGGAAACGATAAGTATCCTCATTGGTTCATCGTTGACTTGGGAAGTGAGCATACATTGGCTAGCATCGAGATTACAGGTCGTGTCAACAACAATAAAGAGCAAACAGGTGAGCAAATCTTCGTTTGCACAAACGCAGGTGCCACCGCCCCAAGCAACCCAAGTAACTGGGAGTGGAATGACATGGGCGAATATCGCTTTGACCCAAACAATGATGCACCTCAAAATGTTGACTTGACCGATAAGTTGCCAAAGGCAAGATACATCAAGGTATATATAGGTGAAAAGTTCAAGGGATCTAGCGACAACGCCATGATTTCTGAATTTAATGTTTACGCTATCGACTAACATAGGAAATAAACAAGTTTATGGATAAAAGATATTTAATCGCAGCAGCTCTTTGCTTGGCATCCAGCTCTGCAATACAGGATGCCTCTGCGGCTACAGACACGAGCCTCAGCGTTCAACAGCAGAAAGGCAATGTAGTACAAGGAACTATCGTTGACCAAAACGGAGAGCCTGTCATCGGTGCTACCGTCAGAGTGAAAGGTTCCAAGAACGTAACCGTCACCGACGTGGATGGCAAGTTTACCATAACCAATGTTAACGGTCCTATTGAGGTTTCATATATTGGCTACAAGACACAAATTGTCAAGAATGCCAAAGGAAATAACTTGCGCATTTCCCTTCAGGAAGATGCCAATGCCTTGGAAGATGTCGTAGTGGTAGGCTATGGCCAGCAGAAGAAGGCTTCCCTAACCTCTGCCATCACACAAATCAAAGGCGAGGAAGTATTCAAAGACCGTACAGTATCCTCTACTGCTGTAGCCTTACAAGGTGAGATACCAGGTTTGACCGTTACACGTAGCTCAACCCGTCCAGGTAGTGAGGGCGCTGCCTTCCAGATTCGTGGTGATATCTCTGTGAATGGTAACTCTTCACCACTCATCATCATTGATGGCGTAACAGGTTCCCTGGACGAGTTGAACTCCATGAACGGCAACGACATCGACAACATCTCCGTCTTGAAAGATGCCTCCGCTGCCATCTATGGTTCTCGTGCCGCATCAGGTGTCATCCTTGTTACCACCAAGCGTGGCAAGGAAGGCAAGGCGCATATCTCTTACAATGGTTCCATCAGCCGTACCATCGATGGTATCCAAACGCCATTGACTAATACAAATGAATGGCTTGACATGTTCTATGAGGCTCAATATAATGATGCCAGTGCGCTTTGCGGTTCTTCCGACCCTGCTGTTGTTCACGATAATATCAACTGGTGGATTTTCAACAGCTTCGGAGGTCCTTCTTTGGATAAAACAGACATTGACCCAGAGACAGGCAATCCAACAATTTACAAAGGTGAGAAGCTTTTTAATGCTTTACGTGCAGGAAAAGTGCTAACCGTCCAAAACAGCAACAAAGTTGAGCGTTGGGACACTTCACAGGACATCATGAAGGCCCTTTATGGACAAGCTACCTCACAAAGACATAACGTCAACATTTCCGGAGCCGACCAGCGATTTGGCTATAATCTTTCCTTGGGATATGAGAGTGCCAAGTCACAGTTGAAACCAGCTTATGATGGACAACGCAAATGGAGTGGTCGTTTGAACGCAGACTACAAAGCTACTGATGATTTGAAAATCTCCACCAACATTGCATACGAGAAACGTGATGTACAAAGTCCATCTACCGATGTTGGTCAAGGTTGGTTCGACCAGTGGTTCTGGCCTATATATAATGAAAGCGGTGAGGCATACGATACTTTCGGACACAGAAACCCAATTGCTGGTTTGACCCAAGGCGGTACAAGTAAATATCAACTGACAACTCTTCGTGGCAACGTATCTGGCACATACGACTTCAAAAAGTTTGTCAAGGGCTTGACCCTCACTGGTAACGCTGCCTACAAGATGGTAGAGCAAAACAGCCAAACCACCAACTATAAGGTAGATTATCATGATTGGGTAGGCTTCGTTACCAACACGAAATATGCTCCTGGCAGCATGGTACAAGAGAACAAGCGATGGGAGAACATCAATCTCAGTGCCTTGCTCAACTACCAGAACACCTTTGCCAAATATCACAACGTGGCAGCCATGGTGGGTATGACCGCAGAGCAAGAGACTAACAAGAACCTCAAACTCGGCAGATACAAAGGACCTATGTATGAGAATTCGGGCATCGAGGATTTGAACGTATTCACCAATGGCGACAACAATGTTGCCAACGGCGGTAAGTCTTCATGGGGACTGCTTTCTTACTTGACACGTGTAAGCTATAATTTTGACAACCGTTACTCTGTCGAATTTCTCGGTCGCCGTGATGGCTCGTCCAAGCTCTCTACCTCACAACGTTGGAAGAACTTCTACTCAATCTCCGGCTACTGGAGAATCTCTGGCGAGAAATGGATGAAGAGCCTCACCTGGCTCAGCGACTTGAAGCTCCGCTACAACTATGGAAAGACAGGCAGCGTGGAAGGCATCGGCAATTATGAGCGCTATGCCACGGTATCTACAGGATCTACCATCATCGGTGTCACCCCTAGTGCCCACCCAACCCTTTGGCTCGGAGGCATGACCAGCGACCAACGTACCTGGGAGACTATCGACAGCCACAACTTTGGTCTTGACTTCACCCTGCTCAACAACCGACTCAGTGGTTCGTTCGATTACTTCATCAAGACCAACAACGGTATGTTCATCAGCGTGGAATACCCACAGGTTCTTGGTGCATCCGCTCCTAAGGTAAACGATGGTAAGTTCCGTGCCCGTGGTTGGGAATTTGCGGTTAATTGGCGTGACAAGATTGGTCAAGTGAAGTACAATATTGGTATCAACTTCTCAGATGCTTGGTCTAAAGTAATGAAACTCACCAATACTGAGAACGTACCTAACGCTGGCAAAAACAGCAATCGCCTGATTGGCAAGCCACGTAATGCCATCTACGTTTACCAAACAGACGGTTTGTTCCAGAATCAAGAGGAAGTAGATGCATACTATGAGATGTACTATTGGAATGCCAACCATACAGGTCCGAAGGAAGGTAACATCATCCCTGCGCCTGGAAAGCAGATTACCAACACCTTGCGCCCTGGTGCTCGAAAAGTTGTTGATGTCAACGGTGATGGCAAGATTACCCGCGATGATCTCTACTATGCTGGCGATGCTGCTCCACGTCTCTCTTTCGGCTTCAAGATGGGTTTGGAATGGAAAGGCATCGACTTTAATGCCTTCTTCCAAGGAATCGGCAAGCAGAAGATTCTCCGCACTGGTCATTTCTATGCTCCATGGGTAACAAACTATGTTCGTCAGAACAAGAGCTTCATGGGTAAGATGTGGACTCCAGAGAATCCGAATGCAGAATATTCCATTGCTTCTCGCGACCAGAATTTCAATAAATGGAACTACGAGAACAAAGATGTGAGCGTACAGGACAACAAGTACATCCGACTCAAGTCACTCGTCATCGGCTATACCCTTCCACAGGTATGGACAGCCAAGGCAGGACTCAGTAAGGTAAGATTCTACTTCTCTGGCGATGATCTCTGGGAGTGGACTAAGGTTAAGGATGGTTACGATCCGGAGTTTGGCGAGGCATCCAACAACACTTTCCCTTTCAGTCGCCAATTGACTTTTGGTCTCGACCTAACTTTCTAAGTGAAGTTTCCAGTACACAACAAAAGAACAACAAAAAGATTATTAGTATGAAATCTACAATATCAAAATTAGTAATGGCTTCTGCTCTTATAGCAAGCTTAACCTCCTGCAGTGACTTCCTCGATAAGGAGCCACTGTCAGAGGGCACAGAGGCCATCGTGTTCAAGAATGCTACTCAGTTCCAGCAAGCAGCGGATGCCTTCATTGAGCATCTGCCATCATGGCAATCAATAACATGGGATAAAAATACGGACATCGGTGGACTTAGCTCAAATGGAGGCTCTGCCGCTCCTGAGAGCAACAATACTTGGAACAATAGTTACTCACACATCCGTCAATACAACATCCTGCTGAAAAAGGCGGAAGAATACTCTGGTGACAAAACTGCCCTCAACGCCTCGGTAGGTACAGCATATTTCTTCCGTGGCATGGCATACTTCGACTTACTGAAGACCTTTGGAGGCGTGCCAATCGTTGATCATGTCATGGACGTAAACGATGAGGTACTCTATGGACCTCGCAATAGCCGCTACGAGGTATTCAACTTCTTGGCAAACGACTTCCGCAAGGCTATCGAATTACTACCCAAAGAGAGCAGCATCGCCGCAGCCGACAAGGGACGCATTAGCAAGGAAGCAGCTCAGGCGTTCTTCGGAAGAGTTCTTCTCTATGAGGCTACTTGGGAAAAATATGTGCCTTCCATCAATTATGACCTGGATGGAGATGGTACCGAGAATGGTGCAGGAAAGGCAAAGCCTGAAGGTTATCCATCTACAGGCGACATGTTCAGTGAATGCAAGCAAGTATCAAAGGCGGTAATGGACGAGGCACAAGCCAATGGCACATACTCTCTTTGGAATGAGTGTGACTCTCTTAGCTATTATTATCTCTTCAATATTGACGACAATGATGGCAACATCTCAAACTTCAAGAATGTTGGAAAAAATACCAATCATGAGTTCATCCTCTACAAAAAATACGACTATGACTTGAAGCGCCCAGGTTTCAATATTGGCCATATCGTAGATACCTGGCAAGGAGTAAACATTAGCGCACAATTCGGCGAGTCCTTCCTCTGCCGCAATGGTCTGCCTATCCGTATCAGCCGTACAGGAAAAATGGAAGACGCAGAAAACAACCCTGAGTTTGAAGGATGGAGTACATTCGCTGGCGAATATCATAATCGAGACTATCGCTTTGTAGGCTGCGCATGGTGTCCAGACCGAGCCTCTTGGGGTGTCGGCGAACACTGCACAATGCATACTGAGGCTGATGGTAAGCCATATCCAGATCCTTTATTTGTGAAGAACAATGACAAGTTCGATTCTTCTGACCCAGCATACGCTAGTGTAAGAGGCATCTTCCGACCAAAGCTCCGCAACAACACGAACTTCAATGATTATGGGTGTCGTAAATATAACCCTGAGGGCACTCGCCCTACCAGAACAGAGTCTCCAGACTTGCCTCTTCTCCGCCTAGCCGAGGTATATCTCAATTATGCCGAGGCTACATGCGAGCTTGGCAATGGTCAAATCTCCGATGAGGACTTGAACCTCTCCATCAACAAGCTTCGTGACCGTGCACGGGTGGCTCACCTCACCAACGCCCTCATCAAGAACGTGTGGGATGCAGGATGGTGGGATTACAAGACCAACAAGACTGTTTGCCACAAGATGAACATGCTGGATGAGATTCGTCGTGAGCGTGCTTGCGAACTCTTCGGAGAAGGATTCCGCATGGACGACCTGAAACGTTGGGGCATCGCCCACATCAATCTCCGTGGCCAGAAGTTAGGTCGCCACGTATTGAACACCGCTTACACCACCTATAAGTGTAACGACAATCAGTACTTTGGTGAGCCATGCTACTATCCTGAGAAGTATCCATTGCTGTATGGTGTATATACAGGCACAGGTGAGAATGATCCAGACTATGGTCGCTCCATCGCTACCCTCGCCGAGAACTTGCACTACACCCAACGCGACTATCTGGAGGCAATCCCATTGCAGCAGATTCGCTTGAACCCTGCTTTGAAGCAGAACCCAGGTTGGTAATCAGTTGCCATAAACATATAAAAAGGAGGTAAAGTATGTGATAGCTTTATCTCCTTTTTTTGAAAATGACATAAGCAAAACGCTTACCTCATTCATATTTAGATATAACAATGGTAAATCGACATGTAAATCATGACATAACAACATTATAACAACATGATTAGGATATTAACAACATTGGCATTATGCCTCATCACACTTTCCATGGCGGCAAAAGACCGCCTTGAAGTTGCCAAGGCACCAGCGGGCATCGAACAGAAACACGACTTCGAAGTGAAGGCTCGCATCAATGGTGGCGAATGGAAGGACATAGACACTTATGCCTTTAAGGTAGACCGTGTGGCTGATGCTAAACATAATGTAGAGCTTACCTCGGTGGCAAAGTTTGAATTCGAAGGTAAAGTTGAAATACAGGTAAAGAGCATTGCTCAGGATATCAAAAGTTACAGAATTCGTCCAAACTCCTACGGAATAGAGGCTGTACAGGAGGGCAACACGTTGACGTTTACGCTCGACCGCCCTCGCTACCTCTCTGTAGAGATAAACGGAAACATCTATCAAAACCTGCAACTCTTCGCCGACAACATCATTGAAAAACCTAAGATAAAGAAAAAGAACCTGATGTATTTCGGTCCGGGCGTACACGACTTCAAGGGCGACTCCATACACATCCCTTCGGGCAAGACGGTCTTTATAGACAACGGGGCAGTAATCAAGGGTTGGCTTTCGACCTATGGCTCACGCGACGTGAAGATTCTCGGTCATGGCATCGTGATGCCTGGACACCATGAGGGTATTATGGTGAGATACTCGAAGAACGTATATATCGACGGACCTCTCACTACTCAATTGCCTATCGGTGGCAGCGACTCCGTGACGGTGAAGAATGCCAAGGTGATGAGCTGGTATGGCTGGGGCGATGGTTTCAACATCTTCGCCAGCAACAACATCCGTCAGGAGCACCTCTTTGCACGCACCAGCGACGACTGCTCCACCATCTATTGCACTCGCAAGAACTATCATGGCGGATGCAGCAACATCACTATCAAGGACTTTGTGATGTGGGCTGACGTGGCTCACCCTATCATGATAGGTCTGCACAGCGAAACTCCCGAGGACGAACTGATAAACAATGTGCTGTACGACGGCGTCGAGATTCTTGAACATGCAGAAAATCAGATAGACTATCAGGGTTGCATTGGCATAAACAACGGCGACAACATCACGGTGAAGAACGTTACGTTCCAGAACTTCAACATTGACAATATTCGTCGTGGAATGCTCTTCAACATTCGTGTGTGCTACAACAAGAAGTATTGTTCAGCCCCAGGACGAGGCATCGAGGACATCACGCTGCGCAACATAGCCTACCGTGGCTCGGCTCCTAATATGGGCATCATTGCCGGTTACGACCAGAGCCGAATGGTGAAGAACATCCGATTTGAGAACTTCACAATCAACGGCAAACTTATTTCTGACGATATGCCAGGCAAACCACGTTGGTATAAGACAGCCGATATGGCTAACATCTACGTCAACGACCATGTGGAAGGACTGACATTCAGCAAATGATAAAACATAAACAATAATCCCCCAAAGTGCCACTACTGGCGTTTGGGGGATTTTTTATGGGCATAAACCCAAATCGGTCATTAGAAATATATCTTGTCATTTTCTAATGACCGCCATTAGAAAGTATGCATCGCCCTGGGCTTATCTTGTATATGTGTGTTTGCTCGTCGGTGGACTCTACGCCGCAACACTGTGGTATCGCGAGCGCCTGCGTACCAAGAACCGTTTGCAGATGGCTGTCATCTTCACCAATATCACACACGAGCTGCTCACACCGCTCACCCGAACTGTTGCAGGTCATGTCGTCGCTGTTGTCGCCTTACTTTAATGTGAAGACAGCCACCAACGGCGAGCGTGCGCAACACATAATCGAGAAGACGGCACTCGACATTGCGTGCGGGTGCTGACGCTTACCTCGCCAAGCCGTTCAGCCTCGACGACCTGCGTCTGCGTATCATGAACATTATTGAAAACCGCGAGCGCATACGTCAGCGTTTCGAGCAGCAGACCGACTTCGATGTCGAAGAACAGCACTACAGCAGTCTGGAAAAGGTTTTTGTTGAGAATGTGATAGCCAGGATCAAGGAGCACATTACCGATAGCGAATACGGTCGCGAACAGCTTGCTGTCGACCTCTGCATCAGTTCGTCGTCGCTCTATAACAAGTTGCGTGCAATAACGGGACAGAACATAACGTCGTTCATCAGTTCTATACGATTGAAGGAGGCGTGCCGCATACTGCGTCAGCAACCTGATATACGCATCAACGAACTCGCCTATCGTGTCGGATTCTCTACTCCGCGCTACTTCTCGCAGTGCTTCAAGAAGGAGTTTGGCATGATTGTGAAGGAATATGTGGAGCAACAAAAGCAGCAGCCAGAGCAATTAGCAGATAACGAACATTAAATCACATTCAACATAATATGAACATTTCGCTCAGAAATTCTATCACAGCATTGCTTTTTGCTGCTGCGTCAACGGGCGCACTTCGTTCTGTCGCAACACTGTTGCTGCAATGGATTGGGGAGGCACTATTATGAACCGTTACATGTCGCGTGACAATAAGAGCCGTCATCGTCGTTATACGTCCGACGTGTTTGAGATGGCTGCCGCTATTGCCAATCAGGCAAGCATTCAGTGCATAGCCATCTATCCCAACAACCTCACTGAACTTCCACAGCACGAAATTGACTTCCTTAAGGATGTTCCTACTACATGGGGCGAGACCCGATTCATTGATGGTTATCCAGGCAAATATGTTCTCATAGCACGTCGTCACGGCGACAAATGGTATGTGGCAGCACTCAACGGCACCAACAAACCGCTCTCGCTCAATCTCTCATTGCCTATGCTCACAGGCAAGGAAGTAAGCAGTTATTACGAGACTGCCGACAAGAATAGCTTCTGGCCTAAGTCGGCTGTGAAGAAAACGAAAGTCGGAAAGAATGGAAATGTGAAGATTATGATGCAGCTAATGGGCGGAAGCATCGTTTGCGAATAACCCCCATGAAGTAGGGTCAAAAATAGGAGTTTGAGGAATTTAAGAAGAAGTTAACTTCCTCAAACTTCTATTTATTTATATATATAAACCTTAAACTCCTTCACGCTGCCCGGAGCGCCTTGCTGTATCTTGTCTAATTGCCTCTAGTCAACTTCATTATTTATAGTGTTTCATCAGTCGCTTGTATTCCTTCGGTGTAATCTGAATCACAGTTCCGTGACGCGGAGTGAAAGCACCTTTGGTCTTAGTGTCGGCTATCCAACGGAATGTGCGCAGGTCTTCCGAACGAGTGAACTGATAGTGTCCCGACATATAGCAGTCGTACATCAGACACCATCCGCCACCTATGAGCGGAAACACTCCGGCACCCTCAACATTGTCCTTTGTCTGCTCGCAGAATCCGTCGAGCAATGTCCATGATGCCGTGTCGTGCAGGTCGTGGAACACATACTGGCGTATGCCCTTGTGTGCGCCCTCCTGCTCGGTCTTGAAGAAGAGGTGATACTCGCCCTTCTTGTCCTGCACAATGTCGGTGTCGATAGCAGGAGCGTGGAAGTCGAAGAGCACCTTCGGTTCGCCTTCAAGGTCAGTGAAGTCGTCGTTGGTGTATGCCCAATACACGCGGTCGTAGGGAATGGTGCCGTCGTTGGTGAGCAGCGAGAAGTAGACCATATACTTTCCGGCTTTTTTGTCGTATATAGTCTGCGGTGCCCATACACGTGTCACATTGGCAAAGTTCTTTCCGGCATATTTCTCGGGGAAGTGTACGGTGTGATGTTGCCAGTGAATTAAGTCGCGCGACTTAAGCAGCACGATGCCACGATTGCTCGACCATCCGAGCGACGAGCGCATATCGGTTACTACCATAAGATATTCGCCATTCTTGGTGCGCAGTATATGAGGGTCGCGTACGCATCCGGTACGTGCTATAGAGTCGGATGAAATTACAGGTTTTCCACCGTTCAGTGGAGTATAGTTGAATCCGTCGTCGCTGATGGCATACGACACCTGCTCCTGCTGCGGACTGTTGCCGGTGAAATATACAAACAGGTATTTGTTGCGTGCGTTGGCTGATGCAACCGCCGAGAATAGTGACGCGGCTATGAACACGTTTCTCAGTAAATTCTTCTTTTGCATTCTGTTGTCTTGATTTTAGGTTTCTATTATAGTGCAAAGTTACGGCATAAGAAATGATACGATAGACTATTATCGTTCAAAAAGGGATGTAATTCCGTGTAAAATACATCTATTATTTAATATTACGAACAAAAAAAGCCAACTACGTATGTATAAACAGCGTAGTTGGCTTCATTATAATATAACATATGTAAGTGCTTGGCTTAAGCAAGCATCTCCTTCACCTGCTTGTAGACATTGTCGGCAGTGAATCCGAGTTTCTCGTCAAGCACTTTGTAGGGAGCCGAGAATCCAACGCTCACTACACGCACCTTGATGCCGTCAGCACGCAGCAATGCAGTACCGCTGATGAGTTCTTTCTTTCTTTCTTTTTTTTTCTTCTATGTGTAGAAATAAAAAAGGACTTTACCGAAGTAAAGTCCTTTTCTTTGTGATCCGCATGGGGCTCGAACCCATGACCCCAACATTAAAAGTGTTGTGCTCTACCAGCTGAGCTAGCGGATCTCCGTGTTTGCCTTATGTTTCAAAAGCGAGTGCAAAGGTACGTACTTTTTTTGTATCTTGCAAATTTATTGCTAAGAATCTTTAGTTTTTTGCTCCTCTGCCGATTAATTTCATTAATTTTGTGTTCTGCATTCAGTGAATGCTATATATATAATAATGTATAGCAATTCAAAATTCAAAACTCAAAATTCAAAATTCAATATGTGTTCCATCGAACGTCATCCCTTTAAGCCTTTCCTTCCCGAAGGCTGTCGTCTGCTGATGCTTGGCAGTTTCCCACCCGCCGAGAAGCGTTGGTCTATGCATTTCTATTATCCCAACTTCACCAATGATATGTGGCGAATCTTTGGTCTGTGTTTTTTTGGCGACAAGCTCCACTTTGTGGATGTAGAGCATAAGACATTTTATTTGGAAGCGATAATCGACTTTCTCACAGCCAAGGGTATTGGTATGTACGACACAGCTACGGCTGTGCGTAGGCTGAAGAATACAGCTGCCGACAAAGACTTGGAGGTGGTTGAGCCTACCGACTTGAAGGCTATGGTGCGCTCATTGCCTCGTCTTGAAGCCATTGTGACAACTGGACAAAAGGCTACCGACGTGCTGCGCGAGTGTTTCGACATAAGTGACGAACCACGTGTAGGCGAATATGTGGAGTTCGAATTTGAAGGTCGTATGTTGAGGCTCTGGCGAATGCCAAGCAGCTCAAGGGCTTATCCGCTAAAGGTAGAGAAGAAGGCGGAGTATTATGGGAGGTTGTTTGAGGGGCTTCTCTTTAGTTGAGAGTTGAAAATTGAAAGTTGAAAGTTATGATTACCTTATTGTATTAGTATAATTGCTACTGTATAATTATGGACACAACAAAGCATATCATAACTCTCAACTCTCAATTATCAATTTTTAAAGTGTATACTTCTTTGTCGCACCGGCATAGATACCGGTACCAGTGAAGTCGCAGTTTACGGTTGCGGTTTTTTTCATGCCCTTCAGTTTCACGCTGATGTTGATGGGCTGCTGCTTCTGTGCAGGGTCAGCCACGTGCATTACTGTTGAGCCATTAGGCATGCGGCGTACCATTACAGCGCACGGACGGTCGGCTGTGAGGGTGATGTTCTTGTCCTTATACTGACCAGCTTCGAAGAATACTGTCTGCCATACGCCGAGGTCGCTCTGCTGAACAGCCTGAATCTGTGGTGTGTTGCTCAGAATGGCGATGTGCTTGTGCTTGGCATATTCAGCCATACGGTCGGCTGTGTTAGCCTCGGGCACTACGATGTAGGCGTATGTGGCGTTGTTGGGCTTTGCGCCGTGGTCGAGCGTTACAGAGAATACGTCGTTGGTCTGCTCGGTCTTAATCTGAGTCTGGTTGATGGCATGCCATGTACCCGACTGCTTCTTAATCTCAGCCTTCACGTTTCCGCCGTTAGGCATAGCGTAGCCAACACCATCGTACATCACCCATGCTACGTTGTTGCCTTCAACCGATGTGCCTTCTGTGGCAGCACCCTTAACGTTGGCATAAGTCAGCTTGTCGCCTCTGTTGGCAAGACGCTGGTTGAGCGAAGTCATTATCGGGGCCTCGTTGTCTGAGGTGATGCCAGCACCGAGACAAACAATCTCGTTGTCGAAGAAGAACCACGACTTCTTAGCCTCGGTGTTGATGCCGTCCCAACGGTCGTTGTAGGCGTAAGTAGTAGCTCCATAGATAGAGTCGCTCACGCCACCTGCAAACTTTGAAGTGCCGGGCTGCATCCAGTCTTTCTTAGCGATAGGAATCTCGTCGAGATGCGGAGCCGTTGTGCCCGGAATGCGTGCCCAGTCCCATGTGGGGAATATGTTGAAGTATTCGTCGCCGTGCTTCACGATAGAGTTGCATCCGTCGCTTGCGAAGTAAGTCTTGAGGTTCTCGCGGTTGCCATACTCCAGGCGTGCCGTACGATTAGACACCAGACGAACATCGAAGATATATCCCGGGCGGACATGCAGGGTGTAGTCGGCACGGAAATAGTGTGTATGGCGAGGCTGAATGGCATACGAAGGCTGCTGCTTGCCGTTCATGCGGTCGATAATCTGACGGAACTCGTCGGCGTGTTTCGGGTCGAGTTCAATCATGCGCTGTGCAAACTTTGCCTTGTCTTTCTTGTTGAGCATATTGCGGCGGCTCACGCTGCGTCCCATAACGTCCCACAGCATATATTGTCCGCGTATTGTCTGATAGTAAGTCTCGCGCATGAACTTGCTCAGTATCTGCACCTTCTCGGCAGGGAGAGCATACTTGGTGCCCAATGCGTACATGGCCACCTGTGTTATGCCCTTCAATACCTCGTCGCCATAGCCTCCGATGTACAGCTGAACGCTGTGCTGGAAGTATGAGTTGTCGTGCTGGAAGCCCTCCTCTGTGGTGTAGCGTACTGGGTCGAATACGAGCTGCATGGCTGTGACAAGGTCTTTCTCGTTGCGCTCAAGGCAAGAGCGATAGATCCAGTGCAGGCAGATGTCGGTACGGTTGGCACCAGTCCACTTGGCTGGGTCGCCGCCTTCCTCACGCATACGGTTGAGTATGGCTGTCTCAAGTTCGTGCGGCACCTGCTTCTTTCCAGAGCGAAGCAGGATAAGAGTGATGCCGAGCGACTGCGGTTCGGCTATCTGGTTGTACCACCAGTTGCGGCAGTTGGGGTTCACGTTCTGCCAATGCTGCAGAGCTTTTACTATGTTTTCGTAGAGAGCGTCCTCGCCATAGTGCTTGTTTTTGCTGTTGGTGTAGGCTGCAGCCCACTGCTGCAGACGCTCAAGGTGCTTGAGCGGTGGCCAGTTGGTGAGGTCGTTGCGTGAGTAGTCGATGTCGGTGAAGGCGCCCTTGCTGGCGTCATACTGCTTGAATGTAGCCTCGATGTTGGGATTGCGGCTGAAGTCTTTGCGTATGCGTTGCATAAGCACGTCGAAATCGTCGGTTGCCGCCTGAGCCATTGCTGTCATCGCCATAAACAGAAAAAAAACGGCGAGACGCAACAGATTTGTTGGTTTGATTCTCATAAATATTATAGTTTTTAGTAAATTATCTTATGCTTCGTAGCTTAAGGAGATTGCAAAGTTACAAATAAAATCTCAAATCATAACTCTCAACTCTCAATTTTCAACTCTCAACTATTCCAGCAGGAACGGTCGGTTGTTGAGGTTTTCGATGGAGTAGGAGAATGTGTCACCGAAGCGGTTGATGAATATCACCTTTATGCGGCGGTACTTCTTTGATGTGGGGCGTGCGCGGAAGAGGTGCTGCGTCAGTGCCAATTGATGCTTGCGCGGCTTTGTCTTGAGGAAGGCGTCGTCGTACGATGTGAACCGTTGCATCTGTCCCTTGTACTTGCCGTCTTCATACCATACCACGCGGCAATGCGGATCCCAGTCCCATACGTTAGCCACCACGTAGTCGCGCTGTGAGGCGAATTCGCCCGGCTTGTACACACGCATCTGTATGTTCTGCTTGTAGCCTACGGCACGATACGACCATTTCAGGTCGGTACTGTCCACGTTCACCACCATATATCCGTTGGGAGCGCCGTCGCGGTTGAGCGTACTTGTCCACCAAGCTCCGCAAGCTGCTGCAATGTTGTGCTGATAGAGTCGGGGTGTCACCTCCACATTCTCGAAGAAGTGGGTGTGTCCGGCAAAGACGTGCGCCTCGTACGGTGCAAGAATTTCTGCCAAGCGGTCGGCATTCAGAATGTTATCTATTGTCTCCATCTTGTTCCATCCCGGTGCGTGCATGTTCAGAATCACGACCATGTCCTTCGGCACATAGCTAAGGTCGCGTTCGAGCCATTGCAGTTCGGCATCGGTAAACTGCTCCTCATACTTGCATCCGCCACGATAGTCGATGTTCTTCATCGTGATGATGTGGCAACGTCCGATGTTGAATGAGTAGTTGACGGGTCCGAAATACTTGCCGAACATCTTTTCGGCATATTCCTCCACGCCTGGTTCGGAGTTGTGCAGATCGGCATATCGTTTGTCGAAGTCGTGGTTGCCGATACACTGGAAGAAGGTCATGCGTCGGCTTTTGATGGAGTTGACATACTGCGGATAAAGCGACATGTTGTCGAACACCACGTCGCCAAGCGACATACCAATTACATCGCCCGTCTTGCGCAACTTGCCTGCTGTGTGCATTATGTCGTCAACCGTCTCGTTGCGCCATCGCTTCATGTCGTGGGCGTTGAGTATCTGCGGGTCGCTCACTACGATGTAGTGGAAGCGGTTGGATATGGAGTCGCGTCGCTCCAGAGTGAATTTGTTGGCAGTGCGGTTGGCTATAGCCTCGCTTATGGGAATGTAGTAGCCCGCAGCCAGTCCGTTGCGCTGCGGCAGCACAAATTCGCGCGGAGTGGATATTGCCACAAACTTGCTCACCGTAGTGTCGGTGGGCAGCTGCCATGTGCCGCGTCGGTCGGTGCGGCAGAACTCGCGTCCGTTGTTGACCACTACGCCCTCTATTCCGACACCGTCTTGGTCGACGACGGTGCCGCGCAGCATCACAGCCTTGTCATTGGGGCGTCCGCTGACAAGTGCGGTAAACAAAAACAGTCCGATGAAGACTCTTAGGCTCATAATAGCTATCCATTTGGTCTTCACAAATTTATTCGTTAATTGTTTCATATGCATTGCATGTGTCTTAAAAATCTGTCACTATTATACTGCAAAGTTAGCTCAAATAAATATAAAACAGTAATTTTGCACGCGATTAATGATTTAATTAAGTTTCGCAAGCGAAAGTAGTTATAGGAAGTTATAGGAAGATAACTCGCTTCGCTCGTGAAGTTAATGGACAAATGTCCTGTTGTTTAAGCAATAAAGCTATTGTCCGTTAACTTCTTGAACGACCAAAGGGAGTGGTTACTTCTTTAATTCCATTAACTTCTGAACTTGCGAAAGTTCAATGATTTAAATAATGCTTATACTCTTAACAGTAATTCTGTATTTTGCTGCTCTCATGGGGTTCAGCAGACTCACGGCACATCGTAATGCCAACAACGAAACTTTCTTTCGGGCCAACCGCCGTTCGCCGTGGTATATGGTGGCGTTCGGCATGGTGGGCGCGTCAATCTCGGGCATAACGTTCGTCAGCGTGCCCGGTATGACCATGCGCATCGACATGACCTACATCCAGACGTGCATAGGATTCATTCTGGGATATTTTGTCATAGCCTTTGTGTTGTTGCCGGTTTATTACCGACTTAATCTCACCACAATCTACACCTATCTGCAGGGGCGCTTTGGAGAGCGTTCGTACAAGACGGGAGCGTGGTTCTTCCTTATTTCGAAGATGACGGGTGCTGCTGTACGCTTCTATGTGGTGTGCATCATTCTGCAACGTTTTGTGCTCGATGCTGTAGGCGTACCCTTCGTCGTTACGGTGGTTGGCATGACGTTGCTGATATGGCTGTATACTCGTCGTGGTGGCATAAAGACGTTGGTATGGACCGACTCGTTCCAGACCACGTGTATGTTTGCAGCCCTTATACTTATTATATATAATGTGGTGGGACAGTTGAGTATGAGCATCCCCGAGGCGGTGCGTGCCATAGCAGCCGACAGCCACAGCCGTATGTTTGTAATGGACGACTTCTTCTCGACGCAGAACTTCTGGAAGCAGTTGTTCAGCGGTGCCTTCATAGCCATCGTTATGACCGGACTCGACCAGGACATGATGCAGAAGAATCTCACGTGTCGCACGCTACGCGAGGCTCAGAAGGATGTGTGTACCTACGGATTCGCCTTTGTACCTGCCAACCTACTGTTTATGTCGCTCGGCGTACTGCTCATGATGCTGGCACAACGCGACGGCATAGCCATGCCGACAAGTGGCGACGAGCTGTTGCCTATGTTTGCAGCTACGGGCAGGTTGGGCAGCATAGTTACGGTGCTCTTCACCATCGGTGTTGTGGCGGCTTCGTTCTCAAGTGCCGACTCTGCTCTTACGGCACTCACCACAAGCTATTGTGTCGACATACGCCAGCGACCTGCCGACGAGCGTCTGCGCCGACGTGCACATATAGGCGTTGCCGTAGTGTTTGTGGCGTTCATCCTGATGTTCCGAATGCTCAATTCCACCAGCGTGATAGATGCCATCTACGTAATGTGCTCGTACACCTACGGTCCGTTGCTTGGTCTGTTCGCCTTCGGCTTGACGACACGTCGTCCCGTAGCCGATTGTCTCGTGCCCTACATAGCCGTAGCCTCGCCATTGCTCTGCTTCGCCATTGATACGGCAGCTCAGAGCCTGTGGGGATATAAGTTCGGCTACGAACTGCTTATGCTCAACGGCATGCTGACGTTTGCTGGATTGTGGATGAGCGGTTGGCTGCCAAGGAAGAGCTGACTTCAGTCTGACGAGTAGCAAGGCGATAGATTTCTTGTGATTTATGCTAAGAATGAATTGTTTTTTCATATTTTTGTAGCCATAATATTCTACTGGATAGAATCAAACGCTACCAAAGTGAGTGTTACAGAGTAAAAGAAAGGAGAGTAACAATGAGAAACGAAAGACAAGACAGAGCCATGTTCGTATCCTTCTGTATAGAACAATATGCCAAGGCAAAGAATATGACTACAGAGGATGTGATTAGTCTGTATGAGCAATATGGAATCGCTGAACATTTCTGTGATTTTTTTGATGTGCTTCATACACATGGTCACCAATGGCTGGTTGAAGAAATAGATAAAATGATAAACGAAAGAAAGAAATGAGCAAGGTATATCATGGCAGCATAGAAGAGGTCAAGAATCCTGAAATACGCGAACCCAATCGCTCTCTCGACTATGGTTCGGGCTTTTACACGACAACTTCTTATGAACAGGCAAAGAGGTTGGTAGAGCGTAGAATGAAAGACAAAGGAGTGAATGTCGGCTATGTGAATGTCTATGAATTGGATGAAGATTTTGTTAAGCGTATGAAATCACTCATTTTCGAAAAACCAACCGAAGAATGGGTGAATTTCGTGATGAAGAACCGTACGGAGAGAGGCTTCGTTCATGATTATGACGTTGTTTATGGTCCAGTAGCAGATGATAGTGTATATACGCAGTTTACGCTTTATGAAGGAGGCGTTATCAGTCTGCCGACTCTTATTCAAGAGCTAAAAACCTACAAACTGGTTGACCAGTATCTTTTCCATACGGAGGAATCGCTACTTGCCATAAAATTTGTTGAATCAAAAGAAATAAAACTATGAGTGTAAAGATAACACAAGAGAACCTTTATTTGCTGTTGCCTCTTAAAATAGGATGGCTTGCTGCATGGCTCTCGGAAGACAAAGGCATAAGTATTGCAGATGCAGTAAAACGCGTCTATCATTCGCAGCTATATAAAAAGCTGTCTACCGCAAGCACAATGTATTGGCATTTGGGACCGGTAGACTTGTACAACGAACTAAAAGCGGAGTTGTGATATAAGATTAATAATGGTACCTTTAAATTTATCAGGTTCTTGAAGGATTATCGAAATTAGATTGTATCATTGCATTAATAGAATGTAAAAAAACGCTCTAAAAGGTAGACGGTATATACCTTTTAGAGCGAAAACTTGCAAAAATAACAGTATGAGTATGTGAAGCAATTGACCACTAGGGGATACGTACAACGAGTAGACAAAGATGGTACATGGCGATCGGGATTCTATTATATATTACTTTGCCATTTATTGTTATATTAAATGCCACTTTAATATATGATATTTGGTCAAGTAGTATTATATTACTTTTTTATCTGATGTTATTCCGCCAATTGTTAAAAATGCAGCCAGTTAAAAAAATCCTAAAAATATTAGCTTTAGTTATGTAATTTATGTTTATCTTTGCAGCACAATCTTAAGACAACCCAATTCTATAACGACTTTAGAAATAATTAACCAAAAGGCTGACAAAGGTTCCTATGTCTGCCTATACAAACAATAATTGTTAGGAACCCAAAAACAAAGCATGTTTATGCAAAACTCCTATTTTAACAACGCACGGATTCTCATGCTGTCCGTTTTGCTGGCGGGGGGGTAAAACCGCTGTTTGCCTCTCAAATCACAAACGTACATGAAAACGTTGCTCTACTAACAAACAATCAACAGAAACAAACCGTCAAGGGTACTGTGAAGGACGCTAACGGCGAACCGATTATCGGCGCGTCAGTAAAGGTGAAAGGCTCTACTGGCGGAACAGTTACCGATATTGACGGTAAATTTACACTTGATGCACCTGCCGGTGCAGAGCTTGAGATTAGTTCAATTGGCTATCTCAAGCAGATTGTCAAGGCAAAGGCAAATGTTGCCATAGTTCTTAAGGATGACTCACAGACTCTCGACGAGCTTGTAGTAGTAGGTTACGGTGTACAGAAGAAGGAGAACCTTACTGGTGCCGTAGCTTCTATGAATGCCGAGAAGCTTGCCACACGTCCTGTATCGAGCCTTTCGTCAGCTCTTGCTGGTGAGATGGCTGGTGTGACAGCTGTGCAGACTTCGGGTGCTCCTGGTAGCCAGAACGCTTCTATCACAGTACGTGGTAAGAACTCGATTAATGCAGCCTCTCCACTCGTTATCGTGGATGGTGTGCCGGGTTCGATGAACGTTATCAACCCTGCCGAAATAGAGTCGGTAACAGTATTGAAGGATGCCGCTTCGGCTGCCATCTATGGTGTGCAGGCTGCCAACGGCGTTATCCTTATCACTACAAAGAAGGGTAAGACCGGCAAGACCACAGTTTCTTACAACGCTACATTCTCATGGTCGTCACTTCTCGCTAAACTCGACCTCGTTGACGCTTACGGCTATGCTTACCTCTACAACGAGGCTTATCTTAACGACCACCCGGGTGCAAAGAAGCCTTTCTCTGACGAGACGGTAGAGAAGTATCGCACTGGTCAGCTCGCAAGCACCGACTGGTATAAAGAGGCTCTTACCGGTAGCGGTTTCGAGCACCAGCACAACCTCTCGCTCAGCGGCGGTAACGACAAGACTACATACAATATGTATCTTGGCTACCTCGGCCAGGAAGGTGTGACAAAGGACATTGACTACAACCGTATCAACGCCCGCATGAACATTACATCGCAAATCAACAAATACATCACTCTCGGACTCAATGCTTCGGGCTATCGTGGCACACAGCAGGATGCATGGGCTGGTTATACCCAGGTGATTCAGGGTATCTCACGTTCGCATCCTACAGATCCTGTTTATGACGAGGACGGCAACTTCAAGTACGTTGGTGTTGACAACCCTGTAGCAGTTCAGGGCAGAGACAAGACAGGCTGGAAGAAGACCATCAACCAGGAGGTATTCCTCATCGGTTCGGCTGAAATCAAGCCTATCAAGGACCTCAGCATCAAGGGTGTATACTCATGGCGCAACTGGACTCAGGACCAGCTTGGCTTCAAGAAGACATGGGGCTACGGCACATACAACTCAGGTCAGCGTGAGGGTTATGTCAGAAACTACAACTACGACTACCTCACAGGCCAGATTCTCGTTAACTACAACAAGTCGTTTGGCGACCACAACCTTGGCGTACTCGCAGGTATGGAGTCGTACGACGTCAAGTACCGTTATGTGACTGCCGACCGTAAGGGTGGTGGCAACAACAACCTCGACTCGTCGCTCAACACTCTCGACGCTTCTTCACAGAAGAATAAAAACGGTGGTACAGAGATGACACGTCTCTCTTACTTCGGACGTCTGCAGTACAACTATGCCGGCAAGTATCTCTTTGAGGCTAACGTACGTCGCGACGCTTCTTCACGCTTCCCTAAGAACTCACGTTGGGGTACATTCCCTGCATTATCAGCAGGCTGGCGTATCTCTGAGGAGGCTTTCATGAAGAACATTGACTGGTTGAGCAACCTTAAGCTTCGTCTGGGTTGGGGTAAGACCGGTAACGAGGAGTTGAAGCCTGATGACCTCTATCCTGCAGTTCCTACCTATGCTTACGGTTCATACATGTTCGGCAACTCACTGTATTCTACAGCTTATGAGAGCCGCCTTGTCAACGACCAGCTGAAGTGGGCTACCGTAACCAACTACGAGCTTGGCGTCGACGCCGGCTTCTTCAACAACAAGTTGACAATGGAGCTTTCGGTATACAAGAAGAAGACCAACGACATGCTGCTCTACTTGCCGCTTCAGGGTGTTATCGGTTTGGATGCTCCTGCACAGAACGTAGGTAGCGTAGAGAACCGTGGTTTTGAGCTTGTGCTTGGTCACAACAACCGTATCGGTAAGGACTGGAGCTACAACCTCTCGCTAAACATGGGCTACAACAAGAATGAGATTATCGATATGGCTGGTACTGATGGTCCTATTGATGATGGTTATGGTAACATAGATAATACACAGTGGAATATTGAGGGTTATGGCGTAAGTTCATGGTATGGCTATGTGGCTGATGGGTTGTTCCGTTCGGAAGAAGAACTCAAGAAAGGTCCGCTGCGTACTGGTAATGAGAAACTTGGTGATATCCGCTATAAGGACCTTGATGACGACGGCAAGATTACAGCTGCCGACAGAAAGATTATTGGTAATAAAATGCCTAAGTGGACTGGTGGTTTCAACTTCAGCGTAGGTTACAAGAACTTCGAGTTGAGCGGTCTTCTGCAGGGCGCATTCGACACTAAGCGCTACTATAATGGTGAGTCGTCATACGCATTCTTCAACAGTGCATCATGTCTTAACAAGCATTGGGACCGTTGGAGCGAGGAGAATCCTAACGGCAGCTTCCCGCGTCTGTCGCTTTCGTCGCAGACCAACAACCAGATGTCTACATTCTGGCTGCAGGACGCTTCGTATGTTCGCATGAAGAACCTCACATTGGCTTACACTCTGCCTTCTGACCTTATCAGCCGTATAGGTCTGTCGTTTGCCCAGGTGTACCTCGCAGGCGAGAACCTCTTCACTATCTCAGGCCTTGACAAGGGTCTTGACCCAGAGGCTGGCAACAGCCGTGGCTGGTCGTACAGCAACGTCAGAAAGATTTCTTGCGGTCTTAAACTTACATTCTAAAACAACTCAGAACAAATGAAAAATAATATATTAAATATAGCATTAGCGTTCGCTGGAGTTGCTGCACTCACATCTTGTAGTGATTTTCTTGACAAGGCTCCGAAGGAGGAACTTTCTGACGCCAGCTTCTGGAAATCAAGCACTGATGCCGAGATGTACGTCAGCGATATGTACAACAGTCTTGGCTGGTCAGCCGATGATGCAATCAATACCGACGACGCAACAATGGGTATCAAGTGGGCTGCCGGCAACGAGTCGAAGGGCGTTTACGACCCCTCTGACTATCATTGGAAGAGTAGCTACACATACATCCGTGAGGCAAACCTCGCACTTGAGAAGCTGCCTTCCGTATCAATGGACGATGCTACCCGTCAGAAGTTGGAAGGTCAGGCTTACTTCTTCCGTGGCTATCTGTATTGGGACCTTATCCGTAGTTTCGGCTCAGTACCTTATATTGACAAGCCTCTGACATTGGCTGACCTGAACAATACAGAACAGTCTTCACGCGAGGATGTTTACGCCAAGGCAATGGCAGACCTTGATAAGGCTATCGCTTCTCTTCCTGAGCAGTGGGATGCAGCCAACTATGGCCGTATCACCAAGGGTGCTGCCCGTGCCATGAAGATGCGTGCTGCCATGTATTATGGCGACAACCAGACTGCTGCCAAGGAGGCTAAGGCAATCATGGATGCTGGCGTATATGACCTTTGGGACAAGGACAACACAGGCAAGTATGCCAATCTGTTCTGGGAGGAGACCGACGGTTGCTGCGAGAACATACTTGTCATCCAGTATAAGGCACCTGAGCGTTCCAACTACCTTATTGGTTGGGAAGCATTCCCGACACTCGGATGGGGCGGTATGGACCCGACTCAGGATCTTGTCGATGCTTTCGAGGATAAGGACGGTAGCCCGATATATGAGTCAAGTGCTGCTGGCGTAGTGGCACGTGATAATAACGGCAACCCGACAGCAAGACAGCTCTCTCAGATTTTTGACCCAGCCAATCCGTTTGCCAATCGCGACCCGCGTCTTGAGGTTAACGTTCTGCACGACGGTGAGGTAATGTATGGTGTTACAATCAAGGTTGCTCCTCTTGCAAGCAGTGGCACCACTGGTATAGGTCGTCATGGCGATGCTACTGAGACTGGCTACTATCAGCAGAAGTGGCTCGACCCGTCTATCAATCCTCAATCGCAGGGTTGGGACATGGGCAAGGACTATGTGCTTATCCGTTATGCTGAGGTTCTGCTCACCTATGCTGAGGCAATGAATAACATTAATCCGCTTTGCCAGGAGGCTTTCGATGCAGTAAATAAGGTACGTGCACGTGTAGGTATGCCAGCATTGCAGAAGACCGATGCAAGCAAGCCTACATATTGCGCAACACAGGCCGACCTCTTGAAGCGTATCAAGAATGAGTGGCGTGTAGAGTTTGCGCTTGAGGGCGACATACGTAAGTGGAACCTCCGTCGTTGGGGAGACGCTAAGGAAGTGCTCAACCGCAAGTATCACAGTATGGTTTGGACTCTCAATGGCGAGAACTTCACTCCTTACGTAGGTACAGAGCATGTTGATCTTCCGGGCAGCAAGTATTCTGACCACAACTACATCTATCCGATTCCGCAGGAAGAGATGGACCTTAACCCGAATCTCAAGCAGAATCCGGGTTATGGCAAGAACTAAGAAAACATAAAACGTAAATAATAAATTGGAGTGTGTCAATAAGGATGAGTATGAGTCCTTTTATGGCACACTCCTTTTTGTATTAGTTATAGCTAACTAAAAAAATCAGTAAATGAGAAAGTCTCTTCACTATTTGTTAGCCCTTGTGCTGTTTGGCGTATTCTTTGCGTCATACACCGATTTGCTGTCGCATGTATTGTACTACAACGAGCAGCATCAGCTGTTTCTCTATACAGCCGACTATTACCATAGCCAGACACTTACCTCATGGCTTAAGGCATTTGTCGTGCAGTTTTTCTATTATCCGCTACTTGGCGCGGCTGTAATGTCAGGCTTGCTCACGGCTATATATCTTATGACGTGGCGCATACTTACTGCGCTCACACGTCGTGAGGACATATTGCGCCTTTCGCTCATTCCCTCGCTTGCCCTTTGGGTGTGGACAGCAGGCTTGTCGCATACACTGTCGGTTGTGGTGTGGGCATTTATAGTCTTTGCCGTTCTTTCCGTGCCGGCATGTTTCTTGGCAAAGGGCAAGACAATCAGACAATTTCAACTCAAAGGTTGGAAGTATGTGGCAGTTTCAATCGTTTCGTTAGCAGTCATATCTTTAGCATCGGGCTATAGCTTCTTGCGCACCTTCTCGATGAGCGAGTTTCGCATGATAAAGGCGCAGCAAGCCATAGACCGTCACAACTGGGACGAAGCCTTGCATCATACCGAACGCTATCTTGACAATCAGAGACAGCCCAATCCGCTTATTTTCTATTTCCATAACATTGCCCTCTACAACAAGAGCGAGTTGCTCGACCGTCTGTTCGACTATCAGCCCGTTGTAGGCATCAATGCCCTTTACTTCCCGTGGCAGAGCCGCACACGCGAGACAGAGTATGGCCACTATCTGCTTGAACAGCTCGGTTGCATCAACGATGCACAGCACTGGGAGTTTGAGTCTATGGTGGTGTGGGGCGAGACGGCTCCACGACTCATCAACCTTGCACGCTACAACATCATCAACCGTCGCAAGTATATAGCCCGTAAATACATAGCACGCTTGCGCCAGAGTCTGTTCTATAAGGATGAGGCAGACAGATTGGAGGCCTGTGTGGAGAGCGGACAGATAGAGGGGTTGCGTGCATTCAGTATCGCGGAGCCTGAGAAAGCCAACTTTGTAAATATTCTCAACATCGGTCCTAATCTGCAATATGTGCTCACGCAAGACCCGCACAACCGCATGGCTTACGAGTATCTGATGTGCGACCTTCTGCTCTCCAACAATCTGCCACGCTTTGTTGAGAACCTTCCGCTTGCCAGTAGCTTCTACAAGCAGATGCCACGCATATTCGATGAGGCTCTGCTTGTATATCAGCTTGGTGGTAATGACACCAATGGCTTGCAGCCAGGCAGCGATACGCAGAACCGTTTCCAACAGTATGCCCAACTTGCACAAACTGGAAATATAGCTGCTTTGCAGGCAGAATTCGGTAATACTTACTGGTTCTATCTCAACTATGTCAGCCCCTATGGCAACCGATTAAAGAAATAAGGACACGAGAAGTTCAAAAACAATACGAAGATGCAAATCAATATTAAATCAACAATATTATCCTTCGCCGCTCTTTTGCTGCTTGTCTCATGCGAGGGTGGTTACCAGAAGGCTGATGTCTACGCCAACACCCAGGCGCAGATATTTCCCGACTATACGGGTGTGACATTACCCGTGAATATAGCTCCTGCCAATTTCCGCATCAACCAGGAGGGCGATGCCTATCAGGTAGTGATGACAGCCGGAGGAAAGGAATACTATCGTGAAGCTTCTACCGATAATGAAGTGATTATTCCCGAGGACTCTTGGCACAAGATGCTCGCCGACAACAAGAATGGCAAGATACAGATAGCCGTTGGAGTGAAGCGCGACGGCAAATGGACTGAATACAAGCCTATAACAAATTATGTGAGTGGCGACACCATCGACCAATACTTGGCCTACCGACTTTTGTATCCAGGCTATGAGTTGTGGAACGAGATGGGAATATACCAGCGTAATCTCACCAACTACGACGAGACACCAATACTCGAAAACCGTGACTTCGGCAAGCAATGTATCAATTGTCACACGTTCCGACAGAACTCCACGCGCGACTTTATGCTGCATGTGCGTGGCAAGAATGGCGGTACGCTTATCAGTCACGACGGCAAGGTGAAGAAGGTAGCTCCAAAGTGTCCTACTGTAAAAATGGGTGCTACCTATGCCGGATGGCATCCAAGCGGACAGTTCATAGCTTTCTCTATGAACGAGATACAGCAGTTCTTCCATTCAAGCGGACAGAAGCCTATTGAGGTGAGCGACCTTGCAGCCGATCTTGGTGTCTATGACATTGCCAACGACGTTATAATCACCTCGCCAGAGCTTAGCGGCGACAACGCTATGGAGACATTCCCTGCTTGGACTCCCGACGGCAAGACACTGTACTTCTGCCGTGGCAATGCCTATACCAAGAACACTCCTCTCGACAGTCTGCGCTACGACCTTTGGCGTGTCAGCTTCGATGCCAAGACAAGGGCTTTCGGCAAACCGGAGTGTGTGTATGAGGCGAGTGCCACGAAGCATACGGTCAGTCTGCCTCGTGTGTCGCCCGATGGCAGATATGTGGTGTTTGTGGAGTTCGACTATGGCAACTTCTCTATATGGCACAAAGAAGCCGACCTCGCCATTCTTGACACCAAGACAGGCAAGGTGCGCCGTATAGAAGAGATAAACAGCAAGGATGTAGACAGTTTCCACACATGGTCGTCTACTGGCAGATGGATGGTGTTCAGCAGCAAGCGTATGGACGGAGGATGGGCACGCCCTTATTTCGCCCATTTCAATACAACGACCGGACGCTTCGACAAGCCTTTCGTATTGCCACAGAAGTCGCCCTCGTTCTACGAGACATTCATGAAGACGTACAATCTGCCCGAACTCATAACGTCGCCCATAAAAAATGAGGGTTTGTTAAAATTATACAAAGTGGGCTGAAAGCCCAATAAGCACATAGCCCAAGGCAGCGCCTTGGGTCTACGGATTGAAAATAGCAAAACGCCCTGTAAGGGCAAAAGCATTGATAATTAACGCTTTTGCCCTTACAGGGCGCATTGTTTTTGGTGGCTTTTTACCTCAGGGCGTTGCCCTGGGCTATGTGCTTATTGGGCTTTCAGCCCGTATAATTGGGTATTGATGTACCCTCTCTATGATAACTAATTTTTTTTTTAGCGCTTTGGTTTGAAGTGCAGCTTATACATAATGTGTAGCATTGCGTAGCGTGGCACCGTGTTATACCATGTCTCGGTGCGTCCCTGTGCATTTATAACCTTACGTACGTTTGAGAGTTTTCCGAGCAGGTCGAAACCGTCAGCCATAACAGTAAACTTGCCGAATGTGCGCTCCAGTCGGACATTCCATACAAGATTGTTCGTATTCATCGACTTGTCTGAGTAGCCGTAGCGACTATAGAGTGTAATGTCGGTAAACAGCCTAAGCTTTAGCGGCAATTCAAGTGTAGCGTTCAGACCATAATCAACATCAGCTGTATTGATGGTCTTGAAATCCTCACGATTACCCTCAGCGTGGATGTAGGCACAACGCAACTTGGCACCGAATGAGTATTTGCCAAAACTGTAGTCGAGCGATACTGTCTCGTTGGCTTTGGCTGTGCGTACTGATGAGCGCGGATCCTTTCCCGACTCTCCCTCAATTGCCACATAGTCAACGCTGTTGATATAGCCTATTTCAGTCCTGTTCGACAATGTGAAACGATTCTTCTTGTCAAGAATGCCATTGAAATCGAATGAGGCTCCCATATCCCAGTTGCCGTTGATGTTCATAGGTGTGGAATGTACCACACCTGTATTGCGGTCGTAAGTTACATATTGTCCGATTGCGTTGCGCATCAACTGCCAGTAGGCTTTGATTTCTATCGCCCTACGGCTTGTATAGTTTTCATCATACTTGTAGAATCCTCTAAAAAAATCAATCCTGTGGATGTCTGTATTTTTCAGATTCGGATTGCCACTCCATAGATTCAGAGGGTTGTCGGTTGTCGTGATGTCGAGAATGTCTGTAAGTTCAGGTAGGACTTTCTTAACATTGTATTTGAAATGAAAGTTGTCCTTACCTACGAAAAGTGTAGGTTCTAACGACCATAGGTTGCGTGTCATTTTCTTTTTGTACGCACCTCGCGTATAGTCGATACGTTCGCTACGATAGTTCACTCCAGGTGATAAAAACGCATGCAGACCGAAAATCGGAAGTTTTATACTGGGAGTTCTTCCAGTCAGTTCGTAGCGGTCCTTGTTTATATGCGAACGGAAACTGTTGTCTGCGTCAATTGCACGTTGTAGAGAGTCGCGGGTTGATGGCAGATAACCCACACCGACATTGCTTGCCCCTCCATACTCGGCATATTTGTCGAGTCGGAATAAGTCGTTGTTGTTCTTGTCGTATATATGTGTGTATTTCAGACCAGCAGAGAAACTGTACTTGAAGTCAATATTGCCATTATAATAGTAGCAAGCATCCCATATAGTACGGAGATTCAGGTTCCACTTGTCGTTGTACTTGTTTCTGAAATCCTGTACGCCGTTTTTGTAGTTAAGGTCGTAGATGGAGGCGTTCTCGTTCTTCTTGTTGAAGTAGCGGTTTTCTGTCTTCAGGATGATACCATCTGGACTTTGTGGCATTTTCCATTGAATCTGTCCTGAAAGGTTACCGTCATAATACCGCATTCTGTTGAGTTGATGGTCGCTCAATTGGTTGAGCATTGCCTCCTTCAACTGTTTGCTGGCTGGTGAAGCAAACAGCGAGTCGAGTGAAGCTCCACGATATTTCTCGTTGGGCGCAACTGATAAAGTGGCACTTTGTACGAGATTGTTTGTCGTATTCTTGTAATATGTAAACTGCGGTAAGATTTCTAATTTGGTTCTGGTCCAGTTCTTTTTGATGGTATTCATGCTCATAATCCAACTCTCAGTTTCTTTGCCATAATTACGGCTGCGTCCGTAAGTATTACCGCCTTGCAGGAATCGTTCTGACGATACGATTGACTGTTGGTTGGTATTTTCGTGTGCAAATGTAGTATTTCCAGAAAACTCAAAAGAGCGGTCCTTGTTGTTGAACAGATAGTCGGCACCTACTTTCTTTTGTATTGAAGTTCCGTTTTCCAATTGTGCTGTTCCCCATTCTCCGTTAGTGCCAGGTGCACGTTCGTCGTTTATATTATTGAGATTGGCAAATATTCCAATGCGTGACAATTTGGTATAACGCAATGCGAAAAGGCGTGACATCCATCTGTCTTTTGTACCCATTCCTAAGTCAACATTCGCAAGCATTCCTTGCATATATTGACGTTTCAGACTGACATCCATTACAAGTGGTGCCATACCTTTTATGTCCTTTTGCTGGGCGAATTCAGCTATGTTGTCTTTACGTTCATACACTTTTAGCTTATTGACGGTATAAGCCGGAAGATTTTGAAGAGCAATTGCAGGATCGCCCTTGAAGAAGTCACTACCATTTACAAGCAGCGAACTGACGAACTTACCGTTCACAGTTATCTGGTTACCTTTAAGTTGGACACCAGGCAGACGGCGTATCAATTCGTCGAGCATGGAGCCGTTTGACAATTGGAATGCATCAGCATTATATACAATTGTGTCACCATGCATCACCATCTTGATTTTGGATGTAGTCACAGTAACTTCGTCGAGCTTTACTTCTTTTATCTTCTTGTGCTTCTTTTTTAGTATAATGGGAGATATAGTAATAATTTTTTCACGTGCACCAACCTTCAGCTGATATGTGTGTGAAAAATCTTCATAGTTGTCTGCTGTAATTTTAAAGACAACAGTATTGTTGCGTCGAGGTATAAAGAGATTGAAATTTGATATACGGTTATTTGTATAACCAGCTTGGCTTCTTGTTTTACCTTGTGCTATAAGATTGTTTTGCTCGTCGTATACACTAATTGTAGCATTTCCTATTATATCACCTGTAAATTCGTCCTTCACTATAGTAGACACCATAATAGTGTCCTTATAGATGGACATACTTTGGGACTGTATCGCAAATGTGAATAATAGTATTATTAGTAGTACTTTTTTCATGGTTGCAGCATATATTATATCATTCTTCTCAAATGATTGATTATAATGGTTTTGTTTCATAGATGAATGTTTTTTTTTGTTTGTACTTTAAGGTTTGATTTAAATTTTTTCAAAGTTAGGTATTTTCAATTAAATAACAAATATGCGAAATTTTAAAAAAAACTAACAAATATTAGTTGTGTCGATTTTTTTCATTTTTGTGACAAAATAATATTAATAAAAAGCCGGATATCCAACGGTACATTACTTATTAATAGGTATTATTCACTTAATATTTGCAGGTTGCGTAAAAAACGCGTAATTTTGTTGTCATAAGAAAGCTATTTGCATATAAAACAAGACATGGAAAATTACAAGATTTTTTATCCGAAAGACAGACAGTCGTTTGCGGTGCGCATAGAAGAACTCGAAGCTACGGTAGGCGAATATATCAATGAAGAGAAGCAGAATGGTCGCCGTATAGTTTACTCGAAAGTATTCCTCAGCGACATACGCAATCAGAACACGATGTTCACAGAATCGGCATTGTATACTGACCTGCTCAGCAAGGCTCCGTGCAGCATAGTAGGGCAAGCCCCATTGTGCGGCTCAAAGATTGCTGTACTCGTGAAGACATCCGATCTTGACGAATGCTTCCGTCTGCACAGCCTCCGCCTTAGCGATGACGAGGCAGAAGGCCATCGCTCGTATATGCAGACAATGATGCTGTTTGAGAAATACATTAACTATATGGAGGCGCATGGGCTTGACATGAGCACCCATCTGGTGCGCACATGGATATATATAGCCGATATAGACGTCAACTATGCTGGTGTGGTGAAGGCACGCAACGACATATTCGAGCGTTACGGGCTAACTGCCGACAACCATTACATAGCGTCTACGGGTATTGGTGGCGACAGCCCGTCGCGTCATGCATGTGTTGCCATCGACTTTCTGACTTATCCCGAAATAGCCGAAGAGCAAAAGACATACCTCAAGGCTCCCGAATATCTTAATCCCACGCATGAGTATGGAGTGGCTTTCGAACGCGCCACACGACTCACCGTAGACAATGTAAGCCACTATTATGTTTCGGGTACAGCCAGTATAGACAATCATGGCGACGTGCTGTATCTGGGCGATGTGGAACGTCAGACGTACAGACTGCTTGAAAATGTGGAGGCTCTGCTTGCCGAAGGCGAAGCCAAGATGTCCGACATACGTTATTTTATTGTGTATCTGCGCGACATAAGCGATTATGAGGTGGTAGATGCCGTATTCAGCAGTCGTTTTCCAAGTGTGCCATACATCATAGTACACGGCAAAGTGTGCCGTCCTGAATGGCTTGTTGAGGCAGAGTGCATAGCAGAAAAATAATATTTTTTTTGACTATAATTGACAAATCATTGTAAATGTATTTCTTGTTTCTCATTATTTTTATCTAATTTTGTACCTCATATAAAGATTGAAACACATAAAAACAGAAAAGGAAAGAAAATGAGAACTGTTTATGAATTCTCTGTAAAGGACAGAAAAGGAAAGGAAGTATCTCTGAAGGAGTATGCCAACGAAGTGCTTCTCATCGTCAATACCGCCACTAAATGCGGATTCACACCGCAGTATGAAGAGCTGGAGAAGCTCTATGAGAAATACCACGCACAGGGATTTGAGGTCTTGGATTTCCCCTGCAATCAGTTTGGAGCACAGGCACCAGGCACCGACGAGTCGATACATCAGTTCTGCAAGCTGACATACGGCACAGAGTTTCCACGGTTTAAGAAGATAAAGGTGAACGGCGACGACGCCGATCCGCTCTATAAGTTCCTTAAGGAGCAGAAGTCGTTTGCCGGTTTCGACCCTGCACACAAGCTCACACCAGTGCTTGAGGAAATTCTCTCAAAGGAGAATCCCGACTACAAGGAGACAAGCGACATAAAATGGAACTTCACCAAATTCCTCGTCAGCAAGCGCGGACAGGTGATGGCGCGCTTCGAACCTACAGAAAGTATCGATAATATAGCAAAGCAAATTGAAGAACTACTATAAACAATATAAGTAATGGAAAACAGAGAACACGTTCGCTGCCTCATCGTTGGTAGCGGCCCCGCAGGTTACACAGCCGCAATATATGCAGGTCGTGCCAACCTCAGTCCAGTAGAATACTGTGGCATTCAGACTGGCGGACAGCTGACACAGACAACCGTAGTAGAAAACTTCCCCGGCTATCCCGAGGGCGTTGACGGCAACCAGATGATGCTCGACCTGCGCAAACAGGCAGAGCGTTTCGGTGTTGACATGCGCGAGGGTTCTATCGTTAAGGCCGACTTTGCGTCGCAGCCATACGTGCTCACTACAGATACTGGAGTGGAGATTGAGGCTGACACAGTAATCATAGCAACCGGTGCCAGCGCCAAGTATCTTGGTCTGGACGACGAGAAGAAGTATAACGGTCAGGGCGTGAGCGCCTGCGCCACATGCGATGGTTTCTTCTATCGCAAGCGTACGGTTGCCGTTGTAGGCGGTGGTGATACAGCTTGCGAGGAGGCTCTCTACCTGGCAGGTCTGTGCAAGAAGGTGTACATGATTGTACGCAAGCCTTATCTGCGTGCTTCTGACGTTATGCGCAAGCGCGTTGAGGACAACGACAAGATTGAGATACTCTACGAGCACAACACCGAAGGTCTCTTTGGTGAGGACGGCGTTGAGGGCGCACACCTCGTTAAGCGCAAGGGCGAGGCAGACGAGACTCATTACGACATAGCTATAGACGGATTCTTCCTCGCCATCGGCCACAAGCCCAACACCGACGTGTTCCGCCCGGCTGTAGAATGCGACGAGACTGGATATATCAAGACCATCGGTAGCACACCGCGCACCAATGTTGACGGAGTGTTTGCAGCAGGCGACTGTGCTGACCCGACCTATCGTCAGGCCATTGTGGCTGCCGGTTCGGGCTGCAAGGCTGCTCTTGAGGCTGAGCGCTGGCTCACCGAGCACAACAAATAAACAACAAATGACACGACTATTGCTTGTCCGTCACGGTGAGACCGTGGACAATGTAAACAGAATAATGCAGGGTCAGACACCGGGTTGTCTGACCCTGCATGGTATAGAGCAGGCTGAGGCGGTGGCACGACAGATGGCATCTACACCTATCGACGCCTTTGTGTCGAGCGACCTGAAGCGTGCCTACGATACATGCCGAATCATAGCGCAACCCCATTTTGATGGAGCCGAGCCGCAGATTGAGCAGACCCAGTTGCTGCGTGAGCGTGATTGGGGAGGGTTTACGGGCCGTTATATCCCTGACCTTAAGGATGCCGTGTGGCCCGACGACATTGAGACGCTTGAGGCAATGAAACTTCGAGGCAGCCGTTTTCTTGACCATATACGTGCAAAGTATAGTGGAAAGACAGTGCTGGCGGTAGGCCACGGCATTATCAACAAGGCGATACAGAGCGTATACTACAATCGCCCCATGAACGAGATACAGCCCATGCAAAATGCCGAGATGCGCACTCTCGAGCTTTAACGAAGTGTGCCAGCCAGTATTTTTAGGGTTTTTTATTCCTAAAAGTATATTGCTTTAGAATAATCTTTGTATTTTTGCATCACGACAATAGTATACACCTATTTATATATTATTACTCAACGACACATATATGAATAATAGCGACAGCATAGTTATCATTCCCACCTATAATGAGAAGGAGAACATAGAGAATATCATACGTGCGGTGTTCGCACTCGACAAGTGTTTCCACATCCTTGTCATCGACGACGGAAGTCCCGACGGCACGGCTGCCATTGTACACCGACTCATCGACACCGAGTTTGCCGACCGGCTCTTCATCAAGGAGCGTTCGGGCAAGCTGGGACTTGGCACGGCATACATCGCCGGATTCAAGTGGGCGCTTGAGCACAACTACGACTACATATTCGAGATGGATGCCGACTTCTCGCACGACCCCAACGACCTGCCCCGACTCTATGCGGCATGCCATGACGAGGGCTACGACGTGGCCATTGGCTCGCGCTATGTGAGCGGTGTCAACGTGGTGAACTGGCCTATCGGACGGTGCTCATGAGCTACTTCGCATCAAAGTATGTGCGCTTTGTCACAGGCTTCAATGTACACGACACCACTGCCGGATTCAAGTGCTACCGCCGTTGTGTGCTCGAGTCGATACCATTGGACTTGGTGCGCTTCAAGGGCTATGCCTTCCAGATTGAGATGAAGTACACCGCCTACAAGATGGGATACAAGATTAAGGAGGTGCCCGTGATTTTCGTCAACCGTCGTGAGGGTGTGAGCAAGATGAATGGCGGCATCTTCGGTGAGGCTTTCTTCGGAGTCATGCGCCTCAGATGGGACGGATGGTTCAGAAAATATCCCGTAGCCAAGCACTAATTATGGAAATTAGAGAGATAAGTAGCATATATTCAGCCCTGCCGCAGTGTGGGGCTTTTTTGAATATTATAGCCGATGAGTCGGTGAGGCATGTATATCTTAAGGGATTGCTTGGCTCATCGGCTTCTGTGTTTTTTGCTGCCGCAGGAAGGGAAAGTGAAAAGAGAAAAGTGAAAAGTGAAAAGGTTAAAGGCAAGAGCACGCTTACTTCTGTCTTTATCCTTCAGGACAACGACGAGGCAGGATACTTCTATCACGACCTTACGCAGATACTCGGTACCGACAATGTTCTGTTCTTTCCGTCGTCCTATCGACGTGCCGTCAAGTACGGACAGCACGATGCTGCCAACGAGATATTGCGCACTGAGGCGCTGAGCAGACTCGCTGCAGTGGGTGGAGATGCCAAGAAACGTGGAAACAAGACCGAGGCGGCTCCCTTTCTGTATGTAGTGACGTGTCCGGAGGCGCTCAGCGAACTCGTGGTTTCGAAGCGACGACTCGATGAGCGCACCATTAACATAGCCGTTGGCGACATTGTCAACCTTGCCGACTTGGGACGCAAGTTGCGCGAGTTTGGTTTCTCGGAGGTGGACTATGTCTACGAGCCGGGGCAGTTTGCCATGCGTGGAAGTATAGTCGATGTGTATAGCTATTCGTCGGAACTGCCGTTCCGTATCGACTTCTTTGGCGATGAGGTGGACACAATACGCACGTTTGAGGTGGCAGACCAGTTGTCGAAGGATTCGAAGCAAAACATTAGTATTGTGCCTGAATTGGCTAAGACCGCCGAACAGAAACAACCTTTCACAACAATGTTGCCCGACGACGCGCTGCTTGTAATGAAAGACCGACTGTATCTGTGCTCGTCGATTGAGCAGATATACAACGACGGATTCTCCAGTCAAGCTCTGGCTGAACGTCTGGAGGGTGCCACCGAGGTGGAACAGCAGCAGATAATACGCGACATGCGCAAGGAGAACAATCTCGTTTCGCCTATAGCTTTCCGTGAGGAGATATGCCGTTTTCGCACGGTAGAGTTCGGAGCACAGCCTACGGGCACTCCACAGACCACCATAACGTTCAACGTGTCGCCACAACCGCTGTTCCATAAGAATTTCCAACTGCTCGCTCAGTCGCTCGAAGACTATCTGCTTCAGGGCTACAAGCTCTATATCCTTGCCGATTCGGAAAAACAGACACGTCGTCTGCGTGACATATTCGACAGCGAAGAGATGAAGGCTTTGCGCAATAAGCACGCCAGCCACTCAGCCAATTCGGAGGCGTTGAATGTGGCTGACCGACTCGACTTCACCCCAGTAGACCATACGTTGCACGAGGGATTTGCCGATAACGACCTGCGACTGTGCTTCTTCACCGACCACCAGATATTCGACCGATTCCACAAATACAACCTCAAGAGCGACGCGGCACGCACAGGCAAGATGGCGCTCACGATGAAGGAGTTGCAGGAAATGGAGCCTGGCGACTTCATTGTACACGTCGACTTCGGTATAGGTAAGTTCGGAGGACTGGTGCGTGTGCCTGTAGGCGACACCTATCAGGAGGCCATTCGCATATACTATCAGCGTGGCGACATTGTAGATGTGTCGATACATTCGCTCTATAAGATTTCGAAGTATCGCCGTCAGGACACCGGTGAGCCGCCACGACTGAGCACATTGGGCACAGGAGCGTGGGACCGACTGAAGGAACGCACCAAGAAGCGCATCAAGGACATAGCCCGCGACCTGATAAAGCTATATTCAAAGCGTCGCCGCGAGAAGGGATTCGCTTTCTCGGCCGACTCCTATTTGCAGCACGAACTGGAGGCTTCATTCCTCTATGAGGACACACCCGACCAGTCGAAGGCCACGCAGGACGTGAAGGCTGATATGGAACGTGCACGCCCGATGGATCGTCTGGTGTGTGGCGACGTAGGCTTCGGCAAGACCGAGGTGGCCATACGTGCTGCCTTCAAGGCTGCTACCGACAGCAAGCAGGTGGCTGTGCTCGTGCCTACTACGGTGCTGGCATTCCAGCATTACAACACATTCTGCGACCGACTCAAGGATATGCCCGTGCGTGTAGACTATCTGTCGCGTGCCCGAACTGCCAAGCAGACGCGTCAGGTGCTCGCCGATTTGAAGGAAGGCAAGATTGATATACTCATCGGAACGCACAAGCTTATAGGCAAGACCGTGGAATGGCACGACCTCGGACTGCTCATCATCGACGAGGAACAGAAGTTCGGAGTGTCTACCAAGGAGCGCCTGCGCAAGCTGAAGACCAATGTCGACACGCTCACCATGTCGGCTACACCTATACCACGCACCCTGCAATTCTCGCTGATGGGCGCCCGCGACATGAGTATAATACGCACGCCGCCACCAAACCGCTATCCGGTGCAGACCGAATTGGGCGTGTATGGCCATGAGATTATAGCCGACGCAATAAACTTTGAGATGTCGCGCAACGGACAGATCTACTTCGTCAACGACCGCATTTCGACTCTGCCCGAGATAGCGTCGCTCATACAGAAGTATGTGCCCGACGCTCGTGTGGCTATCGGTCACGGCCAGATGAATCCCGAGGAGTTGGAGAAGATACTCATAGGATTTATGAATTACGACTACGACGTGTTGCTATCCACCTCGATTGTGGAGAACGGCATCGATATAAGCAATGCCAATACCATAATCATCAACGACGCCCACCGATTCGGACTGAGCGACCTGCACCAGATGCGCGGACGTGTAGGACGCTCCAACCGCAAGGCTTTCTGCTATCTGCTGGCGCCGCCCAAGTCGGTGCTTACGCCCGAGGCACGCCGCCGACTGGAGGCTCTTGAGAACTTCTCGGAGCTGGGCAGCGGATTCAATCTTGCCATGCAGGACCTCGACATTCGTGGTGCTGGCAACCTGCTGGGTGCCGAACAGAGCGGATTCATGGAAGACCTGGGATATGAAACCTATCAGAAGATATTGAACCAGGCGGTAACAGAGCTTAAGAACGACGAGTTCCAGGACATGTATGCAGCCGAGATTGCACAGGGAAGGCAGATTTCGGGCGATGAGTTTGTAGAGGATTGTGCCATCGAGAGCGACCTTGAGATGTATTTCCCCGAGACCTACGTGCCGGGCAGTTCGGAGCGTATGCTGCTGTATCGCGAACTCGACAACATTGCCGACGACGCTCAGCTGGAGGCTTACCGCCAGCGACTTGCCGACCGTTTCGGTCCAGTTCCGCCGCAAGGCGAGGAGTTGCTGCAGGTGGTTCCGCTGCGCAGATATGGCAAGCGTCTTGGATGTGAGAAGATAATACTCAAGCAAGGACGCATGCAGATGCAGTTTGTGAGCAATGCCGAGTCGGCTTATTACAAGAGTCAGGCGTTCGGCAAGATGCTGACCTACATAGCACAGCACACCCGTCGCTGCAACCTAAAAGAGGTGAAGGGCAAGCGCTCGATGGTGGTGACGGGAGTTCCCACCGTAGGCGAAGCCGTTGCGATATTGAAAGATATAGAAGCAGGGGAATGATAAAAACAGATAGAAAAATAGGTATATACGAGAATAAATAGGTAATTTTGCACTGTATGAAAAATTATTCAGGAAGACACACCGCCATGTCGGCTGTGGTCGTAACAGTATTAATGTGGTTCTTTCAGGGTGCTGTGGCTTGTGCCGCTCCGGCTGTAGAACTTGCCGAAGACGAAAGCGCAGGCTTTCATCAGGTGTTGAAGGAGAAATTCATCGAGGGCGATGCCTCGTTCATGTCGCTTGTAGCCCTGGCGCTTGTGCTGGGACTGGCATTCTGCATTGAGCGCATCATCTATCTGAGTCTGTCGGAGATTAATGCAAAGCGCTTCATGCGCGACATTGATGCCAAGATAGAGGCAGGCGACATAGAAGGGGCTAAGACCAAGTGTCGCAACACACGCGGACCGGTAGCATCGATATGCTATCAGGGACTGCTGCGCATCAATTCGCCGATAGAGGACATAGAACGTTCGGTGGCAGCATACGGCACCGTTCAGGCTGCCAATCTTGAGAAGGGATGTTCGTGGATAACTCTGTTTATAGCCATGGCTCCGTCGCTCGGATTCTTGGGCACGGTGATAGGTATGGTTATGGCGTTCGAACAGATACAGATAGCGGGCGATATCAACCCGACAATTGTGGCTTCCGGTATGAAGGTGGCGCTCATCACTACCATTTTCGGTATAATCGTAGCCCTGATATTGCAGCTGTTCTATAACTATGTGCTGTCGAAAATCGACCATCTGACAGCGCAGATGGAGGAGAGTGCAATAACGCTGCTCGACACGATACTGAAGTATAAGGGTTGATAAGCACGTATATTATGAAGAATATAGATTTCAGACACTATGCCACCGAACGCTTGTCGAACATTGTGTTCTACGTGCTGATAGGTATCATAGTGGTGTTGGCGTTGCTGTTCAGGCTTGTTGGATTCGACATGCCTTACGAATACAACTTCGACTATAACGCACCGTTGCTGACAGGTGTTGTAGTTACGTTCATGCTGGTGCTCACTGGCGGTACGCTGCTGCTCATGGCATGTACCATGATAAGAGGGATGCGTCTAAACAAAGACGAGAACCGTGTGGTCAACAACATTCCGGCACGCCGCATTTCGATGTGCGTTGCGTTGGGCACGCTGCTCGTTCTTGTTCTGACCTTCGCCTTGTCGTCAGACGATTCGCTTAAAATTAATGGCGCAGCTTATACCGACAGCTTCTGGTTGCGTGCTTCGGGCATGTTTGTCGGAACATCGCTGTTTATGGTTGTAGCTGCTATTGCGGCTGTGGCGTTTGGTGCCACACGATACATACGTAAATCTCACTGACAATGTTAATAAAACGCAGACAACACAGGATGCCGGTGCTCAACACCACTGCCACTGCCGACATATCATTCATGTTGCTCACATTCTTCCTCGTCACAACGTCGATGGATGTGGACCGTGGACTCGTGCGTCAGCTTCCTTCGCTCGATGATGAGCATGAGAAGCATAATGATTTTGTGGAGGTGGAACGCGAGAACACTATGGCGTTTGTCATTGACAGCAAAGGAAAGCTCACGCTCAACGGCAAGCCTATAGATGTGCGTCAGGTGCGTAGCCGTGTGGCTGATTTTGTGGGCAGTCGTGTGGAGCATCATGCTATAAGCATCGACACCGATCCGGCTGCCGACTACAATACCTACTTTGCGCTTGAGGATGCCATTGTGGGGGCTTATACCGACGTGCGCGACCGCATAGCACGCAAGATGTTTCGTTGCGGCTATGCAAAACTGTCGGATGAAGAACGCGAGGAGGTGCGCGAGGCGTGTCCGCAGCGTATATTGGAAACATACAAGACATCAGATCAGAAAGGAGACGAGCAATGATATTCGATAATCGTAACAGAAGACAGATGCCGCAGCTGAACACCGCATCGCTGCCCGACCTTATATTTACCGTGCTGTTCTTCTTTATGGTGGTGACACATATGCGAACCGTAGCACTGAAGGTGGAGTTTCGTGTGCCTCAGGGTACAGAGCTGACACGACTTACGAAGAAGACAGCGGTGTCGTATGTGTATATAGGTCGTCCGGCTACTACTTCAGGACATAATGTCAAGGCATCGGCTGATGCCAATAATAGATTTCTGATTCAGATAAACGACCGCATAGCTACCGCTTCGGACATTGCTGGATTTATGGCATCCGAGCGCAAACGCATGTCGGAAGAAGACCGTTCAAATCAGACTGTTTCGGTAAAAGCCGACCGTAAGACTCCAATGGGAATGATAACCGATGTGAAGATGGCACTGCGCAAAGCACGTGTTCAACGCATCAGTTATTCGGCTGACCAGCGCAAATAAATCTTTTATTTTTCTTGATGAGTTATAAATTGTTAGATTTTTCCGAAAAATTCTGCTAAAATATGCCGAATAGCTAAAAATGAGCGATTTACAAGTGTTTCACCTCAATAGAGGTAATGACTTGGTAATAGTTTTAACTTCTGTATTATACATAAGTTTGCATTACTTGTCAAACAACTCTTTTCGGTGACAAAGGTACAACATTTATGTGGATTGATGAAAATCATATCCATTTTTTAGATTTTATTTTCAGTTGCTGCCATATACGTAACTACTCAACACCCCTTGGATGTGTCAAATCCGCAAAATATTGATGATTTTGGCTATATTTATGCTACAAAATAGGCTATTATGTCAAATGAGTACTTGAAATTCATTTTTAAGGGCTGAGTAGTAACAAGAACATCTGAGACCTACAGAGAATGAACCGCCAACCTGTGGGGAGGAATAAATTGAAAAATGCTTCCATACTGCGGGAGTACGGAAGCATTGGTATGGGGGAAAAGACAAAAGATTATTGCAGACTCTTGTCAAGAATTTCAAGAAGAATGGTGGGATCTTCATGGATTTGCTCTGCTGTGAGTCCTCTCTTTTCCACTTCTTCAGCAACAGTAGGATAGTCCTTGAATTTCTCACTTATCTTTTTCAACAGTTTCTTTTGAGAGTATTTTTCTCTCTTAGCATTAATTTTTTTACTTTCAAACAAATTCCAATAGTACACATGCTTGCCGCCATCAACCATATAGTGATATGATCTACAACCTGAATAATTGGTACCGGCAACATACGGGATACCTGTAAAAGTTCTGCTTGTGATGGTGTTTTCAAAAGCATAAGGTTCCATATAGCCAACGACATGCTTTCCCTTGAAAACTTCAGTTGCCAAAAATGGAAATTTAGGGTCGTCATCTATAAGAATGAAAGTGCGCTGCTTGCCGTCTTGCATAGCATTGTCCACCACAAGGGATTTTATATCTACTATCTTGTATTTTACGTCCTTGCCATCTTGTGTTTCACTGAAATAGATGTTTTTCTTCATAAAGTGGATGTCGTTCTGCAAATAGCCGTTAAGTCCTGACTTCGTCACTCAAAAATGTCCATTTTGTAATTAATTGATAAACAATATTT
>URQS01000001.1 GCA_900550035.1 uncultured Prevotella sp. | reverse complement strand
TGAAAGTCTCAGAGATTAAAATGAGCGTAGACAAGGTGCTTGCATTGGCTAAGACAATCACAACCATACAAATTAAGCTACCTCTGAACAAGGAGGTCTATACCCAAACAATGCTGATGGCAAGACATCAGAAAATAGCAAAACTCTTTGATGAAGAATTTTGGGGTACGCAATGACGAAGTCAGGAAATAGAAAAATAAAAGATAAAATTGCAGATTTGTATAATTTGCACACCATATTGACAAGCCTCCCAACAAAATTACAACTAAATTTGCCGTTGGTAAAACATCACAACTAACTAGAACATTTAAAAAAAGGAAACAATATGGCTAAACACGTAACATACAGATTGAGACTGCTCATCGTAGCACTGCTCGTGGCTGTATCGGCTAATGCCCAGCAACTGGGACTCAAAACCAACCTGCTCTACTGGGGCACCACAACTCCTAACATCGGACTGGAACTCCAAACCGGTCGCAAGCACACCCTCCAAGCCTTCTACGGCGTCAACCCATGGAAGTTTGACAATCACAAGAGCATACGCCATTGGGTGGTACAGCCAGAATACCGTCACTGGTTCTGTCAGGCATTCAACGGATGGTTTGTTGGCGTACATGCCATGGGCGGACAGTTCAACGCCGGCGGCTTCAAGATGCCGTTCGGACTGCTCAAGGAGTTTAAGGACCATCGCTATGAAGGATGGTTTGCAGGAGGCGGACTGACAGCCGGCTACCAATGGCCTCTGTCTAAGCACTGGAACCTTGAAACATCGCTCGGTGTAGGCTACGACTACATCCACTACAAGAAGTTTGAGTGTAAGACATGCGGCAAGCAGAAGGAGAAGGGCAACACCAACTATGTAGGCCCCACAAAGGCTGCCATTGAGCTTATATACATGTTCTGATCTAAACAACAATCTTAACTTTGGATTATTAACACAAAGACTCTCCAATATGAAACACTACATTATATTATTCGCAGCCCTCGTTCTCTGTGCCGCCAGCATGACGGCACAGACGAAGCGTTCGGCTAAGATTCTCAACCAAAAGGTGGCGGTGGAGAACATCAAGACGATAAGAGCCGACAACCAGTTCTTCATCAGTATGGACTTATGCCTCGACGAGCTTGACATGCCCGCCAACCGCCGCGTAGTACTCACTCCTACCATCACATCGGGCGACAACAGCGTTGAGCTGCAGCCTATCGTCATCAACGGCACACGCCAGAAAGTGATGTTCGAACGCCGCGACAACAAGAAGTATCCCGGTGCAATGGCCGTGACACGCAAGAACGGCAGAATCCAGTCGTTCTCATACCAGACACGCACCGACTATGCCGACTGGATGCGCTCTGCCGACATCGTGATGAAGGAAGACCTCTGCGGATGCGGCAACACCGACAATCAGGAGACCGAGCAGATCAAGAAGATGCGCCAGCCGCAAGTGGCTTTCATCAGCCCCAAGGCAGTGGCACAGAAGACTTACTCCATGTCGGGACGCGCCTACATCGACTTCCCCGTCGACCGCACCGAGCTTCACCCCAACTACCGCAACAACCCACGCGAGCTTGCCAAGATTGTCGACACCATCAACGTGGTGAAGAAGGATGCCAACATGACAATCACAAGCATCGAAATCCACGGCTACGCTTCGCCTGAGGCTCCTTACCAGCACAACGAGTATCTCGCCACCAACCGCGCCGCCACTCTGAAGAACTACGTACGACAGCTCGTGAAGCTCGACGACAAGATATTCACCGTCAAGGCTACACCTGAGGATTGGGACGGACTCTGCCGCTACCTCCGCCAGAGCAACATCAACAATCGCGACGCCATTCTTAAGATTGCCAAGGACAACACCATCGAACCCGACCGCCGCGAATGGCTCATCAAGTCGCAATATCCCGACGAGTACCGCACAATGCTCAGCACATGGTATCCGGCTCTGCGCCACTCCGACTATGTCATCACCTGCGTAGTACGCCCGTTCTCTACTGCCGAGGCTAAGCAGATGATTAAGACCAAGCCGCAGCTGCTTTCACAGAACGAGATGTATATGGTGGCACAGACTTACGAGCCTGGCTCAAGGGAGTTTAACGAGGTGTTCGCCATCGCTGCCCTTATGTACCCCGACGACCCAACTGCCAACCTCAACGCTGCATGTGCCGACCTCAACGCCAACAAATACGGCGAGGCTCTGCGCAAGCTCGACAAGGCAGGCTCCTCTGCCGAGGCTGACAATGCAAGAGGCGTATGCTACTGGTATTTGGGCAACGAGTCGAAGGCTATCGAATACTTCAAGATGGCTGCCGACAAGGGATGCCAGACAGCAATAGACAATCTCGAAGGCATGCAGTAATGCTGGCATAGGCAAAGAATTAACAACAAAATTGTTTAACACAAAAATTAATAACCACTTAAACTTTAACGTTATGAACAAGTTTAAATTATTCCCATTGGCGCTGGCTGCTTTGGCATTTAGCGCATGTACGTCAGAAGATGTAGCCGACAACAATCCTGTTAATGGCGAAGGTACAAGAAGTTATGTAGCTGTAAACATCAACAATGTTGGATCAAGCGGAACACGAGCTGATGTTTACGAAAACGGAAATGCTAAAGAGAACGCTATCAGCAAGGTACGTTTCTACTTCTTCACACAGAACGGCGGCCCTTACAAGATGACCGATGGCACAAACTGGAAGGAGATTTCGCCCGTCACTGGTAACGGCAAACACGAACCTAACATTGAGCGCATCACCGATGCTATGCTCGTAATCGACGGTTCTACAAAAGCGGCTCCATACTCAATGATGGCTGTTGTCAACCCACAGACTATTGAGGATGGTGTTCTCACCAACTCGATGTCAAAATCAGCTGTAGAAGCTGCTATTTCTAAGCAGAACTTCAAGCAGAATGGCAACGATGCCACCGATTTCGTCATGTCTAACTCTGTTTATGTAGATGGCGGCCAGAAGGTTTGGGCATCAAACATCTCAGGCTATGTTCAAACGACAGCCGAAGCTGCTACAGCAAAGCCGGTTGACATCTTCGTTGAGCGTGTCGCTGTAAAGATTGAGACTTCTACCAGCAACATGTCAGAACTTGGCGACGCAACTAAAGTTTACGAGGTTGGCGAGACTACTACAGGCAAGAAGGTGTATGTAAAGATCAATGGTTGGGGCATTGCTAATGAAAACAACAATGCAAACCTTGTAAAGCAGATCAGCCTTAATTGGAATGACGAAAATCTCGGATTTGCAGCCGGCAGTTCTTGGAACATACCTGCTTACAAGCGTTGCTTCTGGGAGAATTCTGCAAGAGTCACACAAGCAGAAAACAAGTCTTGGAATGCGTATTCTACAACTACCGACAAGCCTTACTACACATTGCCTAACACTACATTCATTCCGAAATACGTAGTCGCTGCACAGCTCGTTTACGCTGACGGCCAGGCAGCTGAAATCTGCTCATACAAGGGCGTAGAGTATCTTTCGGAGAATGATGTTAAGAATGCTATCCTCAACGAGAACAAGACATTCTTCAAGAAGAACGGCAATGACTACAACAATCTTGCTGCTACCGACATCGTATTCTATGTTGACGCAAACAACAGCTATGAGGTTAGAGCTAAACTGGCAGAAGGCGTTGTGGTGTACAAGGAGACAGCTGACGGTTGGGTAGACGCTACAGCTGAAGCCAAGACTTCGCTTGCAAAGGACGCAGCCCGTATCTACAAGAGCGGTATGACCTACTACTACACCAACATCAAGCATCTTGGAGCAGCAGGAAAGATTGCTGAATACGGATTGGTTCGCAACCACATTTACAAGATTGATGTTACAAACATCAAGGGCTTCGGAACTCCGGTTTATGACCCCGATTATAAGTTCGACCCCGAAATTCCAGAAGATGTCAAGACTTACCTCGCTGCCAAACTCAACGTCCTCTCTTGGAGAGTTGTCAGCCAGAGCGTAGAACTTGGCAAATAAGACAAGACTCATAACCGATAATATTAACTAAATCGTAGTAGGGGCGGGTGTGTCAAAATAGAAGTTAAAAGAAGTTTGTGCTTCGCTCGAAGTTAACAGAAGTTAGCGGACATATGTATAAATTGCTGAAAATAAAGCATTTGTCTGTTAACTTCCATCCATCGTAGATGGATTAACTTCTTCTTAACTTCCTCTAACTCCTATTTTGACACACCCTCCGCCTACCCTACCAATCGAAACACACGGCGACTCCGCCGCCGACAAGAAGGACGGAGGTATCGCGCCGCCAGATACCAGAAGGATGACGGCACCGTGAGGTCTCACGCAAGCGGGAACTCATCAACTGAAGCAGAACATTCACATTAAAAAAAATATATACTCTCACATACATCACGAAACAAAAGCTAAACAATATGAAACACAACAAGCGCCAAATAATTAGTGGCCTCAAGGCCCTCGCAGCTGTGATGGCTATGATGTTCACCGTGACCTCGTGCGGAATGATGGAGGACGACCAGTCGGACTGCCCGAAGCAACTACGCGTCAACTTCAAGTACGACATGAACATGAAGTTTGCCGACGCCTTCCCCAACGAGGTGAAGACAGTCACGCTCTATGCATTCGACAAGGACGGCAACCTCGCCCTTCAGAAGCAGGAAAGTGTAAAGGACATCGAGAACCGTGGCGGATATATGTCCGTCGACGAAATCAAGCCTGGCAACTACACCCTCAAGGTGTGGGCTGAGGGCGAGGAGCGGTTTGCCAATTCCTACATATATGGCAATACCGACAACAAGAACATCAGCACACTGACAAGCCGTATCAACCGCTCGGCACGTGCCATCGACCACGACATCACAGCCCTCTATCACGGACTGCTGAAAGATGCCGACCTCAACCTCGACGGCTACGGAGTGAAGACGGCTACAGTAGAGCTGACCAAGAACACCAACGTAGTACGCGTAGTGATGCAAAACGCGTCGGGCAAGAAGCTTAACGCTGCCGACTTCGACTTCTACATCAAAGACGACAACAGCTTCCTCGGCTACGACAACGCTGCTATGCCCGAGGACTCTATAACGTATGTGGCATGGTCGAAGTATGACGGCATACTCAACCCCAACCACCAACCTACCGTCAACTCCGACGAAAGCGTAACGCCCACATCGGCTGTGGTGGCTGAGATGACAGTGAACCGACTCTTTGCTGACAAGAATCCACAGCTCTGCATATTCAAGCACGCTACGGGCGAGAAGATTCTGCAGATTCCGCTCATCGACTATGTGCTCCTCGTTAAGGGCAACTACAACAAGGGCATGACCGACCAGGAGTATCTTGACCGTCAGGACGAATACAACTTCGTGTTCTTCATCGACGACAACCACAACTGGCTCGCAGCACAAATCTACATCAATTCGTGGAGAGTGGTGCTTAACAACACCGAGTTTTAACTAACACCTAAAGAAACTGACTATGCTTAGAATAAACCGCTATAAATCAACGCTGACAGTTTCGCTCCTGTTCTGTCTGCTGTCCACCATGTCGTGCGGCTTCGAAGACGACTATGAGGACAACTGCGATGACGTGGTGAGGGTGGCTTTCAAGATGTCGTTTGCCGACAGCAACACACGAGCTGTCAACGAAGGCTGGGGCGACTACAACCCTACTGATCCCGGCGTTGCCTACGAGAATGCCATCAACCCCGACCAGCTGCAGATAAAGGTTTGCGACGTGAGCGGAAACATAATTGCTGACGTAGAAAACGTCATTGCAATCAAAGGCGAAACCGACGGCAACTACACCATCACCGGAACTTGGGAGGATGCCGCCGACAAGCTGACACAAGCCAAGAAGATTATGGTGTTTGCCAACTGCGGACCGACCAACGTGACACAAAGCAACATTGCATCGCTCGCCTTCAACAAAGACGACACGAAGCAGTACATACCGATGTGGGGCGTGACAACGTTAACCAAGACTCTCGAAATTGGCAAGAGCAACGATCTCGGCACCATCTACCTGCTGCGCTCGCTCGCCAAGGTGAAGGTGAAGATGAAGGAAGGCATGAAAGCCCGTGACTATTCGTTGGGCGAAATAACGTTCAACAACTACAACACCCAGGGCTACACACTGCCAGCCACATACGCCACGGCATCTGACACAAAGCAGATATTCTTCAACAACTCACTACGTCCATTAGCCTCACTGGCTGCAGCGCCGATAGCAATGACCAACAGCGAGAACGACGAAGAGAGCATCATGCTATACATTCCCGAGTACGACAACATCAATGCTGCTGCCGACAAGAAGGCAACGATAACATTAAAGTTGAAGTGCGAGGGCATGGACGACGGAACATACACGCTGCAGTTCTGCAACTACACCAACGGTGCACCCGACCCAACCTCACTCTACAACATCCAGCGCAACCACTACTACGAGTACACGGTCTACAAGGACGACAGAGTGAAGATATCACTGACGGTGAAGGAATGGAACAAACGCAACCACTCTGAGATTATAATGTAATAAACAATAGTGAATTTACACAAAAACAAGAAAGCGATGACTCACGCCAAGAACATTTTCACATACATGCTTGCGCTGTTCTCGATGCTCGCCATAACAGGCTGTAGCTTTGAGGATGACAACGCCGAATGCCAAGGGAATGGTGAGGGCGAGAAGATGCAGGTGGAGCTTAGGCTCACTGCCTCTGCCAACTCGCTGACACGCTCCTATAGCACCTCCGACGGCGTTACCAGAGCGGCATGGCAAGATCAGAACGCCGCCGATGAAGGGGAAATGATGCACAATTGTTTCGTTGTCATCGTCCAGGGCGGCAAGATACAGAGCATAGTACAGCGCGACTTTACGGGGGAAGTCGAGAAAACAGAGATAAAGGCAAAAGTAAATTTAGGCTCTACCACATTCTACTCATTTGCCAATATCCAACCGTCTGAAATCGGACTCGCCGGCATCAACTCGTTCCCTGCCGACCTGCCAGCCGGATTCGATGACAGATACTATCAAGTGAACGGCAACACCGCCACAATTGATGCTAAAGGCATACCGATGAGCAACAAGCAGACGGTAAACATAACAGACAAGAAGCAATCGGTAGACCTGGAGGTGATACGCATGATGGCGAAGGTGGAGCTTAACTTCACCAACGACACGGGCTATGATCTGAACATAAAGAACGTAACGCTGACCGACATCACCGACAACGCAGCCAACAACGTAAGCCTGCTGCCGAAGATTGAGAGCAACAAAGTGGTGCCAAACATCAACCCCAATGCCACATACAATGTAAACACAGTGCAAGTAGGCAAGGATCTGGCTAACCAGGCTAAGCTAACCACAACGTTCTACGTCAACGAGAGCATGGCTCGCAATCCGAAATACTTCGTGCTCAGCATCGACACCGACAAGGGTACAGTAACCAAGCGCATCGCCATGACGGAGTGGAACCAGATAGTACGCAACGACTACTTGGTTATCCCCATCAAGCTGGTCGACTATCGCATAGAGATTGAGCCGCAAGTGTTCACAGCCATAGGTGTCATGCCCGAAGTGAAGTACGAGGACAATCTCATTACAGCCACATTCAAGTCGTACGGAGAGTTCCATCTGAAGCTGCACGTCTTCCAGCGCAGCAACAACACAGAACTAAGCAACTGGACTGTAACTGAGGTAAAAACACTTGAAGCTGATCCTGCCGGCGACGAGGGAACATCCATCTACGACGAGGAGCCTTACTTCGAGAGACGCACCAAGATGATAGAAGGATATATAAGCCCGCGCAAGGGATACGCCATCCACCAAATCAAGGTAAAGATAGACGGCGTAGTCTACGAGATTCCATATCGCTTGCAGATAATCAAGGAATAAAACATAATACCTTTTGAGATATGAAAAGTCGCAAAAACAATATAAACAGACTCGCACCGTCAAGAAGACTGCTACTGCAGCTCCTTGCAATGATGGCACTTACCGCAGCACCAAGCAGTGTGTATGCGCAGAACTTAGGCTTCCACAAGGAGGGCCAAAGTGGATTGCCGCTTGACAGCCGTGGCATGCAGCAGACAGCAGAATGGCATTACTATTATTATCTGCCGACGGGTAGCAGCACAATGGAGCTTGAGTTGCCTTTTGAAGGATGGGGGAAAAGCTCAACCAATGACCTTGAGCCTTACGGATGGATTCGTTGGTATGACTATACTACAGACCTTAAGTCGGATAGACTGACAGTATATAATTCAAGTTCTACAAGTTTGTATAATTCGAAGGACAACACCAGCAATAAGGATATAGGACTTATTGCCGGTACTCTCAGAAATTCTGCAAGAGATTATGCAGGAGTCAAATACAATAAACCGACGGGAGCAGATGCAGAAGATTGGGCTGGAGAAACTATCGCTTGTGACGTAAGCCGATACAATGATTATAATCTTACTAAACGAGGGTATTATCCTAAATATACAAATTATGTTGAAAAGGAACCAACCCTCTCCATCCGATACATCTTCCACATCAAGTCTGCAGCATATCTGGCAAAGCGAATCAAGGATGCTTTATGTGATCACAGCAGGGCTGCTGACCTGACTCTTGAGGACAACAAGCGTATCGTGTTCGGTGCAAAGGACGCAAACGCAAATATGACGTTGCGTACAAATATGAAGAATTCTGGAGGTCAAAGCTATTGGTACTATCCTCTTAATAATGCCAATAACAGTAGTAAGTCGGTATATCCGACTAAAGATAGTCAGAAGATTAAGTCTACAGACTTCGGTAGTACCTTAACACAAGCAACTAATATACATTGGATAGCCTATAACGAAGACCGTACCAAGTATTGTGTACTTGCCACTAAAGGTAGCCAATTCTATAACCTCTCCATCAACGACCTTACGAACAATACGTTGGGATGGAGGACAGTTGGAACTGGTGCTTCTACAAGTACTCCTACAGATATCGGCTTCGAACATACTGTCTACATTGTAGCTTATGCTTATAATAGCAGCTCCAGTATGTGTCCCGTTGCCAACTTTGAGGTGTTTATACATAAGGGTTATCCGAAGATGAAAGACGAGCTGACTGCTGACGGCGACGTAGACCGTACGATCTCCTATTTTGAGGATAAGTATGAGCAGCAGATGGACATCTCGTTCGATGACGACAATCCTGATCTGACATTGGATGCGCCGACAACGCCATTGAACAACATGAGTCTTAAGCCGTCCGACTTCAAATCACGTGCATACGGATTCACCTATGCGGAACTTGAAAGTTATGATTATTATTATGATCGTAGCACACCACACCACAGTAAGTCACCTATCCACGGTGATTATGGTCTCTATAAATCGGGTAACCTACGTGGCATTTCGTATGATAATGAAAACGGATACCAATGGTGGGCAGCCGGTTCTCCTACTATCTACGATCGTACCCACGCAAAAACCAGCGGCAAGCAGTACGGACACTTCCTGTATGTGGACGCATCGAACGAGAGCCGTCAGATTGCATCTGCCGACTTTAAGGCTAACCTCTGTACAGGTTCACAGCTGATTTTTAGTGGAGCCGTTGCCGAGTATACCGCATCATACAACGCAACTGCACCGCAGGTGATGTTCCGCCTTTATGGTATCAATAAGGACGAAAACGGCAACGTGACCGACCAGAAGCTTATCCAGTCGTTCTCGTCAGGCGACTTTAAGACTAATACAAAGACACACGAATACGGTAAGTGGTATCAGATTTACAGTAAGCAGGTGCTTCAGAAGTCTGCTGCTGCCGACAACTACACCGACTTCCGCATTGTGCTTGACAATATGTGTCAGAATACAAAGGGTGCCGACTACTGTGTTGACGACCTTTGCCTCTACACTCAGACATCCAAGCTGGACGTGCTGCAGAACAAGCCGCTCTGTCCAAGCGAAGCTGGCTACGAAACCGCCCCTGCAAACATTACATTCAAGCTCCGCGGTATCTACGAGACCTTCCAGGCTATGGTGGATATGAAGGAGTCGAAACTGTTCTACCGCATCTGCGACGAGAACGGCAATCCCGTCAATGGCATCAACTATAACAACAACGGAAAGAGCTACGGCGAAGCACGTATTCCTGCCACATACAACGCAGCATATGTACTCCCAACATCAGCAACCGACGGCAAGACAAACGTGCCGATGTTTGAGAACGACAATAGCGGCAACCGTTGTCTGGTTTTAGCCAACCGCAACTTCAACATCGTGCCGGGCAAGAACTACTACGTGTCTATAGCCTATCCGAGCGATGAAAACGCTGACGTTCCAGGAGCATGGGGCACACCTGCCGACGTATGCTCTTCGTACAGCGATATGTTCCAGGTGGTTAAGCAGAGTGTGAAAGTGACCGATGCCAATGGCACACCAATAACCGCAGTACGCGTTAAGTGTGACGGTTCGAATACTGGCAATGTCACCGTCAACATCAAACTGGAGACTGTCGACAAGGTGAACGGTGGTAAGGTAGAATTGCCTAATGTCAAGTTCGACTGGTTCTTCAGCGAGAACAACAAGAGCAACGACATTAACACCAATGGAGTACGCGAGGCTTTGCGCAGATTCCGCGATCGATATCCCAACGCCACAACTCCGCAAAGCGCCAGCGGCATCTTCACTGCTGACGACCGCGCCCTGTTGAAGCAGTATATCGACAACGGTCGACTGCTGATTTCGGCAAGCAGCACTATCAGCAAGTTCACCAAATTCGGCAACTTTGAAGTAGCAGCCATACCTATTGCCACTTCTATCACCATAGGCGGGCAGCAGTATGACGTATGCCCCGACCCGTTGCTCTTCCCATTGCGCATCGTCAAGGACGGTCCGCGTGTATACACTGGTTTCAAGGACGTAACCTATCCGTCAGACAATCGCACCCTGCGCATCGGTCTGCCACAGATTAAGGCTATAGCCAATGGCAACGGCTCACTGCAGTTGCCTATGACAAGCATGGAGGATGCCGACCGCGTGACACTTGAGTATAATGGAAAGGTATGGATTGCCAGCACCAACGACCCGCAGATGAAACTAACAAGTGGACAGGATCAGTTCTTCGGAACAGTAACCTCTACTTACATCAACAAGAACGACGAGACTATCGGCATTCACTTCAACACCAACGCTGCCACACGTCTGCGTGAGGGCTACTGGTACGAACTCAACTTCAGCTTCAACAACACAGAGAGCAGCAGAACTGCTTCTTGTCCGGGCGAAGTGTTCGTGAAGATGCTTGTAGTGCCCGAATATGCTACATGGCAACCTTCTACAACAACCAACGCCGCATGGAACAGCGATGCCAACTGGCTGCGCTCTAACAAGGCTGAGATATATAAGGCTGATTATGCCGAATATAACGAAACTCGTGAGGCAGCATACATGCCGATGAAGTTTACTAAGGTAACAGTGCCTACACTCACTGGCCACATATATCCTAACCTCGGCGAGATAAGATATCAGACCAACGGTATAGCAAACGGTGTTGGCAACGTCGCTTACGATATAGTGACAAAGTGGAGTTACCAGACAGCTGACGGTTCGGACAATGGCAACGGCACATTCTCTTGCGAGAAATGGACTGGCAACCTCTGCGACCAGATCTACTTCAAGCCCGAGGCAGAGCTTCTCTACGCCAACTACCTCGCCTACAACAAGGCTTATGTAGACAAGCTGCTTACGCCTAACACATGGAGCGTAATGTCGTCGCCGCTGAAGCAGACCTATGCCGGCGACCTCTACGTTCCGAAGGACAACGGACAGGAGCAGTCGGAGGCATTCAAGCCGATGACATTCAACAAAGATGTGAACGACCGCAACGCCTATCCTATCTTCCAACGCAGCTGGGACGGCGACGTAGAGGAAGTGAGCACAACTACCACCTACAAGGCCAACCACGACGGCACGGTTGTAGAGAGCCAGGAGAATGAGCTCACACTGAAGTCGGCATACTGGACACACGTATACAACAAGGCCAACGAGGCTTATGCCAAGGGCAAGGCGTTCGCTGTAAAGGCGGGCGACAAGTATACCGCAGGCGCACAGAACAATGCCTACGCCCTGATTCGTCTGCCTAAGGACGACAAACAGTACAGCTACTACGACAGCGAGAGCAAGCAAACGATATCAGCCAGCGTAACAAAGACAGCCGACAACTATCGTATGCAGCTTGGCGACAACGCCAACGACCATAAGATGCAGCTCATGCAGCCGCTCAACCAGAACGTACACGAGGGCAACAGCTACCATCTGGTAGGCAACCCCTACCCCTCATCGTTGAGTATGTATCACTTCCTCAAGACCAACACAGCCTTTGAGGGCAGTGTATGGACTTTCACCGACGGCAAGTTTACGGCTCACGCCATAGACACCAGTCTCGACTACGACAAGAAGAAGGACGTAATCATACCTCCTACCCAGGCGTTCTTTGTAAAGGTGAAGAATGGCGAAGCTCCTACTGACGTGACGTTCAATGCAGCGATGCTCATCAACCGATGGGTGACTTCGGGCGAGAAGATAATGCTTGTACGTCCTACCCTGACCATGACAACATCGGACGGTGTACGCAGCAGCCAGTCGCAACTGATTGTCAACGACGAGGCAAGCCGCGACTACGTGGAGGGCGAGGACGTGGAGATGCTCGGTGAGGGCAACATTGCCGAGATAGCCCAGGTCTACTCTGTAGCAGGAACCCAGGCTGTAGCTCTCAACGCTTCTGATGACATCAACTGGATGCCGGTGGGCGTAGTGGCACCAAAGAGCAAGGACATCGACGTAAACATCAGCCTCAACAGCAAGATGCTGCGCAAGATGAACAACGAGGGCGGCAAACTCTTCATATACGACGCTACAACGAAGAAGTTCACCGAGATTGCCGACGGCATGAAGGTGCAGATGATGGCAAACGACCACGGTCGCTACTACCTCACCAACAACAACTGGGTTGTACCTACGGGTATCAGCGCCGTACACTGCTTCTCACCGTCGCCAAGCACCATCATCGTGGCAGCTCTGAATGGTGAGGTGAAGCAAGTAGTGGTTTACGACATAGCCGGTTCGCTCGTAACAAGCAATCACAGCTCTATTGGCGAGCGTTGCCAGCTCAACGTCCAACAGCCAGGCGTATACATCGTCAAGGCTACCACCAAGGAAGACAAAACAGAAACATTCAAGATTGTTGTGAAATAATCTGATTCGATTCACAGACAATAATACATGCAAAGCCCGTTGGCAGGAATATCCTCGCCAACGGGCTGTTTTGTATAATAGGATCTTGAACAACAAATTAATGACTTGGTTTTTGAACGACAATACAGACAATGGGCGACAATAGGATAAGCAGGTAGTGTAAACATAGCCGTGACACAGTTCAGTTTACACTCTCTTTTTACCACTTTAATCATCTACGATATTTATTTTGATTGGAACAGCAAGAATTTTTTCAGGTATATCCTTAATAGATGTAGTGTGATTTGATAAAAATAATTCCTTGTTAATATAAATACTTTTTGCTTCAGAATCTAATGATATGGATTGTACACTCATATTATACATTCCCAATATTGCGGTCAAATCTGCTGCCAATGTAGTATGGTTTATATACTCTTCTATCTGAGATTTATTCTTACACTTCTGTTCTGGGAGGTGTTGCGAAACGATGATGGCAATATCACTAAAATCAGACAGATCACAATGTATGTTAATAGTTTTTTGTTCTGAATACTTGCTTAAAATAACTTTTAAACATATATTCATTTCTTGCAAAGTTTCTCTATACCCTTTCTGTCTTTGAGCTATTGGAAAAGCTAAAAAGCCCTTGCTCTTTTTCCTTAAATCATCAATAAAATTATTAACACTATATGGTATAGTTATACTTATTTTACCGTTATCTTCTGCAACAATATAACATTTATATTCTATAGTGTCTGCTTTCTGTATAAAATAGACACTTTCAGATTCAGTCAGAGCAAGAATATTTACTTTCAAGTCTTTGTTTTTGACATGGGTACAAGAAACAAATGTAAATATCGTAGAGAAAATCAAATATAATATATTGAATTTATTCATCATAATTTAAGAATACGCAAAAAATTAATGAATTTGTAGAACTCTATTTTTTTATTCTTGCTGTCCGATAGGATTGGAACCTATTGATATACTGGTTTATATGCTTGGTAATTCAAAACTAATCCTTTTTTAAAGAATATGAAGTTCAAAAAGAACACCATTATCAGCAACAATACTATTTCTTGCCGTCGACGATAGTCGATGGCTATTTGTTATAACTCGGTTTTATCGGACAGCAATAATTTTTATCATCTATCGTTTTTCCATAATTCGGTTCTTGCACCTTTATTATAATAATCACGAGCACCAGCACCATTAGAGTGCCCATCCTTTCCTAAATAAAAATATTCTACATGGCCAGTGATTCCACCTGAAAAACCACTTTGAAAAACCACACCATTTTTTAACGTATATTTTCGAGGATTGGTATAAATCCTAGGGACTCCCCACTTCTGTTGAAACCATGCTCCCATATCTTTTGCGAACATAAAATAGTTATTTCCATCAGTTCCTCTTCGAGTCAGCCCTGGAAGACTGGGAATCTTTATACCTGACTTATTCAAAGCATAACTAAGTCTTGCAGCACAAGCATTATCGTATTCAGGTAGGCCAATAGAACGGTAAAAATCCCGAGGAGTACTATTTTCAAGGAGAGATTGTCTGTAAATTTCATCTATCTGTTTTAGCTGTTTCTGAGTAGGACCATTATGCATTGCCTCATTGAATAAATAGGCAAAAGCACCCGTTATAGCTCCATTTGCAAACTTTCCCCCACCCATTTCGTCAACAAGTCCACTTACTGTTGTATTAACAACTATTTTACTAATAAAATTTAACTCTACTCTTTTTAAACCATATCCACTTAGCCACAACGAAGTAGCCAATCAGGCAGCCCTGTTCCAGGAAGAACAGGTATCGGGATTTCATATGACAGTTGTCCTGTAGGAGAAACATTTAGCTCATCATTTATTTTGCCGAAAACTCCATTTTCGGCTCCTCCGTGTTCCTTATCAGTATAAAGACGGTCCTGTGCGAAACTGCTTAGCGTTACCAATAAATATATCAAAAGAAGTAAATGTTTTTTCATAAGTTCTAATTTTTAAGCAATTTATATGATTTTTCAAAGTCCTCTCCACTTACTTTAACAATGTAAATTCCTTTTGGCAGGTTTGTGGTCGTTAAGGTAATACTTCCATTCCCAATTAAACCATTGAAGGCAACTTGACCTGATACATTTGCCATGATGTATGATAATTTATGGTCTGAAGGCAATCCCATAACAGAGATAGAAAGTTGATCTTGAAAAGTCGGTGATGGAGAGAAGTCTACTTTTAACAATTTTGTGTCTGTAGAAGAGTTCGGAGCTTTTCTGGATTTTGGAAGTGTTCCCCTAATAACCCGGGAAGTACAACAACCTTGTGAATTATATTTGTATACAACCGTCTGCCCCTGTGCCTTAGTCTTAGTATAAGTAAAGACAAACAGCAGCATCAGTAAAATAACTTTATTTTTCATCTATTTAAAATTTTAGTTAACAGTTAAATAGATGCTTATAAAACATTCATGTTAATAAGAATTTGAACTTATATAGGATATATTTAACAATATCCAATACTAAAGGCAAAAGGTTCTATAATAGGAAAAAAGTTGGTACTGCTGTAAGCCAACCGAAAGCAAACGCCACGAATCGGAAAGATATGCGACATATACGTGACATATAACAAGATGGTTTTCAAGTATTTCATACTTTAAATTCTTTTATCATTTTTTTTGCAAAAATAAAGTGTCAAAATAGAATTATCAAGAAAATCAAAGAAAAAATTTCGTAGAAAGCCTATTTTTAACATTCCGAGTACTATAAATGTATAAATGAAGAACGTCAGGGGATACTCACAGGAAATAGAACCTTGTTGCCCCATGGTGAACTATATTCATTGGTGGAAATTAATGGAAATAGTTCATAATGTTGTTAAAAACACGCATGTAACGGTATCTATAGGTTAACTTTATACAACGAAAACAATTGGAAATGGTAATATTGTTTCCATTTAGTGCGTTACTTTTGCACCATCAAATTACTTGACGTCTTAACTATTAATAATCCAACACACACAATGAAGAACACAGAAATGGCTGTCGCATTGGCGGCAGCCACTTGTACAAACGTACAACAGATGATGGTCGTAGAATCAGTGTACGACCTATTGCCAACCACACAGTTGACCCAGCACTTCTGCCTGCGCGAGTTTATAATCTCTGCCACAGCAATACGCCACGGCATAGACAACACACCATCGGAAGAGACGGTGGCGCGGCTGAAGGCGCTGTGTGAGAATGTGCTCGAACCGTTGCGCCGACGGTTTGGCATGATACGCATCACGAGCGGCTACCGTTCGCCAAGCGTCAATGCAAAGGTGGGAGGCGTGGCTACATCGCAACACACTCTGGGCGAGGCAGCCGACATCAACGTGCCAAACGCTGAGGTGGGCATGAAGATGTATGATTACATAAGGTGCAACCTCGACTTCGACCAGCTTATCTACGAACAAAGGCGCAAGACTGCAACGCGGTGGCTGCACGTGAGCTACCGCACCGACGGCAACAACCGTCGGCAAGCATGGATTGAAGTGAAGTAGAAGCTTAGGAGGGCGTGTCAGAATAGGAGTTAGAGGAAGTTAAGAAGAAGTTAATCCATCTACGATGAATGGAAGTTAACGGACAAATGCTTTGTCTTTCAGCAATTTATACATATGTCCGCTAACTTCTATTAACTACGGGCAAAGCCCAAACTTCCTCTAACTTCTGTTTTGACACACTCTCCTACTTGTTGTTTACGCTAACCTCATACCCTAACCTTGCGAGCACATCGATATAGTCGTCGGTGAGGGGCGGGAGGGGTTGGGAAGAATGGCGGTGGTTGTCGATATGCTCAACACGATAGCTCGAAAGATTGAAACGCATGCGCAGGTATGACGAACGCAAGAAGTTGTGCATGTCGGCAATGGCTGTGAAGTTCTTGGCAACAAGACGGCGATAGAGGGCATTGAGTCCCTTCACGCCATGATACTCGCCATTGAGGTCGGCAGCCATAAACCCTACGTTGTGTGCCATATCTTCAAACAACGGGCGGGCTGAAGGTTGGCTAAGCACGGTGACACGCAGGTCGGGATATTGCTGTGCGAGCGCTCTTACCACGGGTACAAGCATTGCCACCTCGTCGGGAGTAAAGAAACGCATTATCAAGATGTGTTCAGTCTTCATAGGCTTAAATATATAGGTTTAACACGTATGTTTAGGCATTAAAAGCTCTCAAGCCATCCCTTCAGATTGAGGAGCATCTCAGTATGATAGGCAAACGAGGTGTTCATGCCCCATCCGTGGCCACCAGTAGGATAGACATAGATAGATGCCGGCACGTCGTGACGATAGAGCTCGGCGTAGTAGTTGACACCATTGATAGGCAACACTGTATGGTCGTCGTCGGAGAGAAGAAGGCAGGCACGCGGTGTGACACGTGTCACCTGAAGGTCGGAACAGTACTTCTGCTCGTCCTTCTTACTGGCGTTATGGCCCAAGAGATTGTCGTGCGAACCCTGATGGGTGTAGCCCTGGAGCATTGTTATGACGGGATAGAAGAGAATCTGGAAATTGGGCTTGGCATTGCCTTTCGACTGTGTGGCTATAGTAGAGGCAAGATGGCCGCCAGCCGAGAATCCCATTATGCCCACATCAGAGGCATTGATATGCCACGACTTGGCATTGCTGCGAACAATGCGTATAGCCTCCTCGGCATCGCTAATAGGCACCTTGACATTGCCGTTGGGCATACGATAATGCAACACGATAGTAGCAATGCCCATATTGTTGAAGAAGGGCGCCCACTGGGTTCCCTCATGATTCATAGCCAGATGAGCATAGCCTCCACCCGGACAAATTACCACGGCGCGACCAGTAGCACGCTTGGCATCGGGCAGGAAAACCTTGATGTAGGCAGTATCCTGCAGTCCGTTTTTATTAGGAGCCTTAGCATCCCATAGGTTAACGTCGAAAGCACGCTGTGCCATAGCCGATACGGACACGGCAAGAAGCACAACAAGTAAAGCGAATGATTTCAATTTTCTCATTTCTGATATAAGTTTTTAGATTTATCTTACTAATAATTGTCTTTTATCTTGCAAAGGTAACCTTTTTTTAGTAATATTGCAGAGTATTTTAAAATTTACTACACATGCATCCATTAGAGAAATTTGAGTATTGCCCCATGTGTGGCAGTCATCACTTTGTAGAGAACAGTAAATCAAGCAAAAAATGTGAGAATTGCAGATTCGAAATGTTTATGAATCCCAGCTCAGCCAACGTAGCAATCATAACAAACAGCAAGGGCGAGATATTAGTAGAACGCCGCCGCAACGAACCCGCCAAGGGCACACTCGACCTGCCCGGAGGTTTTGCCGAACTGGGCGAGACAGCCGAACAGGGCGTTGCACGCGAGGTGATGGAGGAGACAGGACTGAAGGTGACCGAAGCAAAGTATCTGTTCTCGCTGCCCAACATCTACCGTTACAGCCGCATCGACATACACACTCTCGACATGTTCTTCGAGTGCAAGGTAGAGGACGAGAGCGTACTCACAGCCAACGACGACGCCGCAGAGTGTATGTGGGTAAGCCCCGACGACATACACACCGAGCAGTTCGGACTGCGCAGCGTACGCTGGGGACTCATCAAATTCCTCGGACGCGAAGAGTGTTTTTCGAAAGAAATACACGAAAATGTGGATAAAAATGTGTAAGTTTGCAAACTATTAGTCGAACGATACACATTTTTATATAAAGCATAATAACAAAAAACAATGAAGATAAAATCATTAAACAGCCTTTTCGCCATTGCTATGGCGGCAGTGGCAGTGTTGGGCATGGCCTCATGCAACGAGAAGAAATTCCACGTCAACGGCACCATCGGCAACGCCGCCGACTCAACTCTCTACTTTGAGAACATGAGCCTGAACGGTCCGGTGGTTGTCGACTCGGTAAAATTGTCGGCCGACGGCACCTTCGCATTCGACGAGAAAGCGCCAGCAGCACCGGAGTTCTATCGTCTGCGCATTGCAGGACAAATAATAAACATTGCCATCGACTCTACCGAGACGGTAAACATCAAGGCTGAATATCCCGGCATGGCATCGCAGTATGAGGTGAGCGGATCGGAAGACTGCTCGCGCATCAAGGAGCTGACACTGATGCAGATGGGACTGCAGACTCAGCTGAACGCCATAGCCCAGAACCCGCAGCTTAACGCAGCTGCCGTAAACGACAGCGTGATGCGCGTCATTGAGGCTTACAAGACTCGCGTAAAGACCGAATACATCTTCAAGGAGCCGATGAAGGCCTCGTCTTACTTCGCACTGTTCCAGACTCTGAACGCCGGCGGACAGCCCGTACTGATATTCAATCCACGCTCGTCGGAGCAGGACGTAAAGGTGTTTGCTGCTGTGGCTACAAGTTGGGACACATTCTATCCTAACGAGGAGCGCGGCGAGAACCTGCACAACATAGCCATCGAGGGCATGAAGGACATACGCATACTCAAGAGCAAGCAGGCGCAAGGCATACTTGACGCACAGAAGGTGAACACTTCTGGCGTAATCGACTTCACTCTGACCGACAACAAGGGCAACGAACGCCGCCTGTCGTCGCTCAATGGCAAGGTGGTGCTGCTCGACTTCCACCTCTTCGCCAACGAGAAGTCAATGCAGCGCATCATGATGCTGCGCGAACTGTATAACAAATACCACGCTGCCGGACTGGAAATCTATCAGGTGAGCGTTGACGGCGACGAGCACTTCTGGAAGACTCAGACCGCTGCCCTGCCCTGGATAAGCACACGCGTTGACGACGACTCACGCGTTCTGCAACTGTACAACGTGCAGCAGGTGCCGACATTCTTCCTGCTCGACCGCAACTGCAACGTGGTGAAGCGCGACGCACAGATCAAGGACATTGATGCTGAGATTAAAGCGCTGCTTTAACTGGAGGTTGAGATGGCGTGACCTCGACGTGGTGAAAAGAAAAAAGGGACTGACTTCACAGCCACTCCCCTTTGATCTTTATACAATAACATTATGAATTTTCACGTCAACAAAGTTACTCTGAGTTAGCGACTTACGCAATACCCACAAGTGGGTAAATTGCGCAGGAGGGTATAAATTGACTTTTGACACACCCTCCTCCTAATTATAAATTAATTAAATTAACAACGAAAAAATGAACAAACGACCAAAACATTTAGGATGGATCATCGCTGGTGTGGTGATTCTGGTGCTCGTGCTCTGGGGCGTGGGCGGATATAACGGACTGGTAGACATGGACGAATCAGTCAACAACAAATGGGCAAACGTTGAGACCCAGTATCAGCGCCGCTCCGACCTTATTCCTAACCTCGTGAGCACCGTGAAGGGCTATGCCAAGCACGAGAGCCAGACACTGGAGGCTGTGATGGCTGCACGCTCGCAGGCCACTCAGGTGAAGATTGACCCGTCCAACTGTACTCCGCAGCAGCTGGCACAGTATCAGAAGGCACAGGGCGACGTGACAACGGCACTGGGCAAACTGCTCGCCATCACCGAGAACTATCCCGACCTCAAGGCCAACCAGAACTTCCTCGAACTGCAGTCGCAGCTGGAAGGCACCGAGAACCGCATCAACGTAGCCCGTAAGGACTTCAACGATGCAGCCAAGGAATATAATGTGGCAATACGCCGATTCCCGAAGAGTCTGATTGCAGGCATCTGCGGTTTTGACAAGAAGAACTACTTCGAGGCTGAGGCTGGAGCCGAGAAAGCTCCTAAAGTAGAGTTCTAAACAATGAACATCAGAAACTTTCTATACCACTCCCTTAGGGGAAGGGTGAAGGGAGCGGGGCTTCTTATCGCAGCCCTGCTCTTTGTCTTTACGGCAAACGCTGCCACAGACACCAAGCAATACACCATCGACGACGTGCCCAACGTGCGTCTTAGCGACGTGCGCCAGTATGTGACCGACCCTTCAGCCATTCTCTCTACTACAGCACGCGACTCTATCAACGCCATACTCGGACGCTTGGAGAAGAGCACGGGCATAGAGACAGCTGTGGTGATGCTGCCAAGCATAGGCGACGAGGACATCTTTGACTTTGGCCACGAACTGTTCCGCAAGTGGGGAATAGGCAAGAAGAAGAGCGACAACGGACTGCTCATACTCTTCGTAATGGACCAGAAGAAGGTAAGGTTTACTACGGGATATGGCATAGAAGGCACTATGACCGACGCCATGTCGAAGCGCATCCAGACCACCATAATGATACCACGCTTCAGAAAAGGCAACTGGGATAGCGGTATGGTGAGCGGCGTTCGTGCCGTGGCGAAGACTCTCGACGGCTCGATGCAGGCAGAAGAGGACAGCGGCGAGGACGACTTATCGGCTATCATGATTACTCTCTTAGCCATAGTAGTAACAATGCTGATATTCATTTATATTATGAGTGTGCAGCAACGCTGTCCTAAATGCAAGAAGCGTAGCGCCCTGCGCAAGGTGAGGGAGCAGCATATGGCGGTGAAAGACCAGAACGGACGCATAGTGCGTCGAATACTGCGCACCACATATGTATGTAAATACTGCGGACACACCGTAACCAAAGACTCCAACGAAGACGACGACAGCGGCAGCGCCATGGCAACTGGCGCCATGCTCGGCTCGATGTTCGGAAGCGGACACAGAGGCGGTGGATTCGGTGGCGGCAGCTTCGGTGGCAACTTCGGCGGAGGCTCAACGGGCGGCGGCGGAGCAACATCGGGATGGTAAGAGAATGTGGAATTAGGAATGTGGAATGTTGAATTAAGAATTATGAAAATACAAATCATAAACGGTCCCAACCTCAATCTGTTGGGAACACGCGAACCCGGAATATACGGAAGCAGTACTTTCGAGGCTTATCTCGACACATTGCGCAAGCAGTATCCCGACGTAGAGATAGACTATTATCAAAGCAATATAGAGGGATGCCTCATCGACAAGATGCAGGAGGTAGGCTTCACAGCCGACGGCATAATACTCAACGCCGGTGCATACACCCACACCAGCATAGCACTGCAGGACTGCATACGCTCGCTGAAGAGTCCGGTAATAGAAGTACACATAAGCAATGTGCACAAGCGCGAGGAATTCCGACACAAGTCGATGATTTCCTGCGCCTGCATGGGCGTGATATGCGGATTCGGAATGGACTCTTACCGTCTGGCACTCGAAGCAATCAAAGCATTATGACTGAAGATATAGAGAAGTACGTACTGGCACACTCAGCACCCGAGGGCGACTATCTGTACCGCCTATACCGCGCTACCAACATCCATACCATACACGGACGCATGGCATCGGGACATCTGCAAGGACGCTTGCTGAAGATGCTCGTGAGCATGATACGCCCCAAGAACATTCTTGAGGTGGGCACCTTCTCGGGCTATAGCGCCATCTGCATGGCTGAAGGATTGGACGAAGGAGGCAAGGTGTGGACGTTTGAGATAAACGACGAGATGGAAGACTTCACCCGTCCGTGGATAGAAAACTCGCCCGTGGCTGACAAGATAGACTTCCGTATAGGCGATGCCAACGTCGAAGCGCCCAAGCTCGGCGTGACGTTCGACCTCGCTTTTGTCGACGGCGACAAACGTACGTATGTAGAGACTTACGAGATGGTGCTACGATTGTTGCGCCCCGGCGGATATATCATTGCCGACAACACACTGTGGGACGGCCATGTCACCGACCCGGCTTACGACCACGACCATCAGACACAAGGCATCAGACAATTCAACGACCACGTTGCTGCCGACAACCGTGTTGAGCAGGTGATAGTGCCGTTGCGCGACGGACTGACGTTGATTAGAAAAAAGGATTAAAGACATTAAAGGCTTACAAAAGAACCACTACTATATTATATGGCTCAGAAAAAGAATGACGACGGACTGACACCTATGATGCGACAGTTCTACACGTTCAAGAACGAGCATCCCGATGCACTGCTGCTGTTCCGCTGCGGCGACTTCTACGAGACTTATGCCGACGACGCTGTCGAAGCGGCTAAGATTCTCGGCATCACTCTGACACGCGCTCCAACGGAAAGAACCCAAGTGGAGCGGCTACGGAAATGGCAGGATTCCCCCACCACGCTCTCGACACTTATCTGCCCAAGCTCATCAGAGCGGGCAAGCGTGTGGCTATATGCGACCAACTGGAAGACCCGAAGCTCACAAAGACGCTCGTGAAGCGTGGCATTACCGAACTCGTCACGCCCGGAGTAGCTATGAGCGACAACGTGCTCAACTATAAGGAGAACAACTTCCTGGCTGCAGTATTCATGACCAAGACGCAGTGTGGCGTGGCTTTTCTCGACATCTCTACAGGCGAATTTCTCACTGGCGAGGGTACTTTCGACTATGTGGAGAAACTGCTGGCATCGTTCCAACCCAAGGAGGTGCTGCACGACCGGCAGATGAAGGCGCAGTTTGAGGAGCATTTCGGCAACCGCTGGTGTACATTCCAGCTCGACGACTGGATGCTGACCGAACAGAGTTCGCGACAGAAGTTGCTTAAGCATTTCGGAACGAAGTCGCTGAAGGGTTTCGGCGTAGAACACCTGAAGCTCGGAGTGATAGCCGCAGGAGCCATATTGCAGTATCTGGAGATGACGCAGCACACCCACCTGGGACACATCACATCGCTGCGTCGCATAGAGGAGGACCGCTACGTCAGACTCGACAAGTTCACCATACGCTCACTGGAACTTCTGCAGTCGATGCAGGACGACGGCGTGTCGCTGCTCGACGTAATCGACCGCACCACTACAGCCATGGGAGCACGTATGCTGAAGCGCTGGACTGTGTTCCCACTGATGGACGTAGCGTCAATCAACAAGCGTCTGGACGTGGTAGATACTTTCTTCCGCAAACCCGACTTCCGACAGACCGTCGACGACAATCTGCACCGCATAGGCGACATAGAACGCATCATATCGAAGGTGGCTGTAGGACGTGTGTCGCCACGCGAGGTGGTACAGCTGAAGCTGGCGCTACAAGCCATCATACCTATCAAGACCGCCTGTCTGTACAGCGACAACGAGGAAATACGCTCCATTGGCGAGCGACTGAACCTGTGTGAGTCGCTGCGCGACCGCATTGAGCGCGAGATACAGTCGGATCCGCCACAGCTTGTGAACAAGGGCGACGTGATTGCAGCCGGATTCTCGCCAGAACTGGACGAACTGCGGTCGATTTCGCGTGGAGGAAGAGACTATCTGCTCAAAATTCAGGAGGACGAGGCACAGAAGACGGGCATACAATCGCTGAAGATAGGATATAACAATGTGTTCGGATACTATCTTGAGGTGCGCAACACCTACAAGGACCAGGTGCCGCAGGAGTGGATACGCAAGCAGACTCTTGCCAATGCCGAGCGCTACATCACCCAGGAACTGAAGGAATATGAGGAGAAGATAATGGGAGCCGACGAGAAAATACTCGCCTTGGAAAACCGTCTCTTCACCGAACTCGTCACCGATATGACTGAGTTCATACCACAGATACAGATAAACGCCAACATCATTGCACGTCTCGACTGTCTGCTCTCGTTCGCCAAGGCTGCCGAGGAGCACCGCTATGTGCGACCCGTTGTGGCAGACGACTGCGTGCTCGAAATCAAGGCAGGACGCCATCCCGTAATCGAGACACAGTTGCCTATGGGCGAGGAATATGTGCCCAACGACATCGAACTGGACACCGAACAGCAACAGATAATGATTATCACGGGTCCGAACATGGCTGGTAAGTCGGCTCTGTTGCGCCAGACTGCCCTCATAACGCTCATGGCTCAGATGGGATGCTTCGTTCCGGCAGAGTCGGCTCGTGTAGGACTCGTAGACAAGATTTTCACACGTGTGGGTGCATCGGACAACATCTCATTGGGCGAGTCGACCTTCATGGTGGAGATGACTGAGGCTTCGGACATACTCAACAACGTAACACCACGCTCGCTCGTACTCTTTGACGAGTTGGGACGAGGCACATCGACCTACGACGGCATCTCCATAGCGTGGGCTATAGTGGAGTATCTGCACGAACATCAAGGTGCGCAGGCACGCACACTCTTCGCCACTCACTATCATGAGCTGAACGAGATGGAGAAGAACTTCGGCCGAATCAAGAACTACAACGTGAGCGTGAAGGAGCTGAACGGCAAGGTGATATTCCTGCGTAAGCTGATGCGAGGCGGTTCGGAGCACTCGTTCGGTATACACGTGGCTGAGATTGCAGGTATGCCGAAGTCTATCGTCAACCGTGCCAACACCATACTGAAGCAGCTGGAGGCAGACAACGCCAGCGTGGGAGTGGAGTCGCGCCAGAACCTCGGTCAGACAGCCTCAGCAGGCATGCAGCTATCATTCTTCCAGCTCGACGACCCCGTGCTATGCCAGATACGCGACGAGATACTCGGCCTCGACATAAACAACCTCACACCCGTTGAAGCCCTCAACAAACTGAATGAGGTAAAAAAGATAATCACCGGCAGGTCGTGACGGTTTTCACTGCAAGTCTCTAAACTCTGAGGGTAGGAAGCCAGTTTGGCGTTTGAAGAGCTTCACGAAGTAGGAAGGATCGTCATATCCCAGACTGGCAGCTATCTCCTTAATCATCATATTGGTGTACTTGGCCATTCGCTTTGCCTCCAGAATGACGCGTTCGTTGATGAAGGCAAGTGGCGGCTTGCCCGAACATTCATTTACGCTCTTGTTCAGAGTGCGCACAGCCACGTTCAGCCGGTCGGCATATTCCTGCACGGTATGCAGGCTGTGATATTCTTTCTCTACCATGCGGCGGAACTGAATAAAGAGTCTGTGCGATGGCTTGAGCATGTCAAGATCCTTGCCAGCCTCATGTATGCCGTACCTCTGTATCTTGACAAGGAATATGCAGAGCAGCGATTTCAGTATATCCACATTGCCCACTTCGTCGTAATGTTTTGCTTCCTCCTCCATATCGTCTACCAATGGCATAAGCATTTGCGCCGTATTATCGTCTATTGTATAGTAAGGTGTAGAGTCGTAGGTATGGAATGAGTTGTATTTCAGGAAAAAGTTGTCGGCATTTTCTCCCGACTTGTTGTCCTTCATCAGGTCGGTACACATCTTTATAGCCACACCTTTATATCCTTCTTTTCTGTCAAAATGGTGCACCTGTCCGGGCGCAAGGAAAAAGATGGTGCCTGGCGCCACCTCATAATCATTGAAATCGACGGTATGAACGCCCGTTCCTTCCTGAAACCATAGTATCTCATAGAAAGAATGAACGTGCGCCATGCAGTCGTCTATTTCGCTTGTCTCAAAAAGATTGGGCATACGCTCCACCCTGAATCCATTGCCGCGTGACATATTGCACACGTTGGAATACTTGCTATTAAGTTCTTCTGTTGTCATAGTATATCTGTTATTGGGGTGTAAAATTACTAAACAAATGGTAAATTTCAGCAAACAAAGTGTATAAAAAATATACCATGCCGAAATTTACTGTTCGTTTGCCGATATTTATTTTGCTAATCAGATGATTATCAGTAATTTTGCATCAGATAAAGAAAACAATAACATTATAAATTTTAAAACAATACGACTATGGCAAACAAATATTCAGGCACACAGACAGAAAAGAACCTCGCAGCAGCTTTCGCTGGCGAATCACAGGCTCGCAATAAGTATACATATTTCGCATCACGTGCCAAGAAGGACGGTTTCGAGCAGATAGCTGCTATCTTCCAGCAGACTGCCGACAATGAGAAGGAGCACGCCAAGATGTGGTTTAAGGAGCTTAGCGGCATAGGCAGCACAGCCGAGAACCTTGCTGCAGCAGCAGAAGGCGAGAACTACGAATGGACCGACATGTACGAAGGCTTTGCAAAGACAGCCGAAGAGGAGGGCTTTACAGAATTGGCACATAAGTTCCGCCTTGTAGCAGCCATCGAGAAGCGCCACGAAGAGCGTTATCGTGCACTTCTGCGCAACGTTGAGGCTCAGGAAGTGTTCAAGAAGAGCGAGGTTAAGGTATGGGAATGTCGCAACTGCGGTCATATCGTAGTAGGAACAGAGGCTCCTGAGATTTGCCCCACCTGCTCGCATCCAAAGGCTTACTTTGAGGTGCATGTAGATAATTTCTAAGTATAAACCCATAAAAGCAAAGAACTATGAAGAAATATGTATGCGACGTATGCGGTTGGGAGTATGACCCAGCAGTAGGATTACCAGAGGCTGGCATACCGGCAGGTACACCATTCGAGGATCTTCCCGATGATTTTGAATGTCCTCTTTGCTCAGTAGGCAAGGACGAGTTCTCTCCAGTAGAGGAGTAAGACAATAACATATCTATAGATTCCTAATTATGGAGGGTGTGCATTCTTTCGTTAGAATGCACACCCTCCTATTATTTTCCATTCCATAAAGGTTTAAGAATTATTTTTCAGCAGGTGCCTTAGTATATATATTTCTGTTTTTCTAACCTCCATTATGGATAATAGCCTAACGTGGTTGCACATATCGCCATTCTTTTGTAACTTAGCAGTGAAATTAGGATCCTATGAAAATCAACAAACAAAAAGACCAACTACTCGCCATGATACGCAAGGGCAAGCCGATGACACTCGGCGAGCAGGCGCGTCTCGTGCTGAGTCTTGCCACACCCGCTATTCTGGCTCAGCTCACAACAACAATGATGCAATATATAGACGCTTCGATGGTGGGCAGCATGGGTGCAGAGGCATCGGCGGCTATAGGCTTGATAGAAACCACGATGTGGCTACTGGGCAGTCTGTGCTCGGCAGCAGCAGCGGGATTCTATGTGCAAGTGAGCCACCAGCTGGGTGCAAATGATGCAACAAAGGCACGTTCCACACTGCGCCAAGGCATTATGTCGGTATTCGTAGTGAGTGCGCTGCTTGGACTCATATCGCTCGCCATCAGTCCGTTTCTGCCGATATGGCTGGGCGGCAACGACAGCATCAACGCTACGTCGTCGGCATATTTTGCCATTGTAGCTACCGCCCTGCCCATATTCCAATTCTCAATGTTCGGAAGTGGAATGCTACGCAGTTCGGGCAACATGGTGGTGCCGAGCATAATGAGCGTGGTGATGATGTCGCTCGACGTGGTGTTCAACTTCTTCCTGATATTCCACACACGCACCGTCGATGTGCTGGGCATGCACATAACAATGCCAGGTGCCGGACTGGGAGTGGTGGGAGCTGCCATAGGTACGGCATCGGCTGAGTTTGTGGCAGCATCGATAACAATGTATATACTCTGCTTCCGCAACAAGGAGCTGTCGCTGAAGATAGACAGCGGACGCTTCCTGCCTACATGGGATGTGGTGAAGCGTGCTCTGCACATCGGACTGCCGATGGGCATACAGCAGACCATCATGACCTCGGCATATATCGTCACCACCATAATCATTGCACCACTGGGCACCTTCGCTATTGCAGCCAACTCGTTTGGCATCATTGTGGAGAGTCTGTGCTATATGCCGGGCTACGGTGTGAGCGATGCCGCCACGACGCTTGTGGGCCAAAGCATGGGTGCAGGAAGATACGAACTGATGAAGCGCTTCGCCTGGCTCAGCGTAGCTTTAGGCATGGGCATAATGACAGTGATGGGCGTGGTGATGTACGTGGGTTCGCCGTTTGCCATGGCTATGATGACGCCTTCGGAAGAGGTACGCCAGCTCGGCGTAGAGGTGCTGCGCATTGAGGCATTCGCCGAACCGATGTTCGGTGCAGCCATCATCTGCTACGGAGTGTTTGTGGGTGCAGCCAAGACTATAGCGCCAAGCGTGATGAACCTCATATCGATGTGGGGCGTGCGCATCACGCTTGCCGCCATACTCGCTCCGTCGATGGGACTGCGTGGCGTATGGCTCGCCATGTGCCTCGAACTGACGTTCCGTGGAGTGATATTCTTAGTAAAATTGACATTATGGAAAAGATAACTGACAAGGTTTTCGGCGGAGAGCGTCCTCTCTTCGAAATCCACAACGTGGAGCTCGACCACGTTCGCATCACTTTTGGTGAATCGGGCATCAAGGAGTGTAGCAACATCGTTTGCCGCAACTGCTACTTCGAGGGCAAATACCCGTTGTGGCACGTCAAGGGCTCGGACATACGCAACTGCTATTTCGCGCCAGGATCGCGTTCGGCTGTATGGTATTCGGACGACATGCACATGGAAGACTGCGTCATCAACGGTCCCAAGTTCTTCCGCGAGATGAAGAACCTCTCGCTCAAGAACGTCACAATCAACGATGCCGACGAGACATTCTGGGGCATCGACGGGCTGAAGCTTCAAAACGTGGTGCTGCACGAGGGCACTTATCCATTCATGCACTGCCGCAACATACGCGTTGACGGACTGCAATCGGATGCCAAATACGTGTTCCAGTACTCGCGCGACATCGAGATACGCAACGCCAAGATTGACACCAAGGACTCGTTCTGGGAGGTTGACAACGTGACCGTGTACGACTCAGAGCTGAACGGTGAATTCTTAGGATGGCATTCGCGCGGACTGCGACTGGTCAACTGCCACATCTCGGGCGAGCAACCGCTGTGCTACGCCAAGGATCTGGTGCTTGAGAACTGCACCTTCGACCCCGAATGCGACCGCGCCTTCGAGTATTCGACTCTGCAGGCGGACATACGCGGACACATCAAGAGCATAAAGAACCCCACATCGGGCCGCATCGTGGCAGACAGCATAGGCGAAGTGATAATCGACGAGAACATAAAGCAGCCTGCCGACTGCCAGATTCTGACACGATAATTGATTATGAAATAGCCATAGAATGTCAAGGATATATTGAATATTGTACGACTAATATGTGCTAACCATATATTTCCTGAAAGATAATTGTGTAATAGTTTGATTGTGTAATAATAAAAGGTAAGATTATGATGATGCCTAAATTTTTTTCTCCTTTAAAGGAACCACTCACAAGTCCTGTAACACTATTCTTGTTGCTGTTACCTACAACGTGTTGTTTGGGTATAGGTTCTATGTATATTAAAAATCAGATGATAATACTATTGTTGTTATTGTTGTCTTTGCTTATTTCAGTACTTTTATATTGTTTTATAAAAAATAAAAATTATGGAAAAGATTAGAAAAATGGTTGCAGTGTTGGTTTGTAATGTATTATATGTTAATAACAATTTTGTATATCAGAGAAAACATACCTTTAATCAAGTCGTTGATAGCTAGTTTACTTCCAACAATATTTGTCATTATAGCCAGTTATATTATCACAAAATAATCTTTAAATATTTATTATGTATTATGAGTTATAAGCTTTCTGCGCCATCCCGCCGTCACACCAATTCCTACAAGTGGGACTCGGCTCCGACTGCCGATGTCATACCCCTCTGGGTGGCAGACATGGACTTCGAGACCTATCCCGCTATAACCGAGGCGTTGCAGCGCCGGGTGGCTCACGGCATATTCGGATACACACGTGTGCCCGATGCCTACTACGAGGCGGTGTGCCGATGGTTTGCAAGCCGTCACCAGTGGCACTTCACGCCGTCTGACATCATATACACGTCGGGCGTGGTGCCCGCCATATCTGCCATTATCAAGGCTCTGACTCTGCCGGGCGACCAGGTGATAGTGCAGGGTCCGGTGTACAACTGCTTCTATTCGAGCATACGCAACAACGGCTGCGAGACGGTGTCCAATGCCCTTATATATAATAAGGAGAAGCTACGCTATGAGATTGACTTTGACGATTTGGACAAAAAGCTGTCGCACGAGCGTGCCCGAATCCTGCTGCTGTGCAATCCGCACAATCCTGGCGGACGTGTGTGGACACGCTCCGAGCTGACCCGTGTGGCTGAGCTGTGCTGCAAGCACGGCGTGCGCGTAGTGTCGGACGAGATACACTGCGAGCTGACACTACATGACAATAAGTATACTCCGTTCGGATCGCTGCCCGACGAGCTGAGTCACAGCTCAATAACGTGTTGCTCGCCGTCGAAGGCGTTCAATATAGCCGGTCTGCAGATAGCCAACATAGTGTGCCGCGATGCAGCCGTGCGCGAGCGCATCGACCGTGCCATCAACATCAACGAGGTGTGCGACGTCAATCCCTTTGGCGTTGAGGCGCTTATGGCAGCCTACACCGATGGGGGAGAGGAGTGGCTCGTGGCGCTCCGCCGCTATCTCACAGCCAACTACGAGTGGCTCCGCCAATACATGTCAGAAGCCTTGCCCCACCTGCCCGTGATGCGTATGGAGGGCACATACTTGGCTTGGGTGGACTGTTCGACAATAGATGAGACATCTGAAGAAATAGAAGAACGACTGCTGCGCGAGCATAAGGTGTGGGTGAATGCAGGCAGCATGTACGGCAGCGAGGGCGAACACTTCATACGCATCAATATGGCATGCCCACGAGAACGACTTGTAGAGGGGGTGAAGAGAATAGTAGAGGGGCTGAAATAAAACTTTTTAAAAAAAAACTGCCAAACACTTGACATCGCTTGCGCCAGATTATACCTTTGCAAACGTAATCAGAAACACAGTTTGCTGATGAAACGCAGAGCAGAACAAATGGATGCATCCGCCGGACCCATGTCGACCAAGTCCGCCCAACTATGCTCTACCAAGAAAAACACAAACAATTAAACACTTAACATTCAAAACACAAACACTTAACACTTAACATTTAACACTTAACATTTAACACTTAACATTTAACACTTAACATTAAAAAATCAGAATTATGGCAGTAAATTTCAAGATCTATCAGAGCAATCGTAAGGGTGCAACTAACGGAAAGTACTATGCTCGCGCTACTTATCGTGAGACCGTAAGCATCAAGGAACTCGCAGAGGTGATGCAGAACAACAGTACCGTAAAGAAGTCGGATATCGTGGCCGTGCTGACCGAACTTTCGGAGGTGATACGTCAGGAGTTGCAGCGTGGCAACAAGGTGAAGATTGACGGTATCGGTTCGTTTAAGGTGGCTCTACGCTCAAAGGGTGCCACCAACGCCAAGGAGTTCAGCACTTCGGATATAATTGGTTCGCGTGTGCTTTTCATGCCCGAGACCACTATCGATGCTAACGGCAACCACGTCAAGGCTCTTCTTGCCGGACTGAAGGTGAAGGAGGCTGACAGCTACGAAAGCCTAAAGGGCAAGGAACAGCAAACCCAGAATGAGGACGAAGCAGTGGTTGATGGCAAGTAAGCCTCAACACACATATCCATACGACATAAATATTAATTGAACAAAAAGACCTGCTGACATATTTTAAACCGTCGTTGACTGACTACACGGTTAAAAATATGTCAAGCAGGCCTTTTTTTTGAGAAAAATACTATAAATTTGCATGTTCGAGCAACACTCCCTACAACGTAAAAGGTAAGAAAAACAAGCAATTATTATATGACGACAAAAACTATAAGGCGCGTGCTGTGTCTTATCATCATGCTATGCGTGACAATAAACGCAGGTGCCGTGCTGAAGGAGAAAAACCTGAAGTCGACACTCTCAGTGCTTCGTGCCGAACTGGAGACATCGTTCGGCGAACAACGCCAGAACATGGCGCGCTATGCCGCATACAACCAGCAGCAGCACAAGCAGATGGTGTCGCTCATGCAGCGAAGCGACCAGATAGCCCTGATGCTCTACTCGCAGAAGCAGGACTTCACATTCGACATGACATACGCATGCCATGAAGCCACCGAACTGTATCGCGAGTTCAGCAAGCGACGCATGCCCTACGACCGCATCATGAAGCGTATGGATGCCGAGATAACACGCTATAAGTATCTTATGGAAACGCTCGGCAACATTCCGCCGTCGCTCAAGATGCAGCAGGACATCAAGAACGGCAAGGCTAAGGGTCCGAAGTACATACTCGACAAGAACGGCAAGCAGCGACAGCTGCCCTTCATGCTCGACGAGGCGGGTCAGGCCGACCGCAAGGCGTGCCTTGCCTACGCAACAGCCCTGTGCCGCAACCTCACCAACGTGCGTGCCTCGGTGCAGAAGGACAACGAGCACTACCAGCGCATATCGCAACGCCTTAAGAAAGTGAACGACTATGCCATGCAGCGCTACAACGAGATACAGCACAACATATTTGTCAATGGCGACCAGAACTATTTCGAGATAATCGGCTCGATGCCTATGTCCTACCATAACGCCAAGGCGGATGTGAGCGAAAAGTACAACACCGAGAAGGTGAAAACTGCCAACGGCACTGAACGTCAGGTGTATTCGCAGTGGCGCGGACCGATAGTGATGGGTCTGAGCTTGTTCGTACTCTTCTACATCATCATGGCTGCCCTGCTGAGCAACGTGCTCGTGCGCTGGCTCGTGCCGCGACGCTTCCGTACCGACAACTTCATGAAGAAGAAGGTGTGCCTCATACTGTTCGTAGCTATGTTCATCTTCGCCGTGTCGGTGATGGTGGCACGCTCGTTCATGTATCACAACTTCTTCCTCATGGCTTCGAAGCTGCTCATAGAGTACGCATGGCTGCTGTGTGCCATCTTCTTTTCGCTGCTTGTGCGCCTCACGGGCACTCAGATAAAGAGCGGTTTCCGCATATATACGCCCATTATGCTCATGTCGTTCATCGTCATAACGTTCCGTATAGTGTTCATTCCGAACAATCTTGTGGCGCTCATCTTCCCCCCTATACTGCTCGTGTTCACACTGTGGCAGTGGAACGTCATAACGCGCCACAACGACAACATACCGCGCTCCGACATATTCTATACATGGATATCGCTGCTCATGATGACATTCTCTACGGCATCGGCATTGTATGGCTACGTGCTGCTGTCGGTGCAGGTGCTGATATGGTGGATGTTCCAGCTCAGCTGCATACAGACCATCACCTGCGTATACGACATGCTCGGAGTGTACGAGCGCCGATGGCTCAGCCACCGCATCCACTCCGAGAAGGAAGCCGAGAAGGCGCGCAAGGGCTCGCTGCTCAGTGTCATCACCGTAAGTCACGGCGCGCACATCAACGTGACGTGGTTCTACGACTTCATATACATGGCACTGGTGCCTGTGCTGAGCGTGTTCTCGGTGCTACTGTCGATATGGTGGGCTGCCAACGTGTTCGACCTGACCGACACGGTGTGGAAGATATTCCAGTTCGACTTCCTCAATGTCACCGGCGTGGTGCAGCTGTCGATACTGAAGCTGGTGATGGTGGGCTCACAGTTCTTCGTCTTCCGCTATCTCAACTATCTCATCAAGTCGCTCTATCATAAGTATCACCGCTCTAAGATAGTAGTCAACGGCAAGCCCAACTTCACGCTCGCCAACAACATCATAGCCATCTGCTGCTGGGGACTCTATGCCATCATAGCCATCAAGATGCTCAAGATACCCTCGACAGCCATCTCCGTGATATCGGCAGGATTGGCTACTGGTGTCGGCTTCGCCATGAAGGACTTGCTCGAGAACTTCTTCTACGGCATATCGCTTATGACTGGACGTGTGCGTGTGGGCGACTTCATAGAGTGTGACGGCATACGTGGCAAGGTGGACAGCATCACCTATCAGAGCACACAGGTGCTTACAGCCGACGGATGCGTCATTGCCTTCCTCAACAGTTCGCTCTTCAGCAAGAACTTCAAGAACATCACTAAGAACCACTCGTACGAGATGGTGAAGGTGCCGGTGGGCGTAGCCTATGGCTCTAATGTAGAAGAAGTACGCCGGATGCTCGTCGCCGCAGTCAAGACGCAGGCCCGCAAGAGTGCCGACGGACGCGACGTGATAGATCTGAAGAAGCCCGTAAGCGTTGTGTTCGACGAGTTCGGCGACAACTCTGTCAATCTGTTCGTGACCTACTGGGTGCTCGTAGAGGAGAAGTTTGGCATGACCGGACAGGTGAAGGAAGCTATATACAACACGCTCAACGAGCATCATATAGAGATTCCTTTCCCACAGCGCGACATACATATTATAAATTAGGAGTTAGGAATTAGGAATTAGGAATTGGTTGCCTGCGGCAATTTTGAATTATTCTCGGCAGCGTTTGCAAATTAGAATTAAGAATTTAAAAAAATATAGTTTTTATGGTAATGAAGAATTTTAAGATTGTATTAGTAATGGTACTTATGTGCCTGTTCGCATCAAGCGTAAAGGCTCAGAGCATTGGCGACATCCTTAAGGGTGTAGTAGGTAGTGTAGTGGGCGACAAGATGACAAGCGAGTCGTCAATCAAGGGCACATGGAAGTATTCCGCACCGGCTTGCGAGTTTGAGAGCAGCAGCGTGCTGGCTCAGGCAGGAGGCAGCGCCATTGCCACAAAGATGGAGAACAAGGTGGCGCCGATACTCAAGAAGATGGGCGTCAACGGCATCGTCTACACATTCGATGGCAAAGGCAACTACACATCAAAGATAAAGAAGCGCGAAACCAAGGGCAAATACGTCTTCAACAAGAAGAACAAAACCATCACATTCACTCCCACCTATGGCAAGGCGTACACCGCCTACGTGTCTACACAAGGCTCGACAATGACCCTTACATTCAATTCTGACAAGCTCATGACGGTGCTGAAGACCATCAGCAACTCTACTGCCGGACTCAGCACAAGCGCAGCTATAATCAACTCGATTATAAAGAATTACGACGGTATGCGTCTGGGATTTGAACTCAAAAATAATACTGACAATGCAAAACGACGACCTTAGCGTGCTGAGACGGCGATATGTGCGCTATCTCAGACTCGAACGCGGATACTCCGACAACACGATAGAGGCATATACTCACGACATCGACTATCTGCTGAACTATCTGCGCAACGAAAACCTGAAGGTGGAGGACGTGAAACTCGACAATCTTGAGAACTTCGCTGCCGTGATATACGAGTTCGGCATCGCTTCGTCGTCGCAAGCAAGAATACTTTGTGGAGTGAGGTCGTTCTTCAAGTATCTCGTCATAAGCGGAATACTGAAGGACGACCCCTCAGAACTGCTCGAAGCACCCACCGTTGGCGAACATCTGCCTGAGGTGCTGTCGACTGAAGAAATAGACCGCATGGAGGCAGCCATCGACCTGTCGAAATGGGAAGGACAGCGCAACAGGGCTATCATTGAAGTACTATTCTCGTGCGGACTACGAGTGTCGGAACTCGTCAACTTGAAATTCAACGACATATTTGAACGCGAGAAATTCCTACGCATCATAGGCAAGGGCGACAAGGAGAGACTGGTACCAATATCAGACAGCGCACTGCACGAAATACAATTGTGGCTGTACGACCGCAACCTGATGAAGATAAAGCCCGGCGAACAGGACTATGTGTTCCTGAACCGACGCGGTGCCCACCTCACACGCACCATGATACTGATAATGATAAAGCGCACTGCCGAGGAAGCAGGCATCACAAAGACAGTGTCTCCACATACGCTGCGACACTCGTTTGCCACCGAACTGCTCAAGGGCGGTGCCGACTTGCGTGCCATACAGGAAATGCTGGGACACGAGAACATAAAGACAACCCAAATCTACACCCATATAGACATTACCACTCTGCGCAAGGAAATACTGACACACCACCCCCGAAACATAAAAGAAAACACTGACAAACAATTAATATAAACTAAGAAACGTAGTTTTTCAACGCCTTAATTCTTGTATATGAAAGTAATGTGTTACTTTTGCACGTCCGCTTAATGTATAGACACTTAATCGAACTAAAAATAAATTTAAATTATATTTCATGAAACTCAGAAAACTATTGGTAGCCGTCCTTGCCGTGTTTGCAGGACTTGCCCAGGCACAACAGATGTCACCGATACCCAATGACCCTGACGTACGCGTAGGAAAATTGGATAACGGACTGACCTACTACATCCGTCACAACAACTGGCCTGAGAACCGAGCCGACTTCTACATTGCACAGAAAGTGGGCTCTATTCAGGAAGAAGAGAGCCAGCGCGGATTGGCACACTTCCTTGAGCACATGTGCTTTAATGGTACAAAGCACTTCCCGGGCAACGAAGTTATTCGCTACTGCGAGAGCATCGGTGTGAAGTTCGGAGGCGACCTAAATGCTTATACTTCTATCGACCAGACCGTATACAATATCTCTAACGTCCCTACTGCACGCCAGTCGGCTCTCGACTCATGTCTGCTCATACTGAGCGATTGGTCGAACGCTCTGCTGCTCGACCCCAAGGAAATTGATGAGGAGCGTGGCGTTATCCACGAGGAGTGGCGTCTGCGCACCAGTGCCTCAAGCCGTATGTTTGAGCGCAACCTGCCTAAGCTATACCCGGGCTCAAAGTATGGCGTACGCTATCCTATCGGACTCATGTCGGTAATCGACAACTTCAAGCCGAAGGAACTGCGCAACTACTATGAGAAGTGGTATCATCCCAACAACCAGGCCATCATCGTAGTTGGTAACGTTGATGTTGACTACACCGAGAAGAAAATCAAGGAACTCTTCGGCTCGTTCAAGAATCCAGCCAACCAGGCTCCTATCGTAGCAGAACAGGTGCCTGACAACGCTGAGCCTATCGTTATCATCGACAAGGATAAGGAGCAGCCTACAAGCATGGTGCAGTACATGGTTAAGCACGACGTCTACCCTGACTCGCTGAAGAACTACATGGACTACATCGTCTACGACTACGCCAAGAGCGCTGCCGTAAGCCTGCTCAACTACCGTATGTATGAGAAGGGACTCGATGCCAGCTGCCCATACGTATCAGCCAGCGCCGACGACGGACAGTATATCTTCGCAAAGACAAAGGACGCTTTCAGCATATCTGTAGCACCTAAGGAACTGAAGGATATGGCTGTGAGCCTCAAGGCTGCTTACACTGAAGCATTGCGCGCCGCTAAGTTCGGATTCACCGATACTGAGTTGGCCCGCTTCAAGGAGAATTATCTCAGCCAGCTCGACCGTGCCTACAGCGCCAAGGACAAGCGCACCAACGCTGCACTGTATACTCCGATTCTCGGCAACTTCCTCTCTAACGAGCCTATGCCGTCAATCGAGTACACCTATCCGGTAATGAAGCAGCTTGTAAATGCTATTCCTGTTGGCATCATCAACCAGATGATGAAAGAGATGCTGCCCGAGAACGACAGCAACACCGTAATCATCTCGTTCTGCAACGAAGCAGAGGGCAACGTTTATCCTACCGAGGCACAGCTTCTTGGCGCTATCAAGGAAGCACGTTCATCAGAAATCACTGCTTATGTAGACAACGTGAAGAACGAACCGCTCATCGCCACTATGCCTAAGGCAGGCAAGATAAAGAGCGAGAAGAAGAGCGACAAGTTCGGCTATACAACACTGACACTGTCAAACGGTGCTACCGTTATATTGAAGAAGACCGACTACAAGAAGGATCAGGTTATAATGAGTGCACGCGGCATCGGCGGCACAACACTCTACGGACCGAAGGACTTTACCAACCTGCAGGTATTTGACGCAGTAATCGGTGGTAGCGGACTCGGAGCATTCTCGTCAACCGACCTTTCAAAGGCTCTGGCAGGCAAGATTGCAAACTTTGACCTCAGCCTCGGCTCAGAACTGTATACAACAGCATCGGGCGCTTCTACACCGAAGGATGTAGAGACAATGTTCCAGTTGCTGTACCTGTACTTCACAAATATCAGCAAGGACCAGAAGACATTCGACAACCTCCTGACACAGATGGAGGTAAAGCTGAAGAACCGTTCGCTCGACCCGGAGACAGCACTCAGCGACTCGCTCAATGCAACTATCTACAACCACAATGCACGTATGGAGCCGCTCACTGTTGAGAAACTGAAGAACATCAACTATGACCGTATCCTTCAGATTGCAAAGGAACGTACAGCCAACGCCAAGGCTTGGACATTCACTATCATCGGCAACTTCGATGAGGCTACAATACGTCCGCTCATCTGCCAGTACATTGGTGCTCTGCCTTCAGCCGGAAAGGTTGTAGCAAGCAAGCGTGAGGTGAAGCCTGTCACAGGTGTTGTGGAGAACATCTTCAAGCGCAAACAGGAGACACCGAAGTCGACAGCCTACATGATGTGGCACAACACCACTATGCCGTACAACACAAAGAACGCTCTTTGTGCAAGCATAGCAGGACAGATTCTTTCAATGGAATATCTGGACAAGATTCGCGAGAAGGAAAGCGCAGCTTACTCAGTAGGTGCCAACGGCGGATGCTCAGTAGGCAAGGACAACTATCGTATGTTCCAGATTTTCGCCTATTGCCCAATGAAGCCTGAGAAGAAAGAGGTAGCTATGCGCATCATGAACGACGAAGTGAAGAACCTCGCCAACACATGCGACCCTGCCAAACTGGCTAAGTGCAAGGAATACATGATCAAGCAGCATGCTGACGCACAGAAGAGCAACAGCTACTGGCTCAGCATCATCAACCAGTACAACAATCTCGGCATCGACCAGTATACCGACTACTTGAAGACACTTGAATCGCTCACTCCGCAGGATATCTGCAACTACATGAAGGAATTCAACAAGTCGGGCAACCACATCACAGTGGCTATGCTTCCTGAAGAATAAACAATACGGCAAATAACGCGTGAAAAACGCAATATCAACGGACTGCAAGCATTATATGTGCTTGCAGTCCGTTTTTTTTGAGTAATGCCAACACCACAAAAACACTAAACAACCTTAAAAATAAGACTATTAATCAATAAATAGCATAATTATAAAGACAAAAGAAGTTCTATTTGGAGAATTCTGATTAATTTTGCAGCTAAAAATAATAAGTTAGAGTACAATGAAAAGTAAGTTCGCAGCTTTTACACTGCTGCTCGCGACCGTTTTTTTGATGGCATCTTGCCTTGAAAGCGACAATGATTACACATACACCGACGATTGTGCAATCTCAAGTTTCTCAGTCACGACAGCTAAACAGAACACATTTGTGAAGACTTCAGACGGACTTCGCGACAGTCTCGTCGTGAAAGAACTGACACTGAGCAACTATAAGTTCTATATAGACCAGATTAACGGTAAGATATACAACCCCGACTCGCTGCCATGTGGCGTCGACGCCAAAAAGCTCCTCTGCTCGGTGTCGAACAGTTCGGCAGGACTGGTGGTGATAAAGAAGGAAAAGAGCGACTCGCTCGACTACTTCAGTTCAACCGACTCACTTGACTTCTCGGTAGACCGCGAAGTGCAAGTAGTAAGCAATTCTGGACTTTCGGTGAAGAAATACACAGTACATGTGAACGTGCATAAGGAACAAGCCGACTCGTTCGCATGGCATGCTACGCCTATATGTGTCGAATTGAAGAACTTGCAGGCTATAAAGACAGCTGCTGTCAACGGAAAACTGTTGCTGCTCGGTAATGACGGCAACGCAACTCTCGTATATTCTAATGACGGAACACAATGGACGAAGTGTGAAACCAATCTCGGACATGCGCTCGCAGCCGATGCTTACAAGAGTGTTGTTGTCAAGGAAGACTACGTTTACATCAGCGACGGTGGCAACATCGTACGCACCAACGACGGCAAGACATGGGACATCATGGGCACTGCTACCGGTGTGACACGCCTTGTAGCAGCAAGCCGCTACAGCCTGTACGGATATGCTACCGATGGCCGACTGATGACATCAAAGGACAACGGCGCTACATGGACCGTAGCCGAAATAGACGATGAGCTCTCGCTCATGCCTTATGGCGAGACAACATACGCAAGCGTTGAGATAGAAGGATATGCCAAGACCGACCGCGTGATGCTTTTCGGAACTCGCGACGCAGCCACTTATCCCAACGACAAGCACCTCACCATATGGGGAAAAATTGACGAGGCTGCTGCGAACAGCGAGAACCAGCCGTGGGCATACTACGGAGTATCTGCTGACAACAAACACGCAGCACCGCTGCTCAGTGGTATCAGCGCTGTAGCTTACGACGGTGGCGTATACATGATGGGACAGGAAGAAGGCAAGGCTCCAAAATTCTACAAGTCATTGGACAACGGCATCACATGGCGCGAGGACACAGCCACAGTAATGCTACCCACCAACTTCAACGAAAACGCAACAAACGCCATAACAGCAAAGGGCACCTACGCTCTGACTGTAGACAAGAACAAGAGCCTCTGGCTCGTAAACGCCAGCAACGGCAAGACATGGCGCGGACGCATCAACCGACTGGGATGGGCTAAGGAGCAGACCGCTTTCGAGAAATAATACACATATCATATAATATATACATATGATTAGAAACCTTGTAATATCACTTGCCCTCGCAATGTCGGCAACGTGCATGGCACAATCCGACTATCAATACCGTATGGAGATAGGAGCGGGCGTTGGCGTAGTGACATACCAAGGTGACTTTGGCGGAAGCCTGACCAAAAACATGCAGCCAATGGCTTCGGTGGTGCTGCGACGTGTGTTCAATCCATATATGGCGTTGAAGTTCTCAGCAGCCTGTGGCAAGCTGAAAGGCTCGTCGGACAATGCCAAGACATACTATCCCGACTATGCCACAACATCCTACCAATTCAACAAGACGCTTGTTGATGCCAGTGTGACCTATGAATACAACTTCTGGCCATACGGAACGGGACAAGACTACCGCGGAGCCAAACGCCTTACGCCATTCATCTTTGCCGGACTCGGAGCCACATACGTAGGAGGCGACAGCGACAATGCCTTCACGGCAAACGTACCCATAGGACTCGGTGTGAAATACAAGGCTGGCAAGAGGCTGAACATTGCACTGGAATGGGCAGAACACTTCTCAATGAGCGACAAACTAGACGGAGTGAAAGATCCGTACGGAATAAAAAGCAGCGGACTGTTCAAGAATACCGACTGCTACTCGGCACTACAGCTGACCATAACATACAGCTTTATGCCTAAATGCCGAACATGCCACAACGAAGACGAATAAACAATTAGAAACAATGACCAATCAACTCGATAAAAACAATATACCACAACACATTGCCATAATAATGGATGGCAATGGACGATGGGCTACCGAACGCGGTAAAGCGAGAAGCTATGGACATCAGGCAGGTGTGGAAACCGTAAGGCGAATCACCTCAGAATGTACACGGCTCGGTGTGAAATACCTGACTCTGTACACGTTCTCAACCGAGAACTGGAACCGTCCGGAGACCGAAATCGCTGCCCTAATGGGTCTTGTACTGTCATCGCTCGAGGACGAGATATTCATGAAGAATAACGTTCGCTTCAAGGTAATTGGCGACATTGAACGTCTGCCAATAGAAGTGCAGCAAAAACTTCAGGAAACAATCGACCATACTGCCGGCAACACAGCCATGACTATGGTGGTGGCTCTGAGCTATTCGTCAAGATGGGAGATAACAAAGGCGATGAAGGACATAGCAAAGAAGGCAGTTGACGGACAACTGTCTATCGACGACATCACCGAAGACGTAGTGTCGCAAAGCCTTACGACAGCTTCAATCCCCGACCCCGACCTGCTGATACGCACTGGTGGCGAACTTCGAATCAGCAACTATCTGTTGTGGCAGATAGCTTACTCCGAACTGTATTTCTGCGATACTTTCTGGCCCGACTTCAACGAAGCCGATCTGCACAAAGCCATTGCCGACTACCAGCAACGCCAACGCCGATTCGGAAAGACCGGCAAACAGGTGGAAGCAGAAGAAAGCAAGTAATGAGTAAACACCCAGGATTAACAAGATAAAAACAATAAGAAGACAATGAATATAAGAAAGGTGTTGACCACACTCTGCATCATTGCATGCAGCATCATCGCAAAGGCGCAGGACAAAATCGTATACCCGGACATATCCTATGCCGGAACACCACGCACCGTACAGATTGCGGGCATCGCCGTGACAGGCGCTGAAGGATATGAAGACTATATGCTCACGGGCATATCCGGACTGTCTATCGGACAGGAGATTCAGCTGCCGGGCGACGAGATAACCGACGCTGTGAAGCATTACTGGAAGTATGGCCTGTTCTCGGAGGTGTCTATCTCGGTAGACTCGCTCATACACGACAAGGCTTATCTACACATCCACCTGCAGATGCGTCCACGTGTGTCAACAATCAACTACATTGGTCTGAAGAAGTCGGAGCGCACCGACATGGAGGAGAAACTCGGACTCCTCAAAGGCGCCCAGATTACACCAAACATGATTGACCGTGCCAAGATTCTTGCCAAGAAATACTTCGACGACAAGGGATTCAAGAACGCGGACATTCAGGTGGTGCAGCGCGACGACGTGACGCAGAAGAACCACGTAATCCTTGATGTCATCATCGACAAGAAGGAGAAGATGAAGGTGCGCACCATCACCATCGAAGGCAACAATGCCTTGAGAGCCGGCCAGATTAAGGGCGGACTGTTCAGAAAGGGAGCATTCTCCAAGACTCACGAGGCTGGCAAGTTGTCGTCATTCCTCAAGTCGAAGAAGTTCACACCCGAGCGTTGGAAGGCCGACAAGCAGAAACTCATCGACAAGTATAACGAGCACGGCTACCGCGACGCTGTGATATTAAGCGACAGCGTATGGAATGTCGACGACAAGCACGTAAGCATCAACATCAAGGTAGACGAAGGCAAGAAGTACTTCATACGCAACATAACATGGGTGGGCAACACCGTGTACAACTCCGACTATCTGGCTGCCGTTCTCGGCATGAAGAAAGGCGACGTGTACAACCAGAAGCTCATGAACAAGCGACTCACCGAAGACGAGGACGCCGTGGGCAACAACTACTGGAACAACGGCTACCTGTTCTACTCGCTCCACCCGACAGAAATTAACATCGTGGGCGACTCTATCGACCTTGAGATGCGTATCTTCGAGGGTCCGCAGGCCCACATCAACCACGTACGCATCAACGGTAACGACCGTCTGTACGAGAATGTTGTTCGTCGCGAGCTGCGTACAAAGCCGGGCGACCTCTTCTCGAAGGAGGCTCTGCAGCGTTCGGCACGTGAGATTGCATCAATGGGACACTTCGACCCGGAGAAGGTCAATCCGCAGCCTGTGCCCGACCCGGAGAACGGAACAGTAGATATCAACTACGATCTTGAGCAGAAGTCGAACGACCAGATCGAGTTCTCGCTCGGATGGGGACAGACCGGTGTAATCGGACGTATCGGACTCAAGCTCAACAACTTCTCGATGCGCAACCTCTTCAACAAGAACAAGGAGCATCGTGGTATCATGCCGATCGGCGACGGTGAGGTTCTCTCTATCGGAGCACAGACCAACGGTACATACTATCAGTCGTACAACACCTCATACTCAACCAACTGGTTTGGAGGCAAGCGACCGATACAGTTCTCGGTAGGAGCCTACTTCTCTAAGCAGACCGACGTATCGAGCAACTACTACAACAGTGGTTACTTCAACAACTACTACAACTACATGTACGGTTATGGCAGCTACGGCAACTACAACAACTACGAGTCGTACTACGACCCCGACAAATACATCAAGTTGTTCGGATTCTCACTGGGATGGGGCAAGCAGTTGCGCTGGCCAGACGACTACTTCCAGTTGTCGCTCTCGCTCTCGTACACACGCTATATGCTGAAGAACTGGAGCTACTTCCTCATGACCAACGGTAATTCAAACAACCTCAACCTCAGCATTCAGCTGTCGCGTACATCTACCGACAACCAGTTGTTCCCACGCCGCGGTTCAGAGTTCGTCGCATCGGTTACCGTTACTCCGCCATGGTCGGCATGGGACGGCAAGGACTACGAACACCTCGCCACCAACTCTAAGTCGGCTACATACAACAAGGAGCAGCAGGAGAAGTACCGCTGGGTAGAATACCACAAGTGGAAGTTCAAGGGCCGCATGTTCACCGCACTCACAAGCGGACAGAAGTGTCTCGTGCTTATGACACGACTCGAATTCGGATTGCTCGGCTCATTCAACAAGTGGAAGAAGTCACCGTTCGAGACCTACTACATGGGTGGTGACGGTATGACCGGTTACTCTACATCATACGCCGAAGAGACCATCGGTCTGCGCGGATATGAGAATGGTTCGCTCACTCCTTACGGCTACGAGGGCTATGCCTACGACCGCATGACGCTCGAATTGCGCTATCCGTTCCTCCTTGGCAACACCACCATCTACGGACTCGGATTCATCGAAGGCGGTAACTCATGGACCGAAACCAAGAAGTTCAATCCGTTCGACATGAAGCGTTCGGCAGGTCTCGGTGTCCGCATCTTCCTCCCGATGGTAGGATTGATGGGTATCGACTGGGCTTACGGCTTCGACAAGGTGTTCGGAACCAAGGGCGGTTCGCAGTTCCACTTCATCTTAGGACAGGAATTCTAACAGCCGATGGCTGAATGTTGAATGTTAAATGTTGAATGTTGAATATTTAATTGTCGGCTTTGCCGATGTTGAATTATTCAATCTTTAATTAGAAAGTGTATTATGAGGAAATTAATGCTTATCTGCCTCTTTGCCATTACGGCACTGACGGCAAGCGCACAGAAGTTCGCGCTGCTCGACATGGAATACATTCTGAAGAACATTCCGGCCTACGAGCGAGCCAACGAACAGCTCAACCAGGTGTCAAAGAAGTGGCAGGCTGAGGTTGAGGCACTCAACACCGAGGCCTCAACACTCTACAAGAACTACCAGAACGAGATGGTGTTCCTCTCTGCCGAACAGAAGAAAGACCGCCAGGAAGCCATCATGAAGAAGGAGAAGGAGGCAAGCGACCTCAAGCGCAAGTACTTCGGACCCGAAGGCGAGCTGTTCAAGAAGCGCGAGAGCCTCATGTCGCCCATCCAGGAGGAGATATACACAGCGGTGAAGGAGATATCCGAGCTGCGTGGCTACTCGCTCGTTCTCGACCGCGCCTCCGACTCAGGCATAATATTCGGCTCACCCAAGATTGACATCAGCAACGAAGTGCTGCAGAAGCTTGGCTACGGAATGTAGAATTAGGAATTAGGAATTAGGAATTTTGAATTGTTCTCGGCTACGCCTGCGATTTTGAATTATTCAATTTTGATTTGAATTATTCAGTTTTGAATTGTTCTCGGCTTTGCTGATTAGGAATTAGAAAAATGCAATTTTAAAATTCATTCATAGAGTTTGGAAAATAATTAATAACAAAAAAAATAAGAAAATGAAAAAGCTTATCTTAATGCTTATGTTGTGCATGCCATTGGCAACATTCGCACAGAAATTCGGACACGTTAACGCCCAGGACATTATGCAGTCAATGCCTGAGTTCATCAAGGCTCGTGGCGAGGTAGAAGCAGCTGCCAAGCAGTATGACAACGACCTCAAGGCAATGCAGGACGAGCTCCAGCGCAAGGCCCAGGACTACGACAAGAACGCCTCGACAATGAACGAGACCAAGAAGAAGGAGACAGAGGAAAGCCTCCAGCAGATGTACCAGAAGATACAGCAGACTGCACAGGACAACCAGCAGGCTCTCGCCAAGCTCCAGCAGGAGAAGATCAGCCCTATCACCAACAAGCTCGTTGAAGCTATCAAGGCTGTAGGCAAGGCAGGTGGCTATGTTTACATCATGGACATCACATCTGGTATTCCTTACATCAGCGACACTCTCAGCAAGGACGTTACTGCCGAGGTGAAGGCTCAGCTCAACAAGCCGGCCGCTGCCAAGAAGTAATAGATAATATCAGCAAACAATAATCAGGAGGCTATGGCGTAGAAGCCGCAGCCTCCTTTTCTTCTTTTAAGCCAAATATGAAGAAATTATTCTTACTCCTATTCGTGCTTGCCCTGCCAGTGCTGGCAAGCGCACAGATACGGTTCGGCTATTTCAGCTATGACACCGTCCTTAAGTCAATGCCCGACTATCTGATGGCTCAACGCAATATCGACGACCTGCGCCAGAAGTACGACAACGAGATGAAACGCTCAGAACAGGAATTCAACGCCAAGTATGAAGAATTCCTCGACGCACAGCGCGACCTCGTGCCTTCAATCCTACGCAAGCGCCAGACTGAAATACAGGAAATGATGGAGAAGAACGTAGCCTTCAAGCAGGAGGCTCAGCGACTGCTCAAGCAGGCCGAAGCTGATGCTTTCACCCCCGTAAAGCGCAAACTCAACGAGGCTGTAGCCAAGGTGGGAGCACAACAGGGATACGCATTTATCCTGAACACCGACGGCGACGCATGTCCATACATCAACCCCGAGATAGGCGAAGATGCAACCGAGGCAATAAAAGCGGAATTAAAATAAAACGCCACATGATGAACTTTCCACAACAACCAGGCCCCATCGGCGTGTTCGACTCGGGCTACGGCGGACTGACCGTGCTGCACGGCATACGCCAGTTGCTGCCACAATACGACTACATGTATCTCGGCGACAACGCCCGCGCGCCCTATGGCTCGCGCTCGTTTGAGGTGGTCTACCAGTTCACACGGCAGGCTGTACTCAAGTTGTTCTCAATGGGTTGCCATCTCGTAATACTCGGATGCAACACAGCATCGGCCAAGGCTCTGCGCACCATACAGCAGCGCGACCTGCCCGTGCTCGACCCTTCGCGCCGCGTACTGGGCATCATACGCCCTACGGCAGAGACGATTGGCAACCTGACCGAGTCGCGACACATCGGTGTACTGGCAACAGAGGGCACCATAAAGAGTCAGTCGTACTCGATGGAGATACACAAACTGTTCCCCGATATACACGTCTCGGGTGTGGCATGTCCGCTTTGGGCAGCCATAGTAGAGGCAGGCGAGGCAGACTCGCCCGGTGCCGACTACTTTGTGAAGAAGCGCATCGACCAGCTCATGCGCAAAGACCCACTCATCGACACCATCATACTCGGCTGCACCCACTATCCGTTGCTGATGAGTTCGGTAGTGAAGAACGTGCCCAAGGGCGTGCGCATCATGTCGCAAGGCACCTACGTGGCGAATTCTTTGGCCGATTATCTGAAGCGTCACCCCGAAATGGAGCGCAACATTACGCAAGGCGGAACGTGCCGCTATCTCACCACCGAGAGCGAAGAACGATTCAGCGAGACAGCCCGCATATTCCTACACGAAGACGTAATGGTAAATCATGTCGATTTGACAGAATGATTAAAGTTGAGAGTTAATCTAGTTGAGAGTTGAGAATGGAGAGTTGAGAGTTATGATTACCTTGGTAAACATAATGTATAATAAACGTACAATAAACGTATACAAACTGAGCATATCATAACTCTCAACTCTCAATTCTCAATTTTCAACTAGATAAACTTTCAACTCTCATTTCAATTGTTGTGCGGTTGAGTTTCAATTGTTGTGAGTTTGCATTTCAATTGTTGTAAGTTTACATTTCAGTTGTTGTACGCTTGAAAAATAAGTACTGATTTATTTTGCATTGTCTTCGATTTGCAGTACCTTTGCACTCGATTTGATAAATGTATAACTCTGTGGAAGAATTTGGCTGCTTGCAACCACACTAAAAAATGCTAAAACTGCAAACTCCAACTATGCGCAGGTGCGCACAGACAGAACAGGTTGGATAGCGGTAATTGGTGTTTTTCCACTAATTTTTTAATTTTAAAATTTGGAAAAAATGAATTATCTTTTTTCATCAGAATCAGTTTCAGAGGGCCATCCCGACAAAGTGGCCGACCAGATTTCAGACGCTCTTGTTGACCAGTTCCTCGCCTACGACGAGAATGCACACTGCGCCATCGAGTCGTTCGTCACGACAGGTCAAGTTGTAATCATGGGCGAGGTGCGCTCAGAAGCCTACATCGACCTGCAGACCATCGCACGCAAGACCATCAACCAGATTGGCTACAACAAGTCGGACTATCAGTTCGACGGCAACTCTTGCGGCGTGCTCACAGCCATCCACGAGCAGAGCGACGACATCAACCGCGGCGTAAGCCGTGCCGAGGAGGAAGAGCAGGGAGCCGGCGACCAGGGTATGATGTTCGGCTATGCTACCAACGAGACCGAGAACTATATGCCCGTTACGCTCGACCTTGCACAGCTCATCATGCGCGTGCTTGCCGACATACGCAAGGAGGGCAAGCAGATGACCTACCTGCGCCCCGACTCAAAGAGCCAGGTCACTGTAGAATATTCAGAGGAAGGCATACCGCAGCGCATCGACACCATCGTAGTAAGCACACAGCACGACGAGTTTGACGACGACGACGAGCGCATGCTCGCCAAGATCAAGGACGACGTGCTCAACATCCTCATGCCACGCGTCAAGGCCGAGATACACAGCGAGAAGGTGCTGGCACTCTTCGGCGACGACATCAAGTACTTCGTCAACCCTACCGGCAAGTTCGTAATCGGCGGTCCTCACGGCGACACCGGTCTGACCGGACGCAAGATTATCGTCGACACATACGGCGGCAAGGGCGCACACGGCGGCGGAGCCTTCTCGGGCAAGGACCCCTCTAAGGTAGACCGCTCGGCAGCATACGCAGCACGCTACATAGCCAAGAACATGGTAGCGGCAGGCGTAGCCGACGAAATGCTTGTGCAGGTGAGCTACGCCATCGGCGTGGCAGAGCCCGTCAACATCTACGTCAACACCTACGGACGCTCACGCGTACAGATGAGCGACGCCGAGATAGCGCAGAAGATAAGCAAGCTCTTCGACCTCCGTCCGAAGGCAATCGAGCGCACACTCAAGCTGCGCCAGCCCATCTATCGCGAGACAGCAGCCTACGGACACATGGGCCGTAAGAACGAGATTGTCGAGAAGACATTCACTTCGCGCTATCACGACACCAAGGTGATGAAGCTGGAGCTGTTCACATGGGAGAAACTCGACCGCGTGGACGACATCAAGAAGGAATTCGGACTGTAAACCATTCCATCAAAGAGGGTGTGTCAAAATAGAAGTTAAAGGAAGTCTGGGCCTCGCCCGAAGTTAACAGAAGTTAGCGGACGTATGTATAATTTGCTGAAAACAAAGCATTTGTCTGTTAACTTCCATCCATCGTAGATGGATTAACTTCTTTTTAAATTCCTATAACTCCCATTTTGACGCAACCTCAAAAATACATTAACCAATCCACAATTAAATGATTCACACTGCTTCTGACTCCATACATGTTGAGGAAATAGTGCTCGGTGAAGACGGACAGCCAGTAGCGGCGTCCACACAGCAGCGCCAGCACTTTCAGCCCACGCCCGCACAGGTGCTGTCGTGGCTGCCAAAGAACGCGACACCCGAACAGCAGGACTCCGCCATTCAGGCCAACATCAAGCCGTCGGAGATAACATGGAGCCAGCAGCCCGACACACTGCACCTGCCCGGACACAGCAAGGGCAAGTCGTGGCGCGACGTGAACATGCCCAAATACTATCGCGAGTCGTACTTCACCGGCAAGCCCTTCTTCCATCCCGAGCTGTTCGGCGGACGACTCGGAGTGGCAGGCGACCCCGTGCCATACAGCATCGCACGCGACAATGTTATCACGCTGCTGCTGCTCGGATGCTTCGTGCTCGCCCTGATAGCCTACTCCAAATCCAAGGGATTCATCCTGCGCCAGGCAAAGGACTTCTTCCGTCCGCCCCACAACGAGAAGATGACAGCCATCAGCGAGACATCGGGCGAACTGCGTTTCCAGTTATTCCTCGTGCTGCAGAGCAGTCTGTTGATGGCGCTGATATTTTTCTTCTACGTGCAGAGGAACATCACCGACACGTTCATCATCGACCAATATCAGGCTATTGGAGTGTTTGCAGCCATCATCACCGTCTACGCCATGCTCAAGGCCGTGGCATACAGCGTCACGGGATGGGTATTCTTCGACCGAAGGAGTAACGACCTATGGATGAAGTCGTTCCTCTTCCTCCTTGCCATGGAGGGAGTGTGCCTCTTCCCAATAGTTATGCTGCGTGCATACTTCGAGATAGCAGTACAAACCACTCTCATCTGCGCCGCTATAGTGCTGGGCATATTCAAATTGCTGTCGCTTTACAAGTCATATCTCATCTTTTTCAGAAACGGTGGCCATTCTCTGCAAATTTTTTTGTACTTTTGCACACTTGAATTGATGCCCCTTGCCATGCTCATCGGAGCACTCATGATAACCACGGCAAACCTGAAGGTGGATTATTGACAAGGACACACTGACAAATACGAATAATCACGACATAGTTACATATACAAAGAGAAATGATTAAGAAGATTCTGATATCCCAGCCCGAACCGTCAAGCGAGAAATCACCCTACTTCGATATCGCCAAGGACTTTGGCGTGGAACTTGTGTTCCGCCCATTCATCAAGGTCGAGGGATTGAGTCCCAAAGAATTCCGCCAGCAGAAGATCAGCCTGCTGGACTTCACAGCCGTTGTCTTCACATCGCGCCACGCCATCGACAACTATTTCAACCTCGCCAAGGAGATGCGCATCACAATCCCCGAGGACATGAAGTATTTCTGCGTGACCGAGACTATCGCATTGTACATCCAGAAATACGTACAGTACCGCAAGCGCAAGGTGTTCTTCGGCACAACCGGCAAGATTGATTCGCTCATACCCACAATGGTGAAGCACAAGACAGAGAAATATCTCGTACCGCTGAGCTCTGTCCACAACGACGACATAGAGCGCTTGCTCGACGCAAAGAAGCTCCATCACAAGGAGTGCGTGATGTATCGCACCGTCAGCAACGACTTCACTGAAGAGGAAGCTAAGGCGTTCGACTGCGACATGCTCGTATTCTTCAGCCCTTCAGGCATCAAGGCATTCACCAAGAACTTCCCCGAATTCACTCAGGGCGACATTCGCATCGCCACCTTCGGACCTGCTACAGCCAAGGCTGTGACCGATGCCGGCTACCGCCTCGACCTCGAAGCACCTACCAAGGAACACCCTTCCATGACAGGAGCACTGCAGAACTATCTGGAGAACAACAAGTAGTTAGGTTGTTGACATGACAACATCAACATACAGCCTCCCACAGTCGGAGCGCATTAACAGCAAGAAGCAGATTGACCGCCTCTTTCGCGGAGGCGGCTCAAAGGCTATGACAGCCGCACCGCTGCGTATGGTGTACATGGCCGACAGCCGACAGACAGACTCACAGCCTTCTGACGGACATCAGCCAATGGCTCAGATGATGGTGAGCGTACCCAAACGCTACTTCAAGCGCGCCGTCAAGCGCAACTACGTGAAGCGTCAGGTGCGCGAGGCATACCGACTCAACAAGCACATTCTCGTCGACCGCCTCACCGAGAGCGGCGACAAGACGGTGTCACTCTGCTTCATATGGACAGCCAACCGTCTTCTGCCGACCGCCGAGGTGATGAGCCGCATGGCCAACCTGCTGACACGACTGGCTGAGAAGATGACGGCTACCGACAATAAAAACACCCCGCAATGAACCGATTCTCACATGCACTCGCCTGGATAGTGATACAACCCATCAGGTTCTACCAGAAGTTTATCACACCATACACCCCGGCTTCATGCCGATTCCAACCCACATGCTCAGAATATGCGCGCCAGGCACTGCTCAAGCACGGATTCTTCAAGGGCATGGCACTCTCAATATGGCGCATCCTAAGATGCAACCCATGGGGAGGCTCGGGCTACGACCCGGTGCCGTAAGTGGAATTTTGAGTTTTGAATTAAAGCCCCTATCAAAGGCCCAGCAAGGCATAGTAAGGCCCAGCAAGGCATAGCAAGGCCCAGCAAAGCCCCAGTAAGCCCCAGCAAGCCCCATAAACAATATTAACAACAATAAAAATGGCAAAAAATTTCGTTGAAGAACTGCGCTGGCGCGGCATGCTCGCGCAGATTATGCCGGGTACTGAGGAATATCTCAACACCCACATGGTGTCTGCGTATCTTGGCACCGACCCTACTGCCGACTCACTTCACATCGGACACCTCTGCGGCATCATGATGCTGCGCCACCTCCAGCGTTGTGGCCATAAGCCCTACCTCCTTGTAGGCGGTGCAACGGGCATGATTGGCGACCCTTCGGGCAAGAGCCAGGAGCGTAACCTGCTCGACTCGAAGACACTCTATCACAACCAGGAGGCTATCAAGAAGCAGGTAGCCAAGTTCCTCGACTTCGACGGCAACGAGCCTAACAAGGCCGAGCTCGTCAACAACTACGACTGGATGAAGGACTTCACCTTCCTCGACTTCGCACGCGAGGTGGGCAAGCACATCACCGTAAACTATATGATGGCGAAAGACTCCGTACAGAAGCGTCTCAACGGCGAGGCTCGCGACGGACTCTCATTCACCGAATTCACATATCAGCTGCTCCAGGGCTACGACTTCCTCTATCAGTATCAGAAGTATGGCGTACGCTTGCAGCTCGGCGGCAACGACCAGTGGGGCAACATGACCACCGGTACTGAGCTTATCCGCCGTACACTCGGCAACGAAGCCGAAGCCTACTGCCTCACCTGCCCGCTCATCACCAAGAGCGACGGCAAGAAGTTCGGCAAGACCGAGAGCGGCAACGTATGGCTCGACCGCAACCGCACCACTCCTTATGCCTTCTATCAGTTCTGGCTCAACGTCAGCGACGTGGAAGCCGAGAAGTACATCAAGATATTCACCGACCTCGACAAGGAGACAATCGACGCTCTCATAGCCGAGCACAACGAGGATCCGGGTCGCCGCACCCTTCAGAAGCGCCTGGCAGAGGAAGTTACCACAATGGTACACTCACGCGAGGACCTCGAAATGGCTCAGGAGGCATCAAGCATCCTCTTCGGCAAGGGAACCAAGGAGACACTGCAGAAGTTCGATGAGGCAACACTGCTCTCTATCTTCGAGGGTGTGCCACACTTCACACTGCCTGCCGACCAGCTCGGACAGCCCGCTGTCGACCTCTTCACACGCGACGACGTTAAGGTGTTCAACTCAAAGGGCGAGATGCGCAAGCTCGTTCAGGGTGGTGGCGTATCGCTCAACAAGGAGAAGCTCGCAGCCTTCGACCGTGTCGTCACAGCCGACGACCTTATTGACGGCAAGTATCTCCTCGTACAGCGCGGCAAGAAGAATTATTATCTCATCACAGTGAAATAATCCGAAAAATTTGGCTGCAAAGCGAAATTTTATTACCTTTGCAGCCACATTGTCCTATGGTGTAATGGTAGCACAACAGTTTTTGGTTCTGTTTGTGGTGGTTCGAATCCGCCTGGGACAACAGAAAAAGCCTTGCTTCTTAATCGGAGCAAGGCTTTTTTTGTTTTTTAATACAACACATTTTTTCCACATAATTATATTTATTATAAGCTAAAAGTCGTAACTTTGCATAAAACTGAAAATAAATAGCAAAAACAGATATAATGGAATACAATTTCAGAGAAATCGAGAAGAAATGGCAAGCCCAGTGGGTGGCAGACAAGACCTATCACACCACTGAGGACCCTAACAAGCAGAAGTTCTATGTACTCAACATGTTCCCCTATCCGTCGGGAGCCGGTCTGCACGTAGGCCACCCGCTCGGATACATCGCATCGGACATCTACGCACGCTTCAAGCGCCTTGAGGGCTACAACGTGCTCAATCCTATGGGCTACGATGCCTACGGACTGCCTGCCGAGCAGTATGCCATTCAGACCGGTCAGCACCCTGAGGTTACAACCGTTGCCAACATTGCACGCTATCGCCAGCAGTTGGACAACATCGGTTTCTCTTTCGATTGGGACCGCGAGGTTCGCACATGCGACCCTAAGTACTATCACTGGACCCAGTGGGCATTCCAGAAGATGTTCCAGTCGTTCTTCTGCAACTCATGCCAGAAGGCTCAGCCCATCGAGAAGCTCGTTGCACGCTTTGAGGAGAAGGGCACCGAGGGACTGAACGTAGCCGAGAGCGAGCATCTCGAGTTTACAGCCGAGGAGTGGCGAGCTATGAGCGACGTCGAGAAGCAGAAGACCCTTATGAACTACCGCATCGCCTACCTGGGCGAGACAATGGTAAACTGGTGTCCGGGACTCGGCACTGTGCTTGCCAACGACGAGGTAGTGAACGGTGTGAGCGAGCGTGGCGGCTATCCCGTAGTGCAGAAGAAGATGCAGCAGTGGTGTCTGCGCACCAGCGCATATTCACAGCGTTTGCTCGACGGACTGGAAACAATACAGTGGAGCGACTCTATCAAGGAGACACAGAAGAACTGGATAGGCCGTTCGGAAGGTACCGAGATGCAGTTTAAGGTGGCAGGTCAGGACTTCGACTTCACCATCTTCACCACACGTGCCGACACCATTTTCGGCGTAACATTCATGGTATTGGCTCCTGAGAGCGAGCTTGTTGAGAAGCTCACCACAGCCGAGCAGAAAGCTGCAGTCGATGAATATCTCGCCTACGTTAAGAAGCGTACCGAGCTCGACCGTATGGCAAACCACTCCGTAACGGGCGTGTTCTCAGGCTCGTACGCCGTCAATCCGTTCACCGGAGAGAATATTCCTATCTGGATTTCAGAGTACGTTCTTGCAGGATACGGCACAGGTGCCATCATGGCTGTTCCGGCTCACGACTCACGCGACTACGCCTTTGCCAAGCACTTCAATCTGCCTATCATCCCCCTCATCGAGGGTGCCGATGTCAGTGAGGAAAGCTTCGATGCCAAAGAAGGCACCGTTCAGAACTCGCCCGTTGCAGGCAAGCAGACCCTCGACGGCTTCTCACTCAACGGACTGAGCGTCAAGGAGGCCATCGCTGCCACCAAGAAGTTTGTCACCGAGAAGGGATTGGGCCGCGTAAAGGTCAACTATCGTCTGCGCGACGCCATCTTCTCACGCCAGCGTTATTGGGGCGAACCGTTCCCCGTATACTACAAGGACGGAATGCCACAGATGGTTCCCGAGGAGTGTCTGCCGCTCGAACTGCCCGAAATCGAGACCTATAAGCCGACTGAGACTGGCGAACCGCCATTGGGCCGCGCCAAGATGTGGGCATGGGACGTAGAGAAGAAGCAGGTAGTGGACAAGGCTCTGGTAGACAACAAGACCGTGTTCCCGCTCGAACTCAACACCATGCCGGGCTTCGCCGGATCGTCTGCCTACTATCTGCGTTATATGGACCCACACGACGACAAGTGCCTCGTAAGCAAGGAAGCCGACGAGTACTGGCAGAACGTCGACCTCTATGTAGGCGGATGCGAGCACGCTACGGGCCACCTCATCTACTCACGTTTCTGGAACAAGTTCCTCTTCGACCTCGGCGTGAGCTGCAAGGAAGAGCCGTTCCAGAAGCTTGTCAACCAGGGAATGATTCAGGGACGAAGCAACTTCGTATATCGCATCAACTCCGACGACCACTCTAAGGCTCCCGTCTTCGTGAGCGCCGGACTGAAGAAGGATTACGACGTGACCCCGATACACGTCGACGTGAACATCGTATCGGCCGACGTGCTCGACATCGATGCCTTCAAGGCATGGCGTCCGGAGTATGCCGATGCCGAGTTCATACTCGAAGACGGCAAGTACATCTGCGGATGGGCTGTTGAGAAGATGTCGAAGTCGATGTTCAACGTAGTCAATCCCGACATGATAGTAGAGAAGTACGGAGCCGACACATTGCGTCTGTACGAGATGTTCCTCGGTCCGGTAGAAGCCAGCAAGCCTTGGGACACCAACGGCATCGACGGATGCTTCCGCTTCCTCAAGAAGTTCTGGAACCTCTACTACGAGAACCGCACCGACAACTTCCTGCCTTCAGCCGACGCCGAGGCATCAGCCGACAGCATGAAGACCCTGCACAAGCTCATCAAGAAGGTGACCGAAGACATCGAAAACTTCTCGTACAACACCTCAATCTCGGCATTCATGATAGCCGTGAGCGAGCTTGCACAGCAGAAGTGCCGCAACAAGCAGGTGCTCGAGCAGCTCGTTGTGCTCATCGCACCGTTTGCTCCGCACATCGCCGAGGAGCTCTGGCACGTATTGGGCAACGAAACAACCGTATGCGACGCCCAGTGGCCTAAGTTCGAGCCTAAGTATCTCGTTGAGAGCGAGGTACAGCTCACCATCTCGTTCAACGGCAAGGCACGCTTCCAGAAGAAGTTCCCAGCCGACGCCACCAACGATGCAATACAGCAGGCAGTGCTCGCCGACGAGCAGAGCCAGAAGTATCTCGATGGCAAGACAGTAGTAAAGGTGATCGTTGTGCCTAAGAAGATTGTGAATGTCGTTGTTAAGTAATACGCGGCGACATTCTATATAACTTACTGAACTTTCGTAAGTTCAGTGAATTCAGTATCAGTAGTTAAAGGAGGCGGGTGTGTCAAAATAGAAGTTAAAAGAAGTTTGTGCTTCGCTCGAAGTTAACAGAAGTTAGCGGACATATGTATAAATTGCTGAAAATAAAGCATTTGTCTGTTAACTTCCATCCATCGTAGATGGATTAACTTCTTCTTAACTTCCTCTAACTCCTATTTTGACACACCCTCTACTTAACTACTTTCGTTTAGAATCAAATGAAAATTACGCTTTAACTATAAAATCCTATGACAATCGACCGTAAAATTATCTGGCAAGAAACGAAGGATTATTTCAATATCACTCTCGGACTTATGTTGTATACCTTCGGATTTACCGTTTTTCTATTGCCATACGAAATTGTAACTGGAGGTATTGCAGGTATAGGAGCCATTATCTTCTATGCCACAAAGTTTCCCGTTCAGTGGACATTCTTCATCATCAATGCCATACTTATCATAGCGGCGCTGAAGGAACTTGGACTGAAATTTCTTGCCAAGACCATATATGCCACCATTGCACTGACCGTAATGCTCGACCTTGCACAGAAGATTGTGGAGCAGCCCGACGGCACCTTCTACAAGCTTATGGGCGAGGGCAACGACTTCATGTCGCTCATTATCGGATGTATGCTCACCGGAACGGCGCTGGCTGTAGTGTTTCTGAACAACGGCAGTACGGGCGGAACCGACATCATTGCAGCTGTTGTCAATAAGTACTACAACGTTTCGCTCGGCAAAGGACTCATCATGGTCGACCTTGTAATCATCGGCAGCTGTCTCGCCATCGACTCGTTCGGTCTGTTCCCGCAGCGCTGCCAGATGGTAGTATTCGGTCTGTGTACGATGGTCATCGAATGTACCATGCTCGATTATGTGATGAACGTGCAGCGCCAGTCGGTGCAGTTCATGATATTCTCGAAGGAATACAAGAAGATAGCCGAAGCCATCACCAAGAAGACCGACCACACCCTCACCATTCTCGACGGACACGGATGGTATACGGGCAAGGAAATGAAGGTGATATGTCTGCTTGCCAAGAAGCGCGAGTCAGTGCTCATCTTCCGACTGATAAAGATGATCGACCCACGCGCCTTCGTCAGCCAGAGTAGCGTTATCGGCGTATATGGCGAGGGATTCGACCAGATAAAGGTGAAGGTGAAGAAGGAAATGGAAAAGCATAATATAGAAGAAAATGAAAATAGTATTTGCCACCAACAACAAGCACAAGCTTGACGAGATACGCTCCATACTCGGCTCTCGTTTTGAAGTGTTGTCGCTCAGCGACATCAACTGCCACGTCGACATACCCGAAACAGCCAATACGCTTGAGGGCAACGCCATACAGAAGGCACGCTACATCGTGGAGAACTACGGCTACGACTGCTTTGCCGACGACACCGGACTCGAAGTGCCGGCTCTCGGTGGCGAACCGGGCGTACACTCGGCACGCTATGCCGAAGGCACCGACCACGACTCGGAGGCCAACATGCAGAAACTGCTCAGCCGCCTCAACGGCAGCGACGACCGCCGTGCGCAGTTCCGCACCGTAATCTGCCTTGCCCGCAAGAACGATGTTGCCGACTACACTCTGTTCGAAGGCATCGTTCGCGGAACGATATCTACCGAGAAACAAGGCACCGAAGGCTTCGGCTACGACCCTATCTTCGTGCCCGAAGGCTACACAGAGTCGTTCGCACAACTCGGTATGGACATCAAGAATGGCATTTCGCACCGTGCACGCGCTGTGGAGAAACTCGCAGAATATCTATGCGAGGAATAAAAAAAAACGGGCTATTAATAGCCCGTTTTACGTCGTAAGAATAGTTCTTTTAAACCTATTTGCTATGTTACTTGATAGCGTCAGCAAGCTCAGCGCCAGCCTTGAACTTGGCAACCTTCTTTGCTGCGATAGTAATCTTCTCCTTAGTAGCAGGGTTGATGCCCTCGCGTGCCGGACGCTCAGAAACGCTGAATGTACCGAAGCCGATGAGCTGAATCTTGTCACCCTCAACGAGAGCGTTCTTGATTGCCTCAATTGTAGCCTCAAGAGCCTTCTTGGCATCAGCCTTGTTCAGTTCTGCACCTACAGCTATCTTCTCAATTAATTCTGTCTTATTCATAATTATTTATGTATTAAATTGTTTGTAAAATTCAAGTGAAAACAATCGGAAATAGGGTGGAAATCATACATTTGCTACCTTTCCAAAAGCAAATTTAGATTATTCCTTTCACAAATCAAACTAAAATGGGAAAAAAGTGCATAATTTATTGAAAAAAACAACGCCAATACCCCTTTTTATGCCTGTTTACGGGGATTTTTAGTAATTTTGCCACTTGTTAATGAACAAATTGAACACATTTATTATGAATAACATTCCAACAGTAACACGCAACTTGCTCATCATAAACGTAGTGGTGTTTCTCGCCACCTATGTCTTGCAGATGATAGGTGCCGACCTCAACAGCATTCTTGGCCTGCACTTCATCATGGCGCCCGACTTCCATGCCTACCAGCTCATCACCTACATGTTCGCACATGGCGGATGGAGCCACATATTCTTCAATATGTTTGCACTGTGGATGTTCGGCTGCATCGTTGAGCGCACGTGGGGAGCACGCAAGTTCCTGTTCTACTACATAGCCTGCGGTATAGGCGCCGGACTGTTTCAGGAGCTGGCACAGATGGTGCAGTTCTATCTGCTTGCCGCCGAACAGATACCCGGATTCACCCTCTCGCAGACCATGCTCGTAGTCAAGGCCAACGCAATGTTCCTCAACGCATGGACCACAGTGGGCGCTTCGGGTGCCATATACGGCATACTGCTCGCCTTCGGAATGCTCTATCCCGAGGAGCGCCTGTTCATCTTCCCCCTGCCCGTGCCCATCAAGGCAAAGTGGTTTGTACTCATCTATGCTGCCATAGAGCTGTTCATGGCATTCTCTACTACCGGCGACGGCGTGGCTCACTTGGCTCACCTGGGCGGTATGGTTGTAGGATTCTTCCTGATACGCTACTGGCGCCGCCACCCCGACATCAACTACAACCGTCGTGGCGGACAGCAGTTCTTCGACTCGCTGCGCTCGGGCTGGGAGCGACGCACCCACCGCAGCGCCAAGGGTCCTGACACCTCACGCTGGGGCTACAGCCAGCCCAACGGACGCACCACACAGCGCCCTGAGACCGATGCCGAATACAACGAGCGCAAGCGATGGGAGCAGCAGCGCACTGATGCCATACTCGACAAGATACGCCGCTCGGGCTACGACAGCCTGACCAACGAAGAGAAGCAATGGCTGTTTGACAAGAGTCGCAAATAAAACAGATAGGACAGCCACAAAAACAATGAAAGACTTCACATTCAGGATATTAGCAGGAGCCAACATCGCCACCATCATGGTGATGCTGCTCATCGGCTACAGCGACCGCGTCAACCCCACCACCCACCCCCTCATAGCCAACTTAGGACTGCTTTTCCCCGTCTTGCTCGTTGCCAACATGGCGTTTCTCGCCTTCTGGCTGATGTTCAGGGCGAAGTGGGCGCTTATTCCCGTGGCTGGACTGCTGCTCGGATTTCAGCCCATACGCATATATACGCCGTTCAACCGCAATCCTGCCACCCCCGAAGGCAGCATAAAGGTGATGTCGTACAACGTGTTCTACTTCAGTACGTGGGACGATACCGACGAGCCTTCCGAAATACTCACTTATATAAAGCGCCAAAATCCCGACATACTCTGCATGCAGGAGTTCGGGTCGACGGGCAGAAAGCGCGAGATAGCCGACTCCACGCTCTCGGCATTCTATCCGCATCACGACTCTGCCGATTCTCCCGAGGGCGGCGACGAGATATGCATCTACAGCCGCTTTCCTATCGTTGGCAAGGAGAAGATAGCATACAAGTCTAAGGGCAACAACTCGGCTGCCTTCCGTGTCGTTACCGCCAAGGGCGACACAACGATAGTCGTGGTGAACCATTTTGAGACTACCGGACTGTCGCTCGACGACCGTTCGAAGTTTCATGCCATGATAAAGGGCGACATACGCAATCGCGAAGCCGAACAAGAGTCGCGCCGTCTGTGGCACAAGCTGGGCGAGGCTTCAGCCATACGCGCACCCCAAGCCGATGCCGTGGCAGAATACGTGGAGCGCCATAAGGGACAGAGCATCATACTCGTAGGCGACTTCAACGATTCGCCCATATCATACGTGCGCCGCCGACTGGCTTCGGTGCTCAACGACTGCTACGTTGCCTCAGCCAACGGACCGGGCATTAGCTATCACTACAACGCCTTCTATGTGCGCATCGACAACATAATGTGCTCCGACCACTGGACTCCCTACCGCTGCCATGTGGACAACTCCATCAAGGCATCCGACCATTATCCCATCATCTGTTGGCTGAAAAAGGGGTGAGGTGGTGATATGGTGTTGTGGTGAGATTTGTTGAAGGTTGAGAGTTGAGAGTTGAAAATTGAGAGTTGAGAATTGAAAATTGAAAATTGAGAGTTGAGAGTTGAAAATTGAGAGTTGAGAGCACGATATTGTAGGAAGAGAGAGTGTGTCAAAAGCCTAAACAGCACGCCCTGAAAGGGCAGAAGTTCATAGCCCAGGGCAACGCCCTGGGTATATGGTATTCAATAAACAATGCGCCCTGTAAGGGCAACTATCTGTGGCTCAATAGAGTTGCCCTTACAGGGCGACAGACTCAACAAACCTTTTCACCCAGGGCGTTGCCCTGGGCTATGGAGGAAATTGGGCTTTCAGCCCGCTTTATTTGGGTTTTGACACCCTCCTGAGCGAGCAACCCGCTCTGCCCCAAACCTACTAATCAGGCTTCATTCAGCTCGTCTTCATAGCCTGAGCAAGCAGTCCCGACCTATGCCAACTGCCTAATATTGTGCCTTAAACTAAATAAATAAAGCTATAAATTTCGCAAAACGAAAGAAAATCAGTAACTTTGCACGCTATCTATGCTTAATAGAAAACAATATTAACGAAGAAAAACAATAATAACAAAAAATAAAAAACAAAAATGCAGAACAAAGGTATTGTAATTGTAACAGCCGTCCTTCTGACGCTTGCAAGTATCTTTTATCTCTCGTTCTCGGCTGCCACTAAGTACTATGACAGCCAGGCTGCGAAGATAAAGGACCCGATAGCACAGCAGGACTACAAGGACTCTGTGAAGTTCCTCGGGCTTTATTCATACCAGAAGTGCCTTGAGACACAGATCGGACTCGGTCTTGACCTTAAGGGCGGTATGAACGTTATCCTCGAAGTGAGCGTTCCCGACGTAGTTGAGAACCTCGCCGACCACAAGACAGACGCTGCCTTCACCAAGTCGATGAAGGAAGCACGTGCCGAGCACGAGGTGTCGCAGAGCGATTTCATCACTCTCTTCATCAACGCTTACAAGAAGAACGCTCCGGGACATCACCTCTCTGAGGTCTTCGCTACACAGCAGCTCCAGGGCAAGGTATCGCCCAACTCTTCTGACAAGCAGGTAGAAAAGGTGCTGCGCGATGAGGTTCAGGCAGCCATCGACAACTCGTTCCTCGTGGTACGTACACGTATCGACAAGTTCGGCGTTGTTCAGCCTAACATCCAGAAGCTCGAAGGCCAGCAGGGCCGTATCATGGTCGAAATGCCGGGTATCAACGAGCCGGAGCGCGTTCGTAAGCTTCTCCAGGGTAGCGCAAACCTTGAGTTCTGGGAGACATACAACTCTGAGGAGATTGTTCCTTATCTCCAGCAGCTCGACCAGCGCGAGGCTGCAGCCCTCTCGGGCAAGAAAGAAGTGGCTGACACCACAGCTGCCGACACTGCCGCAGCCGTTAAGGCTACAGCCGAGGCTACCGGTGCCAAGCTCCAGCTCAAGAAGAGCGCTGACGAGGCTACTGACACTAAGGAGACTTCTTCACAGCTTGCACAGGCCAAGAAGGAGCACCCGCTCCTCTCTGTATTCCAGCCTACTGGCAACGGTGCGCTGAGCCTCGTAGGCTACGCTTCGGCACGCGACACTGCTGCTGTCAACAAGATCATCTACTCTGCCATCGCCAAGCAGGTGCTCCCTTCTGACCTTCGTCTGCTTTGGGGCGCTAAGCCAGCCGACGGTATCCAGGCTAAGAACGTATATGAGCTCTATGCCATCAAGGTTACTACATCTAACGGACGCGCTCCTATCGAGGGCGACGTTGTGACCGATGCCAAGGACCAGTTCAACAACCTTACAGGTACACCTGAGGTTTCAATGACGATGAACTCTGACGGTGCACGCCGCTGGGCTGCCCTCACCAAGGCCAACGTAGGCAAGGCTATCGCCATCGTTCTTGACGGAACAGTATATTCTGCACCTCGTGTTAACGGTGAAATCTCTGGCGGTCAGTCGTCAATCACCGGTAACTTCACTATCGAAGATACCAAGGACTTGGCCAACACATTGAAGTCTGGCCGTATGCCGGCTCCTGCCCACATCGTTCAGGAGGAGGTAGTAGGTCCTACACTCGGTGCACAGTCAATCCAGCAGGGCTTCATCTCGTTCATCGTAGCCTTCATCATCCTGATGATCTACATGGTTGTGATGTACGACTTCATCCCGGGTATGGTTGCCAACGGTGCTCTCTTGCTCAACCTCTTCTTCACCATGGGTATCATGGCATCGTTCCAGGCTGCACTCACAATGCCTGGTATCGCCGGTATCGTGCTTGCCCTGGGTATGGCGGTTGACGCCAACGTGCTCATCTACGAGCGTACCAAGGAGGAACTCAAGAAGGGTCTCGGCACAAAGCAGGCTCTGTCACTTGGCTACAGCAACGCTTTCTCAGCCATCTTCGACTCTAACTTGACATCAATCATCACAGGTATCATTCTGTATGTGTTCGGTACAGGTCCTATCCGCGGCTTCGCTACCACACTTATCATCGGTATCTGCTGCTCGTTCTTCACCGCTGTGTTCCTGACACGTCTCGTTTACGAGAACCGTCTGGCTCACGACAAGTGGACAAAGCAGACCTTCTCTACAAAGGTTTCGCGCAACTTCATGGCGAACAAGAACTATGGCTTCATGTCAAACTGCAAGATATCGTTCGGCATCTTCGCCGCTATCATCGTAGGTATGATTGCCAGCTTCGCCATCCGTGGCTTGAGCAAGGGCATCGACTTCACCGGTGGTCGCAACTATGTTGTAGTGCTTGAGAAGCAGGTAGAGCCTGAGGATGTTAAGGCAGCTCTCGTGCCCCAGTTCAAGGGTGCTACTGTAAACGCCCTGGCACTCGGTACTGACGGCAAGACCATACGTATCTCAACCAACTACAAGATTGAGTCGAACAATCCGGCTGTAGACAACGAGGTGGAGAACATTCTCTACAAGGGTCTGCACGGTGCTGGTCTCGTGACACAGAGCAGCGTTGAGGCATTCAAGAACCCTGACGTTCGCGCAGGCGGTTCTATCGTATCGTCTACCAAGGTAGGTCCGGCTGTGGCTAAGGACATCACTCACGGTGCCATCATCTCAGTGATCATCGCCCTCGCCGCAATCTTCCTCTACATCTTGATACGTTTCCGCAACGTGGCATTCTCTATCGGTTCTACCGTAGCACTTGCCATCGACGCCACAATCGTTATCGGTTTCTTCTCACTGCTTTGGGACGTTGTTCCGTTCTCGCTTGAGGTTGACCAGACCTTCATCGGTGCTATCCTTACCGTAATCGGTTACTCTATCAACGATAAGGTGGTGGTATTCGACCGTATCCGTGAGAACCTGACACTGCACAAGAAGATGGATTTGCAGGAGCTCTTCAACAAGTCGCTGAACGAGACCCTCGCGCGTACCATTAATACATCACTCTCTACGCTCATCGTATTGCTCTGTATCTTCTGCTTCGGTGGCGAGAGCACACGCAGCTTCTCATTCGCTATGCTGCTCGGTGTAATCTTCGGTACTCTGTCGTCTATCTTCATCGCTGCTCCGATAGCCTACATCACTCTCGGTCGTAAGATCAAGAAGGAAGAGGCTGCAATGGCAGAGGCAGTTGAAGTGAAATAATATCGCTGATTCAACTATATCAAGGCGCAATTCCAAGCAATTGGGGTTGCGCCTTTTTTTGTTTTTCAAATAACGTATATGACAATCTATAGGAGGAGGGTGTGTCAAAAGTCAAAGCAGCACGCACCGAAGGGGCAGAAGCACATAGCCCAGGGCACCGCCCTGTGGTAAAAGTATCACAAATACCAATGCGCCCTGTAAGGGCAAAAGCGTTAATTATCAATGCTTTTGCCCTTGCAGGGCGTTTTGCTTTTATCAATCCGTACAGAGGGTGTGTCAAAATAGGAGTTATAGGAAGTTAAGAAGAAGTTAATCCATCTACGATGGATGGAAGTTAACAGACAAATGCTTTATTTTCAGCAATTTATACATATGTCCGCTAACTTCTGTTAACTTCGGGCGAAGCCCAAACTTCTTTTAACTTCAATTTTGACACACCCTCCTATGAGCTTATTGGGCTTTCAGCCCGTATAATTGACTTTTGTTACTTACAAAATATTTGTAATAGAATTGTAACATTAAAAAAAAGCGAATAAATATAATAATTTAGAAGAAAAATATGTAACTTTGCAATTTGTACAAAGTACGCGTTATACGATAAATGCTTTTAGGTGTAATACAGAGAGTTACAGACACATTGGAGCGTTATAAAAAGACTATAATACAATAAGAGATTTTAATTTTTTTAATTATTAATTCTAACATTTTTATTACAAAATGAAAAAGCCATATCTGAAACCACAGATTAGTGTTATTATGATTGAACCCCAAGCAATTCTTGCCGGTAGCGGTGAGGCAGCAACAGGTGGTTTTACCCCCGATAACGATATTACATCAGGCGACGGAGACGACGTTTGGGAGTAAAAAATCTAACAACGCTTAAGAAAAACGATAAGTAAGTAGTAAGATAACACAAAGAGAGCAATAAGAATTACAAAGGTAATGAAAAAGACTTTATTAATCGCATTGGCTGCGATAGCCACTATTTTCACATCGTGCAGCAGCGATATCAACAACGACAACGACGATTCAAACAACGGTCAGGGCAAGGGCATGACCCTTATTGCCAATGTAGAGCAGACAGACACACGCGCTACATTAGACACAAAGGAAACAGGTACATGGACATTCGCTTTCACCGACGACGACAATGTTAAGGTTGGCAACAACACCATCAACGATTATTACACATTCACTAAGAGTGGCGACACTTTCTCAAGCACCGATGCCAAGGTGACATCATCTGCTGCCAACTGGTATGCCTATTATCCAAGCACCACCATCGACCTCACCAATCAGGCAGGCACAGAAGTTTCTGCTGCTAAGCTCTACGCTTTGGCAGGTGCTACCGAAAAAGCTACAACCGGTGCCGAAGGCCTCACTATCAATATGAAAGCAAAGGCAGCCGTGCTCCGCATCGTTAAGGTGGACGACTACGGCCCGTGCGACATCTATCTGAAGACTGCTGACGGCAATTTTGTGTCGGGTCTGAAAGCTAAGAAGGATGAGGCTGGCTTCGATGTAGAAACAAGCACCGAAAAGGTATCTGTATTCCAGAAGAAAAGCAATGGCAATGCCGGAATATATTATGTTATTGTTCCTGCAGATGTGAAGATTGAGGTTTGGAATAATGATAGATGTTTTAAGACCACAAAAGATGCAGGCCTCACCGCCGGCAAATACTATACTCTGACTTCTGGTCCTACTACTGGTACTGCTACTGCTAAATTAGCAGATGGTACAACGAAGACTATCAACTGGAAACAGTTGTGGATTGGTGGTCCGAGAATCGCTACAGAAGACGTGGCAAAAATGATGTCATGGAATGAAGATGTTAAACAAGGCAATAATTACGTTTGGGGTTCTCTTTGGCGCACTCCATCGGCTAGTGACGTAAGCTCACTTACAGATCAAACTGTTAGTGATAAAATTGTACAATCCACTTATACATATATCAATAATACACATGGATTTACATTCAAAGGTTTACAACCAGGATATACAAAAAATGAGATATACCTACGTGGTAAAGATATAAGTTATGAAAGTTATATAGAATCAGTCTATTTGCTTTCTGATAAGGATAATCAGAATTCTAATGCTACAACATTAGAGTTTTTAGGATATTCGGGCGGCATTGCCTATATAAGAATAAGTACAGATAATTCTGCTGAAACACCACATCACCTTCGCCCTGTCCTCTCTCAAGAAACCGTCTTATGGGAAGAACAAAATATTCAATAACCCCCAATTAGTTTAATAAGCGGAACGTCGGACTCCCGTCCGACGCGCAAGATAAGCCCTAATAAAACAATGCGCCCTGCAAGTGCAAAAGCGTTAATTATCAATGCTTTTGCACTTGCAGGGCGTTTTGTTATTTTCAATCCGTACACCCAATGTGCTGCCTTGGGTGTACTTCTTCCCTTAATCTTTATTCCAATCTGCCACGCTGATAAACCGGCTCATTTTGTCAACAAGATACAGCGGCAGATTGAGCAAATCGTCATCCTTACGCATATTGAGCGTGGAAAGTCGCACAGACAATTGAGGGGTATATTGCTTACGATAATACGCCAGACTTTTTGCTGTCACATTCTTGTCAGCCTTCACTTCTATCGGAATGATTTTGCCATCAGCCTGTAATACAAACTCCACTTCTGCCATGTTGCCCGATGTCCAATAGTATTGTGAGTTGCCAAACTGACGAACAAGCGACTGCAGCACGTAGTTTTCTGCCATAACGCCCTTGAATTCGGTAAACAAATTGTCGCCAGCCAATACTGTCTGCACATCCAAGTCAAATTTACGCCCTAACAATCCCACATCATTAAGATACAGCTTGAATGCATTGCTTTTCTTATAGGCAGACAAAGGAAGCCTTGGAGTCTCCAATGCCGACACACGATGTACCAATCCTGCAAGACACAGCCATTCTATAGCTCCTTCATACTCACGTGCTCTGGCTCCTTTTTGAACGTCACCGTATCTGAACTTCTTGTCTTCACGTGCCAATTGGTCCTGCAAATTGCCCCACACCTGAAACACTCGCGGAATGTCCTTATTGTTGATGTGCTTGGCAAAGTCTAATGAATAAGACTGGAGTATGCCGTCCTGTATGGCCTTCGCCTCCTCCCAATCCTTGGCGTCAATATACGCACTCACAGCTTCGGGCATACCTCCCAATACAAGATACGCCTTATAGGCATCTGTCAATTGCTGATGTATCACCTCCGGCACAGCCATAATGGTGTCTATCATCTCATAGGCATGATACAGCTGGGCATCAATTGCTCTGAGATATTCAGCAAACGACACTGGGTATAGAGTCATGAAATTCACCTTGCCTACCGGAAAGGAAGCCCCCGAACGATTTAAAGCCACCCCTAAGAGCGAACCGGCACATACTACAGCATACTCAGGAGCATCCTCGCAGAAATACTTCAGGCTGTTCAATGCATCGTTACACTCCTGTATCTCGTCAAGAATTATAAGCGTAGACGAAGGAGTTATCGGCTTGCCCGTCATTATCTCCATCTGCCTTATGAGCTGTGCCGGCACCTTGGTTCGTCTGAAGTCTTCCTTTAGAGCAGGCATTGTGTCGAAGTTTATATAAACAATGTCGTCAAAACATTCCTTGCCAAACTTCTTCAATGCCCACGACTTGCCTACCTGGCGAGCACCCTGCAACACCAAGGGCTTACGGCGTGGATTCTCTTTCCACGCTTTCAGTTTCTCTATTATATCCCTCTTTATTTCCATTGGTTAATATCCTTTTTCGGCAAAGTTACACATTTTTGATATGAAAAAGTGGCAAAATTGCACATTTTTGATATTAACGCACTATAAAGGGGCTTTTTCAGCAAAACAGGTAGTCTTACGGCTACACCTTATTATATATAATAAATATCAATTAGACAATAAAAACGAGCTGCTTGTTTTGAATTGTGTTCGATTTGCACTAACTTTGCAGTCAGAAACAAAAAAATCACATTATTATATATGGAAGAAAAGAATTTCAAACGCACCACCGTCACTGCGGCACTGCCGTATGCCAACGGTGGCGTACACATCGGCCACCTTGCCGGCGTGTATGTTCCTGCCGACATCTACGTGCGCTATCTGCGCCTGAAGAAGCAGGAGGTGATGTTCATCGGCGGTAGCGACGAGCACGGCGTGCCCGTAACAATCCGCGCCCGCAAGGAGGGCATCACCGTTCAGGAAGTGGTAGACCGCTACCATAACCTTATCAAGAAATCGTTCGAGGACTTCGGCATTTCGTTCGACATCTATAGCCGCACCACATCAAAGATCCACAACAAGTTTGCCAGCGACTTCTTCCGCACACTCTACGACAAGCACGAGCTGGTAGAGAAGACCGAAGAGCAGTTCTGCGACGAGGTGACAGGCGAATTCCTCACTGACCGCAACATCGTGGGTACATGTCCGCGATGCGGTGCCGAGGGAGCTTACGGCGACCAGTGCGAGAAGTGCGGCGCTACGCTCTCGCCAGAAGAACTGATCAACCCCACCAACAAGAACAACCCCGGACACGGACTCGTTAAGAAGGCCACCAAGAACTGGTATCTGCCGCTTAACAACTATCAGAACTGGCTGAAGCAGTGGATTCTGGACGACCACAAGGAGTGGCGACCCAACGTCTACGGACAGTGCAAGTCGTGGCTCGACATGGATCTGCAGCCACGCGCTATGACCCGCGACCTCGACTGGGGTATTCCCGTACCAGTTGAGGGAGCCGAGGGCAAGGTGCTCTACGTATGGTTTGACGCACCTATCGGCTACATCTCGAACACCAAGGAGCTGTGCGACGCCCAGCCAGAGAAGTGGGGACCATGGCAGAAGTGGTGGCAAGACCCGTCGTCGCGCCTCGTACACTTCATCGGCAAGGACAACATCGTGTTCCACTGCATCGTGTTCCCGACAATGCTCAAGGCTCACGGCGACTACATCCTGCCCGACAACGTACCGTCGAACGAGTTCCTCAACCTCGAAAACGACAAGATATCGACATCACGCAACTGGGCTGTATGGCTCCACGAATATCTCGTCGACTTCCCCGGCAAGCAGGACGTGCTGCGCTATGTGCTCACTGCCAACGCACCCGAGACCAAGGACAACAACTTCACATGGAAGGATTTCCAGGACCGCAACAACAACGAGCTTGTAGCCGTTTACGGCAACTTCGTTAACCGTGCCCTCCAGTTGACCAAGAAATACTTCAACGGCATCGTGCCCGAATGTGGCGAGCTGCAGGACGTCGACCGCGCTGCCATCGAAGAGTTCAAGGACGTGAAGCAGAAGGTAGAGGCTCTGCTCGACGCATTCAAGTTCCGCGACGCCCAGAAGGAGGCAATGAACCTGGCACGCATCGGCAACAAGTACATCACCGATTGCGAACCCTGGCACGTTGCCAAGACCGATATGGAACGCGTCAAGACTATTCTGTACATCTCACTGCAGCTCGTAGCCAACCTCGAGATAGCATTCGAACCGTTCCTTCCGTTCAGCTCAGCCAAGCTCCGCGAGATGCTCGGCGTAGCCGAAACCGAATGGGACCAGCTCGGCAGCACCGAACTCCTCAAGCCCGGACACCAGCTCGGCACTCCAGCCCTGCTCTTCGAGAAGATTGAGGACGACGCCATCAACGCACAGCTCCAGAAGCTTGAGGACACCAAGAAGGCCAACGAGGCTGCATCGTACGTGGCAGCACCCGTCAAGGAGAACGTCGACTTCGAGACATTCGAGAAGATGGACATCCGCGTAGGCCATATCAAGGACTGCCAGAAGGTGAAGAAGTCGAAGAAACTCCTTCAGTTCACCATCGACGACGGCTCGGGCAAGGACCGCACCATACTCAGCGGCATCGCTGCCTACTACGAGCCAGAACAGCTCATCGGCAAGGACGTACTGTTCGTAGCCAACTTCGCTCCGCGCAAGATGATGGGCATCGAGAGCCAGGGAATGATACTGTCGGCAGTCAATTTCGACGGTTCGCTCAATGTGACATCAGTGCTGGGCAACGTCAAGCCAGGCTCACAGGTAGGATAAAATCAGGCAAAAAAGATGCACATTTATAGGGTGTTTGTGCACACAGTGTGTCTTTTTGCAAGAAAATATTTGTCTATATGAATAAAAATTAGTTCCTTTGCAAAGTTTTTAAAAAGGAAATTACATTATAAACACTTTAAATTTAGAAATTATGTCAGAAATCGAATCAAAAGTAAAAGCTATCATCGTTGACAAACTCGGTGTAGACGAAGCAGACGTTAAGCCTGAAGCAAGCTTCACAAACGACCTTGGTGCAGACTCACTCGACACCGTAGAGCTCATCATGGAGTTCGAGAAGGAGTTCGGCATCTCTATCCCTGATGACAAGGCTGAGAAGATCGGCACTGTTGGCGATGCTATCGCTTACATCGAGGAGAACGCAAAATAAATAAGGTTTATGGTTTATAGTTTATGGTGTACATAAACCATAAACCATTTTTTTCAACCATAACCCGAAACTATTTTAAATGGAATTAAAAAGAGTAGTAGTTACAGGTCTTGGAGCCGTTACCCCATTGGGCAACACTGCTGAAGAGACTTGGAACAACCTTGTCGCCGGCGTAAGCGGCGCAGCCCCCATCACATTGTTCGACGCTTCAGAGTTCAAGACTCAGTTTGCATGCGAGGTGAAGAATCTTAAGATAAACGACTTCATCGACCGCAAGGAAGCTCGCAAGATGGACCGCTATACACAGCTCGCTATCATCGCAGCAATGCAGGCCGTTCAGGACTCGGGCATGGATCTTGACACAGAAGACAAGAACCGCATCGGCGTAATCTACGGCGTGGGCATCGGTGGCATCAAGACTTTCGAGGAAGAAGTAGGCTACTATGCACAGCACAAGGAGAACGGTCCTAAGTTCAATCCCTTCTTCATCCCGAAGATGATTGCCGACATCGCAGCAGGCCAGATATCTATCATGTATGGATTCCATGGTCCTAACTTTACAACAACATCTGCATGCGCATCATCTACCAACGCTCTTGCTGACGCTTTCAACCTCATCCGTCTGGGTAAGGCCAACGTCATCGTAAGCGGCGGTGCAGAGGCAGCTATCACACCTAGTGGTGTAGGCGGATTCAACGCCATGCACGCTCTCTCTACACGCAACGACGATCCTGAGCACGCATCACGTCCGTTCAGCGCAAGCCGCGACGGATTCATCATGGGCGAAGGCGCAGGCTGCCTCATCCTTGAGGAACTTGAGCACGCCAAGGCACGCGGAGCCAAAATCTACGCAGAAATGGTTGGCGAAGGCATGTCTGCCGACGCTCACCACATCACAGCTTCTCACCCTGAGGGTCTCGGCGCTCGACTCGTAATGGAGAACGCTCTCGAGGACGCAGGCATGAAGCCTGAGGACATCGACTATATCAACGTACACGGCACATCTACTCACGTGGGCGACATCTCTGAGGCTAAGGCCATCAAGCAGGTGTTCGGCGAGGCCGCTTACAAGCTCAACATCAGCTCTACCAAGTCTATGACTGGACACTTGCTCGGCGCTGCCGGTGCAGTGGAGGCTCTTGCTTCGGTGCTTGCAGTGAAGAACGACATCGTTCCGCCTACCATCAACCACGCTGAAGACGACCAGGATCCGGAAATCGACTACAACCTCAACTACACCTTCAACAAGGCACAGAAGCGTGAGGTACGTGCTGCACTGAGCAACACATTCGGTTTCGGAGGCCACAATGCATGTGTAATATTCAAGAAATATGCTGAGTAATCTCATCGACAGAATGAAGCTCCCTTTCCGTAAGGACAAGGAGCTTTATTTGTCTTTACGCCAAATCATCGGTTTCTACCCGCACGACATCGGCTACTATAAGCTGGCGCTCATGCACAAGAGCATGTTCAAGCGCAACGCCAAGGGCAAACCGGTGAACAACGAGCGACTGGAATTTCTTGGCGATGCAATCCTCGACGCCACCGTGGGCGACATAGTCTACCGCCACTTCCCGGGCAAACGCGAGGGCTTCCTCACCAACACACGCTCCAAACTCGTGCAGCGCGAGACACTCAACCGTCTGGCACAGGAGATGGGCATCAACCAGCTCATACTGTCTAACGGACGCTCTTCGTCGCACAACTCGTACATGGGTGGCAACGCCTTTGAGGCTCTCGTAGGAGCCATCTATCTCGACCGTGGCTACAACGCATGCATGGAGTTTATGCGCAAGCGAATACTGACACAAATGATAAACATCGACAAGGTTGCTTATAAGGAAGTGAACTTCAAGAGCAAGCTCATCGAATGGAGTCAGAAAAACCGTGTGCGCATTGACTTCCGCGTTCTGTCGCAGGAGAAGGACAAGACCGGTTCGCCCGTGTTCAAGTATCAGGTGATGCTTGAGACTGTAGAGGGATGCATCGGCACGGGCTTCAGCAAGAAGGAAAGCCAGCAGATGGCTTCGAAGCTGACACTCGAACGCCTGCGCAAGGAGCCGCAATATATCGATGAGGTGTTCGCAGCCAAGACCGAGCGCACCAAGATGGAGGAAGAACCCGTACAGAACGTTCCGTCTATAGAGCCGGAGGCTGACGAGTTCATCATCAAGAATCCGGAGGTAGAAGCCCATGCCGAAGCAGCCGTAGAGGCTATCAATGGCGGCAAGAAGGCAAAAAGAGGACGCCGCTCGCCAATGTACAGCAATGCGCCTGAAGTCGACGAGACGCCAAAAGAAGCGCCTCAGAGCCAGCCTAACGATACCTTCGACGACAAGGAGTTCGACTTGAGTCACATCACTGCACGCGAACAGAGCCGCGAGGAGATAATCGCAGCTGCCGAAGCAGCAGCGTTCTCGGAATAAAAAGCCCCACCCCCGGCCCCTCCCCCGTAGGGAGGGGAGTGGTATGCTTTGTAAGCTTATAAACAATGCGCCATGTAAGGGCAAAAGCATAAACAATCAATGCTTTTGCCTTTACATGGCGTTTTGTTGCTCAATACTTTATCTTGAAATAATCGAGCAAAGCCTTGTAATGGTCTTGTGCTGTGAGACAAGTGTCGGCAAGATAGCCCGGCACACGCTTCCACTCATGCAAGCCACGATAATAGAACATCTTCAGTTCGTCAGTTATTATAAAAGGTACAATCGAATGATTCAGACATTCCTTGAACATTATCAGTCGCCCTACACGACCATTACCATCCTGAAAGGGATGGATGGTTTCAAAACGATGGTGAAAGTCAAGGATATCCTCAAATGTCACTACCGCCTTGCTCTTATACTCCTTCAATAATTCACGAATAGCCTTGCCTACGAGCTTCGGTTCAACAGTTTCGATACCTCCCACTTCATTTGGCAAGCGCTTGTATTCACCAACAGCAAACCACGACTTGGAGGCATCTGACGTGCCCGATTTCAACAATGCGTGCAAATGTTTTATCATTGACTCTGTCAGAGGTTCCTTAGCATTGTCAATGATATAGTCGATGCATCTGAAATGGTTTGTTGTCTCAATGACATCGTCTACCCTTATAGCCTCATCCGAAACACCTATTGTATTTGTCTCGAAAATATAACGGGTCTGCTCCTTTGTCAGTCGGCTACCCTCGATATGGTTTGAATTATAGGTCAGATCTATCTGTGTACGATGATAAATACCACCCTTCATCCTTCCTTCTCTTTGCTCTCTTAACGAACGAAGTAACGGCGAGATGCTGTTTCGGGCGTTCTTTCTTGATGGCAATGGCGCATCTGCCGGAACAGTCCATGTCTTGCCAACCAATCGAGCATCCGAAATCTTACCCTGCACACAATAGTTGCGCACGGTTCTTTCGGACAATCCATGAGCTTCGGCATATTCTTTTGTTGAGATGTATTCCATATATTATCGGCAAGAAACTAACTAACTTTATGCAAATATAGCTATTTTCTTGCCGATATCGGCAAGAAAACGCCTGTTTTTTGTTAAAATCATACATACTGGTTAAACATTCGTTACACTTAATCCGTCTTATACACATATATGAAACGTTTTATAATATTCTTCCTGCTCTGTCTGTGTGGTTACACCGGATGGGCGCAAGGCACTGTGAAAGGCAAGATATTGGACCGACAGAAGTCTGAACCTCTCGGTTTTGTCAATATCAAAGTGACTGAACAAGGTAGCAACAAGTTCGTTGGCGGTGGCATTACTGATGCTGGCGGCTACTTCAACGTGTCGGGACTAAAGGACGGCAAGTACACGCTGACGCTTACTTTTATGGGCTATAAGGACGTGACACGTCAGTTTGAGATTACTCCCACTAAGCGTGAAGTGCAATTCAAGCTGCTGTATATGGCTGAGGATGCCAAGCAACTGAATGAGGTGACCGTGACGGGACAGCGCGCAACAATGAAGCTGGAGGTCGACCGAAAGTCGTTTGATGTCGGTCAGCTCATCAGCAATGCCGGACAAGCGGCTTCGGACGTGCTCGACAATATACCTTCTATTGAGGTTGACAACGACGGCAATGTGTCGCTGCGTGGCAATTCAAGCGTGGAGGTATGGATCAACGGCAAAGCATCGGGACTTACTTCTGACAACCGTGCGCAGATTCTGCAGCAGTTGCCTGCAGAGAGCATTGAACGTATAGAGGTCATAGACAATCCTTCGGCTAAGTTCTCGGCTGAAGGTTCGGCTGGTATCATCAACATTGTACTCAAGAAAGACCGCAAGGCTGGCTATTACGGCTCGGTGCAGGCAGGTGGCGACACTCGTGGCGGTGCCAACACAAGCTTCAACGTCAACTACAACAGCCGACTGATTGACTCTTATATAAACCTCGGCTACCGCCATCGTGCCAATACCGGACACATGGAGAGCCAGCAGACCAGCGATACGTACAACCAGACATACGACAGCGACAGCAAGCAGCGTGGCAACAACTTCTTCACTCGTGCCGGTGTGACGCTGCACGCTACGACAAAGGACGACTTCAGCCTCAGCGGTATGCTCATGCACGGAGGCGGAAACAGCCACAGCTACACTCCGTATATGTACACTGCCGTGGCAAGCGGACTCAACAATTATCAGCTCGACCGACTCAACCGCTCACGCACTGGCATGGACATGCGCTACGGCGAGTTCAACTACCGCCACTCGTTCACCGACAAGCACTTCATCGACTTCACTGCCGACTTGAGCAGCTGGAAGATGAATGGCGACAACTGGTATCAGGACTCTACCGTAGTGGTGGGCATCGACGACGTGACGTACAGCTATCAGTATCGTCCACAGCATATCAACAACCACCGCAAGGAGCTGAAACTCGAATACGAGAACCAGGTGACCAAGAACTTCAAGATAGAAGCTGGCTATAACGGCAATTTCTCGCGCGAGAACACACCGCAGGAATCGTATATGGACAATACGTCGTTCGACGGAACTAACGCCTCTGAGGACAAATTGTTCTTCAACCGCTTCATATACAAGCAAGACCTGCATGCCTTCTACACCACACTGAGCTATAAGTTCGGTGCGCTGAGCCTGATGGGCGGACTGCGTGGCGAATACTGGCGCGTCAATACCGAGAGCTACACATGGGAGCAGGAGCACGACGCGTCGCTACGCGAGCAACCCTTCAAGAAGGACTACTTCCAGCTGTTCCCGTCGGTATTCATGTCATGGCAGATGACCGAGACACAGCAGTTGCAGCTTAACTATACCCGACGTCTGCGCCGTCCGTGGGGCGGACAGCTCAACTCGTTCCGCGACACACGCGACGCTACAACCGTATCGTTCGGTAACCCGTATCTGACACCTGAGTTCAGCAATTCGTTCTCGCTCAACTATCTGAAGCAATGGAACGACCACTCGCTTCTTGTCAGCGCCTACTATCGTCCTACAACGGACGTGATACAGCGCATAAGCTATAAGAATCAGGAAGACGGACTGTTCTACCAGACCTCTATGAACGTGGCTAAGAGTGTGTCGACGGGCTTGGAAATGACGGTAAAGAACAAGTTGTGGCGCATTCTCGACCTCACAACGTCGGCAAATGCCTACTACTATCGTCTCAACGGATTCTCGTACGACATCGACGGACAGATCGTAACGGGCAATTCCGACCACAACTTCACATGGAACGCCCGCATGACGGCATCGCTCATGCTGCCATACGACATCTCTATTCAGACCACCGGACGCTACACAGCACGCCAGGTCATCACGCAGGGCTATCGCAAAGCCAATTATAGCATTGACTTCGGAGCACGCAAGAACTTCTTCAACAAGCTCTTTACGCTATCGGTCAACTGCCGCGACCTGCTTGACTCACGTCGCTTCGAGACCTTCACCAGCGGCACAAACTTCACACGCCACCAGATAAACCGCCACGGCGGACGACGCGTGAGCATGACGCTGACATGGAACTTCGGTAATATGAAGCAGAAGAAACGCCCCAATAAGAGCCAAGGCAGCGAAAACGACATGCCAATGGACTATAACGGCGTAGAGGAATAAAAAAAGGAACGTCGGACGGAAGTCCGACATTCCTTTTTTTAGTTATTTACGGAGAGGATGCCAAGCGGATTGGTGCATGTGGCTCGATACTTAATCAGTTTCTTGCCTTCCGCATTGATACACAATCCGTTGTTGTTAAGATTATATTGACGCTTGCATCGGCTGCACGACACTATGCCGTTCGACGTGAAGACAAGCTTGTTGTTGAGCATGTTGGTCTCGGCGTAGCAGTTGGGACACTGCGAGTCGAAAGCATATAGTATGGCAGGCGACGAGAGATTGCCGTAGCCCACAATTATACCAGTCTTGTTATATAAACCGATGGCACGCGTACGACGCATGTCATCGGCATTTGCTTTCTGCTTGGTTGAGAGTCCTTCATTGCTCTCGAAATAGAAGTATGTGACAGTTCCCTCCTGCCCCTCACTGACACGACAGAACACGCCCGGCGACAATGGGTTGAGCGCACTCTGTAGCGTAGCATCCTGGTGCTGACCGTTGTCGAACAAGAAGTATGCATGGAGCGAAGAATAATCGTAGTCGCTATCCGAACATGACGTAACAAGGAACATGACGAATAGAAGAAAAAAGCGTATCATAACCCTCAACTCTAAATTCTCAGCTATAAACTAATCATAACTCTCAACTCTCAACTCTAAATTTTCAATTATAGAGCAGAGCTTTTTCTGCCTCATCCACACGCTCGAAATGGAACTCGGCAAGCGTCTGGTCCATTAGCGCTGCAATGCGGTCGTTGCACAGATTGCCCATTGAGCCTTCGTGAGTGTGATGAATGTTGTGGTCGGCATGGAAGGTGCCATTCTCTATCTCAAGTCCTACCTGCTTGTAGGCATCGCGGAACGGAGTTCCTGCGGCAGCAAGACGGTTTACCTCTTCTACCGAGAACATCGGGTCGTACATCGGATTGTCGAGTATGTGCTCGTTCACCTCGATACGCTCGATGATGTAGGCAGCCATGTCGAGGCAGTCCTTCAGTTCGGCAAAGGCGGGGAGGAATACTTCCTTGATAATCTGCAAGTCGCGGAAATAACCCGTAGGCAGATTGTTCATGATGAGCTGTATCTGCGTAGGCAGACTCTGCAGCTTGTTCGACTTGGCACGTATCAGCTCAAACACATCGGGGTTCTTCTTGTGCGGCATGATTGACGAGCCGGTGGTGCATTCTTTGGGAAGCTTTACAAAGGCGAAGTTCTGGCTATTGAACATACAAGCGTCGAACGCCAGCTTTGACACTGTGCCTGCTACCGAAGCCAATGCAAACGCCACGTTGCGCTCCATCTTGCCACGTCCCATCTGTGCGTACACCACGTTATAGTCCATTGAGTCGAAGCCCAACAGACGTGTAGTCATCTCACGGTTCAATGGGAATGACGAGCCATATCCGGCAGCCGAACCAAGGGGATTGCGATTGGTGAGTCGATAGGCAGCCTGAAGGAAGAGCATGTCGTCGGCAAGCGACTCGGCATGTGCGCCAAACCAAAGTCCGAACGAGCTTGGCATGGCTATCTGCAAATGCGTATAGCCCGGCATGAGCACATTCTTATACTGCTCGCTCTTCTTCTGCAATTCGCGGAACAAGGCGTCGACTCTCTCTACCACCTCACGCAATTCGTGACGGGTGAAGAGCTTGAGGTCGACCAGCACCTGATCGTTGCGCGAGCGACCCGAGTGAATCTTCTTGCCCATATCGCCCAAGCGGCGTGTGAGCATCAGTTCCACCTGCGAGTGAACGTCCTCAACGCCCTCCTCAATAACGAATTCGCCTCGCTCGCACTCTGCGTATATGTTTTTCAGTTCTGCCAGAAGCTGTATAAGCTCGTCCTTCTGCATGAGTCCAATCGACTCAAGCATGGTGATATGAGCCATTGAGCCAAGCACGTCATACTTGGCGAGGTATATGTCAAGTTCGCGGTCACGTCCTACGGTGAAGCGCTCTATCTCCTCATTAACAGAGAAATTCTTTTCCCAAAGTTTGCTTGCCATTATTATTAAGATTTAAAAAAAGAGGGTGTGTCAAAATAGAAGTTAAAAGAAGTTTGGGCTTCGCCCGAAGTTAACAGAAGTTAGCGGACATATGTATAAATTGCTGAAAATAAAGCATTTGTCTGTTAACTTCCATCCATCGTAGATGGATTAACTTCTTCTTAACTTCCTCTAACTCCTATTTTGACACGTCCTCTTCTTATTTATTAGTTATACTGAATCATCTGAAGCACGTCGGCAATCTTCTCGATGCCTTCCTGCAGAGGTTTCTTCACCATCTGCTTGATGAACATATTGAGTTCGGCCTTGATGGTGAGTTTCATCTTGCATGAAGTAGATGTGACGGGCAGGAGCTGAATCCAGAAATTGAACGGGATAGGGCTCTGCTCGGTCTCAAACTTGATGCACTTGGGTTCTTCGCGATTTACCACACGCAACTTGATGCTGCCCACTGGCGGCACATTCACCGACAAAGAGTCCTGGTCGAATTCCAGGTCCTTGATTTTCTCTGCCTGCTTGCGAGCCTCCTCGGGCATGTTGTCCTTCATCAGCTCATAGCGTTCCTTGAGCTTCTGCAGATTGTTAAGGTCGCTGAGCTTGTCGTATACGTTCTGCTGTGGGAATGGTATCTGTCGTATGGAACTTTCGAATGTTGTCATAATTTACTTCTTCCAGTTAGCGGGATCCTTGCGCCACTCAGCGAGCACCTCAAGGTCTTCCTTCTTAATATATCCTGTCTCTGCTGCGATAGCTGTGGTGTGCTCATAGTCAGAGAGTGTGATGAGGCGCACGTTAGCAGCCTTGAAAGCCTCTTCGGCTACGGGGAAACCGTATGTGTAGCTTGCCACCATACCAACTACCTCGAAGCCAGCCTTGCGGAGAGCGTCAACAGCCTTGAGCGAAGAACCGCCGGTAGAGATAAGGTCCTCAACAACTACTACCTTTGCACCCTCAGGGATAGTGCCCTCAATCTGGTTGCCCATGCCGTGATCCTTCGGCTTCGGACGAACGTAGCAGTAAGGCAGCAACAGCTCGTCGGCTACGAGCGCACCCTGTGCGATGGCACCTGTAGCAACACCTGCAACGGCATTTGCCTCAGGAAATTCCTCGTGGATGAGGTGTACCAACTCCTGCTTAACAAACGAGCGCAGCTCCGGATAAGCCAGAGTCTTGCGGTTGTCTGTATAGATTGGCGACTTCCAACCAGATGCCCATGTGAACGGGTCGTTGGGTTGCAGCTTTATAGCCTTTACTTCAAGAAGTTTTGATGCGAATAGCTTTTTAAGTGTACTCATAATTATATATGTTTTTTAGTTTTTATCTTACTTTGCAAAGTTAGTGCAAAAATCCGAGTAAGCGAGACAAAAGGACAATTATTTTCCCTACACTTTCTCTTATATCCTTGATATATCAGCGAAATCGTCGACAACGCTGTCTGCCCCTGCCTCAACAAGACTTTGGCGCGAGCCGTTGCCGTAGGTAACGCCGATAGTGGCGCAGCCGGCATTGCGCCCCATGAGAATGTCGAAATGGGTGTCGCCCACTACCACTGCGTCGTCAGCCGTCAAGCCGAAGTGGCTTAGTGTCTTCAAGACGGGTTCGGGATGGGGTTTGGCATGGCTCACATCCTCATAACCGATGATGTATGTCACAATGTCGTCGAGGGCGAAAGAACTGATGAAGTCGGCAGCCGACTGATGGCTGCGGCTTGTAGCAATGGTGAGAATCATTCCGCGCGAATGTAGCAGACGCAACGTGTCATCGACGTGCGGAAACATGGGCACGCCTATCTGTGCATTCACGTCGTGGAATATGCGTCGGTAGGTGGCTGTACACTCAGCCGCCATGCGCTCGTCCATCGGTTCGAGCACGGGGAAAGCCTCCATCAGAGGCAATCCGATGGTGGCAGCAATCTCGTCGTCGGTGTGCTGTGGCAGGTGCATGGCGTCGAGAGTGCGGTGGAAGGTGTTGAGTATTACGGGGCGTGTATCGGCTATGGTGCCGTCGAAATCGAGTATTGCTATTTTCTTCATAATGCATGACGTTGTGGTTTTACACGTCACTGCAAAGGTAACAAAAAATGCCGAAAAAAGGGGCACACCCCGAAAGGTCTGCCCCTTAAATTATCAGCTATAGGTTTTAGAAATTTCCCTTATTGGCGTTGTCCCACCAAACGTGAGTACCGCCCTTGTCGCCAGTGATGCCATTCTTGCTGGTGTTCTCCTTGTCGAGGAGTTCCAGACCGCCCTTGATGCCTTCAGCATTGGTGTCGTAAGCATTGCTGCTGTAGATTACGCGGCGAACGCCTTCCTCTGTGTTGACAGCACCGTTGCTCTTGTTGACCAATGCCACGAAGAACTTCGGGTAGCCTGTACGACGCTGCTCAGCCCAACCTTCGTTAGAGAGCGGGAAGAGAGCGATGTACTTCTGTGTCTGTATGCGTGCGAGCTGGTCTTCCTTGCTTGCAGCATCGTCCCACTTCACACCGAGATGGTTGACAGCCTTGCAGTTGTTAGCCGAATTGCCCGGATCAACATAGTCAGCCTGACCGGTTGTGCCGTTGATGTAAGCGTCGATGTCGGCTTCGCTGATGTTCTCGATGCCAGCAAACGATCCCTTATATGCAAGCTCGTTCTTGATAGAGAGGCGGATGCCCTTCTCGTAGAGAGCCTTAACGCTCTCAGAGCCGATGCCCCAGCGCAACTTAGCCTCAGCCAGGAGGAAGTAAGACTCGGCAGCCTTGAAGATAGGCAGCGGAACGTTGTAAGCACCAACCCACTGCGACATCTTGTGGCCATACCATCCGTCAGAACCCTTCTGAGCCATGCCGCTTGCGTAGCGTATGCCGCAGTATACAGAGTTCTTGGCTGTCACTTCGCCCTTCTCGTTCTTAATCTCGTCAGCGTTCTTAGTCATGTAGAGAGGCAGACGCGGGTCGTTCATGCCCACCATCAGTGTCACGAGGTTGGCATTCATGCCGCAGTCGAGCCATTCGAACATACGCTTCAGCTCATTGCTCTGGTCCTTAACCACGATGTCCTTGCCCGAAACGGCGAGGGTATTGGCAGCGGCAGCAGTAGCAATCGCCTTGAGGTCGTAGCCGTCGGCTGCCATCTCGCTCTCGCGCTTTGACAAGCGGAGAGCGATGCGCAGCTTCATTGTGTTGGCTATCTGAACCCACACGGCAGGGTCGCCCCCGCCCCAAGTGTCGTATGTTGCAAGTGAAGTTTTCTCTACATTGTCCATCTTCTGCAATCCGTCAATCGCCTTGTCAAGGTCGTCGAGCATATACTCATAGAGCTTCTGCTGGCTGTCGAAACGATAGCTCGACTCGCTCTCGGCGTTGATGATTGACAAGTAGGCAAGCGGTCCGTAGGCGTCGGTTGCCTGCATAGTGCCTACAGCCTGCACGATGCGCATTGTGCCAGCCAGTCCTTCAAGATTCTGCTTGTCGAGGCTGGCGATGTTGCGGCGCGTATTGTTGAAGATGTGCAGATAGTAGTTCTCGTACATACCGCCACTGTGTCCGCGGTTCTCGCCCATATCGCAGTTGGTGAAGTTGCCGTGAGGAGTCTGGAAGTAGCCACCATAGAGGTCGATGGTAAGGTTGGTCCAGAACTGGAACATATTCTGATGAGGCGGATAGCAATAGTTCATTGGCTCGGCACACTGTGCTGAGAATGGCAATATATCAGGATCCACCTGCGTCTTGTTTGTATTCAGATCTTCGAAATCGCCTGTGCATGAGCTTAACATTCCGCCACCCATCACAGCCAGTGCCAGCATTGATGACACCGCGAATATATTTTTCTTTTTCATAATTCCTTAGGTTTTAAACGGTTGTAAAAATAGTCTTTTACTCGCTCAATGATTAGAAGTTCAGCTTCAAGTTCAGACCTAAGCTTCTTGAAGAAGGAAGGTTGAAGATGTCAACACCCTGCACACCGTTGCCGGTACCCATAGATACGTCGGGATCGCAAGGAGCATCCTTGTAGAAGAAGAAGAGGTTGCGTGCTATAAGCGCTGCTGTGAGGTTCTTGCCGTTGCCGAAGAGGTTGCGGAAGGTGTAGCCGAGGCTCAGCTCACGCATACGGACGTTGGTGCCCTTGTAAACGTAGAACTCGTTGGCATACGGACTGTTGAAGTTGGAAGCACCGACTGTTGTGTACCATGCCTGCGGGTCGAACTCAACACCGTCAACCACTACCTTGCCTGCGTTGCGTGCATCGGCAGAGCGCTGTGAAACGCCCCAACCGTCGAGAGCAGCCTCAGTAGCTGAGAGCACTCTGCCACCGAACTTACCGTCGATGAGGAACGACAGCGTGAAGTCCTTATAATGGAATGTATTGCTCCATCCGAAGTTGACCTTGGCGTTCATGTTGCCTGCATACTTCATCTCGTCGATGTTGTCGCCCATAAGTATAGGTTCGCCCTTGTCGTTCTTCATAGGCTTGCCAGCTTCGTCGCGCTTGATCTGACGAACGTAGAGGTCGCCGTACGAGCCACCCTCGTTGAGCACAACCTTGGCACCTGACCATGAGGCAACAGTAAGACCGTTCTCCAATCCCTCTACGAGCTCCTTAATCTTGTTGTCGTTGTAAGAGATGTTGAAGTTGGTAGACCATGCAAAGTCGTCGTTGAACTGCTGATGCCAGCCAGCTGAGAACTCGAATCCCTGGTTCTGTACGTTACCGGCATTGACGTAACGGTTGCGCAGACCGCTCTCGTAAGGAGCCGATACCGAGAAGAACTGATTCTTGGTGTTGGTCTTATAGTATGTGAAAGAGAGGTCGAGGCGGTTGTTGAAGAATGTACCGTCGAAACCGAATTCGAGAGAGTGGGTCTTCTCAGGCTTCAATGTGCGGAACGGAGCCTTGTCGGGAGCCGTCACTGCGCCAGCAGAGCCGAGAGTGTAGCGAAGGTTAGACATGTAGATAGGCACGTCGTTACCTACGATAGAATAGCTGCCACGGAGCTTGAAGAGGTTCACCTGCTCGCCCATAGGCATGAGCTTGTTGAGCAGCACGCTGGCGCCTACTGACGGATAGAAGAACGAACAGCCGTCGGTGAATGCGAGAGCCGACGACCAGTCGTTGCGTGCAGAGAGGTCGAGGAACACTGCCTCCTTGAAGCCTACCTGAGCTGTTGCGAATACAGCGTTGAGGCGCTTCTCGGTGTTCAATGCGTCGGTAGTAGACATATTGCCATAGTAGTTGTTCGGAGTGAAGATGTTAGGATAGTAGATGTTGCCGTCGCCCGGACCTTTATACTTGTTGCCTTCGCCCCAGAGGTCTACGTGAGAAGTCTTGGTCTTTGTGAAGCTTGAGCCTGCTGTAGCTGTGAGTGCCCAGTCGCCCCATGTGTGGTTGTAGTTGACGAGAACGTCGCCATAGAGCTGGTCGCTGAAGTAGCGGTTGTCCTTCATGCGTCCCATCGGATAGAGGTCGCCTACAGACGAAGCATAAGCGTTGTGTATGAAGTGGTCCTCGCCACGCTCGTAGCGCATACGTCCCTGAATGTTGAGGTCGGGAGTGATGTCCCACTTGATAGAGCCACCAAACTCGTAGCGGTTGCGCTCAGAGATAGGTGTCTGACGGTTGAGCATCCAATACGGGTTGCCAAACTGCTGCTGCTTGGTATTGGTCCAGTTCTGGATGTTGCATCCACGCTCAGCGTCGTAAATCTCGAAGTTGTCCTTATAGTAGTTCCAGTCGGTGCCACGCGGTACGAGGTAAGCGCCTGTGAGCGGGTTCCACAGATAGCCGGCAGCAGCCTGGTTCTTAGAGTACTGGTTGCTGTACTTGGCAGAGAAGTCGACATGTATGGTTTCGAGCACCTTGAAGTCAACCTTCGAGTTGAGGTTGTGGCTGCGGTATGTATTCTCGGGAGTCATGCCCTGAGAGTAGACGTTGCCGTAAGAGAAATATGACTTGAAGTTGTCGTTGCCACCTGCAAGCGAGATAGAGTTGTTGGTGGTGAATCCTGTGCGGAAGAATTCCTCAGCATAGTTCTTAGAAGCGGTAGAGAGCTTGTCGCCCCATGACAATGTGCCGTCAGCACCGCCGCCATAAGTGGTCTGGAACTCAGGCAATACCATCGGGGCCTCCATTGTGGTGTTGCTTGATACGTTGACGCTCACCTTGCCAGCCATAGCCGACTTGGTGGTAATCATGATGGCACCGTTGGCAGCCACCGCACCGTAAAGAGCAGAAGCGGCAGCACCCTTCAGAAGGGTGATAGAAGCGATGTCGTCAGGGTTGATGGTCGACATAACGTCGCCACCGTCGCGCTCGCCACCGTAGTCGCTTGCCACCTGTGAAGAAGTGGTATTGGTCATTGTCGGCACACCGTCGACAACGATAAGCGGCTGGTTGCTACCCGAGATTGACTTGTTGCCACGGAACAGAATCTTTGAAGAGCCGCCTGCACCGGTAGAGTTAGGCGTAATCTGCAGACCAGCGCTCTTGCCCTGAAGAGAGTTGATCATATTGATTGACTTGATGTCGTTGACATCCTTGCCGCCTACGGTCTGTGCCGAGTAGGTAAGGGTCTCCGACTGTCGCTTGATACCCATGGCAGTAACTACTACTTCGCCAAGGCTCTCAGCGTTAGGAACAAGAAGCACATTGATGATTTTGCGGTTACCTACCGTCTCCTCAGCATCCTTCATACCGACATATTTGAACACCAATATGTCGTTAGGAGCGGTTTGGATGGTGTAGTTGCCGTTCAGGTCAGTCATGGTTGCATTCTTCGTGCCTTTGACAGACACGCTTACTCCAACAAGGGGGTCGCCCATTTCTTTGTCTTTAACGAGACCAGAAACTGTATGCGTCTGTGCATACGCCCCTGTCATTAACATTCCTATCAGGAACATTACGACTGTAAGAAAAAGTTTTTTCTGCATAGTCTTAAGGGTTTGGTTAGTTATTTAGTTTTAAAGTTATGCAACTGATTTTTCCTATTTTTGGCAAATATACAAATTTTATAAATTCGTTGTTTCTAAAAACAGTGAAATAAAAGTTAAAATGAATGATAGATTTTATGGTAAAGACTATTGTATCGGTTTACAAAACCGTTAATGTACATTCTTAACGACTACAGCCACCGTCTTCAGTCGTACGTAGTTCTCCGACAGATACATCAGTCCGCCGTAGGGGTTGTCGGTGCCGTACGAATTCTTGGCTATGTAGTAGCGGCGTCCTTTGTCGTCATGGGCTATGCCGATGAGACACAGGCAGTGGTCGTCGGTGGTGCGTCGAGTCTCGAAAGCCTTCTGTCGTTGCTCTTGTGTGCACGGACGTTCGTCGGGCAATTCAGCCACGCCACGCTCAAAGGAGAAGCCGGGTTCGGTGATGTCGCCCTCCCAGCACACGGGATGGCCTGAGCGCAGCGACCTCTCTATGCGTCGCATCATCACGTCGATGGGCACGTTGTAGAACAGCTCGTCGCTGTAGTTGTCAGACACTTCGATGGCGAATGTCTGGTCGAAGGGGTGGTGTGTGAAGCTGGTCAGTGGCGTATACTCACCATACATATATACACTGTGGGCAAACTGTTGCGGGGTGTATTCAGCCCCGAGCATATACACATTCTTGGGCAGATAGCCTATACGCTCGTCGAAGAGTCGCTGCACACGCTGCGACAGCTGGCTCAGGTCGGTCGACGTGTTCGACATGGTCTGCACACGCTGAGCCAAGGCGTTGTAGTTGAGCGACGGGGCGTTGTACGAGTCGTACGGCATGATGCCATACTCGCTTATCAGTCGCAGCAGCAGCGGTGCCGTTCCGCACAGCGTGATGCGGTCGTAGCCACGCGAGAGGAAGTGTTGGCGTGCCTGCTCGACAAGCAGATGTCGAGCCACATAGTCGACCGACAGATTGACCGAGTCGCCCATCTGTATATGCTCGCTCTCTATAGTGGCAAGCATGGCGTATGCCCAGCACAGCGGACTTCTGCCCTGATGCTTCACAGGCGTATACCCAAGCAGCGTCTCTGTGGTGAACTGCCGTTTCTTGCCGGCATCAGTGCGCTTGCCCACATTGAAGTCGGAGCATGATGCCAGCAAGAAGGCTGCTATTATTATAAGGAATCTCATTTGTCACTATTTCACTTGCGATTTCATCACTCCCTTCACACCCTTGGCACCTACGAGGAATGCCTTTGCCGAGCCGAACTTGAGGAACATGTCGAGGCGTACCGGAACGTGGTTTTCGTCGTCGGTGACGAAGAATCGCACTATTTCCTTCTCCTTATGGTCCTCACGCTCTATGTACGACAGTTGCAGACAGCGATACTTGTGTCCGTTGTCAGCCTTGATAGTGGTCTTGCCCTTATATTCAAGCACGGCGTTGATTATCTTCACTCCGTCGGTGATGGGGAAGCTGATGCGGTTGCCCTTCTTCCATCCCTCGGGGTTGAACGAACGTGCGCGGAGGAATATGCTTATCATGTCGAAGGTGCACGCCTCTGGTGTGTGTGTCTTCCACACATGGGTGCCGTCCTTCTTCTGGCGGTGCTGCTTCACGTGTACCTTGCCGTTGGGATAGCTATAGAAAGCCTCGTCGACGGTGTAGCGGTCGGCCTCGCGTGCTCCCTTGCGGAAGTAGAGCGGCTCAAGCTCGGTGGTGTTGTAGCACAGCAGCGTGTCGCGCATGCTGAAGAACTTGTCGGCACTTTCCGACGTGCGTGTGATGAGCGACGATCGATATGCCGACTTGCCATGATACCGGCTCTCTACGGTCGACATCGACGCGTTGCCCACCTTCACCCAGACAAACTTCCAGTTGAAGTAGAGGTTGTAAGTGAGGAACTCGCCCGACTTGAAAGCCGTGTTCTTGAACTTGCACTGTGCCTGCACCGAGCATACGCCCATGACAATCAGGGCTATAGCGAGTATAAGTTTTCTAATTTTCATAAATAAAAGATTTGTTTAAAGTTCTTAGAATGGGTATGGTATACCTAACTGCTGCGCTCTCTTCAGATTGCGCTGCTGCAGTTTCTGTTTCTGTTCGCCCTTCTGCTTCACTATCTTCGACGGCTTCTGCTCGTTGAGCGGTCGGGCGGTAGGATTCCAGTTGAGCGTGACGTCCCACTTAGCCTTACACTCTATCTCCTCGGGATAGTAATACAGAAATTCGGGCTGTCGGTCGGCAGCATAGTTGCCGGTGTCCCAGATGCCGTTGTTGTTGTCGTCGACAAACATACGTGCATAGTAGGTGCCGGGGCTGACGTAGAAGAACTGTGCCGTGCCGTCTATGACGGTAGTCTTCTTGACAGCCGCGTCCTGCTGGTTGAGCAGTTCTACTACGACAGGCTTGTCGGTGAAATGAGGTATGGTGAATATCAGCGAGCTGTACTCGTCGAGCGACTTCACCTTCACGCCCTCCTTTATAGCCGGCGACACCATGCCGTATATGTCGACGAAAGCCATCGAGTCGGCCTCAATACTATACTCGGTGTCGGGCTTCCATTCTGCCATCAGCTCATAGTTGAGCAGCGACGTCACTCCCTTGGCATTGATTGTGTCGCCCTTGATTTTCTGCACCACGGGGCGGAAGCGCATCGGCATGGTATACCACAGCGTGTCCTGGCGTGCATATAGATGTATCTTCGACGTGTCGACCACAGAGAGCGGACGGTCGAAGGCGAAGCCCACGTTGCGGTCGGGGTCGAGCGACGAGCCCGACGTGATGCGCGGTGTGAGCAGTTTTTGCGGCATTATCGAGTCGTAAGGCTCGCCACGCTTGCGCTTCTTGTCCTGCTGCTTCTGCCAGTTTTCTATCTCCTTGCGCAGGTCCTTCTGCCGGCGTTCGTAAGGCTGCTTTGAGAGTATGGAGAGGGTGTCGGTCTGACTCACAAGGTTGCCGAGCGAGTCGGTGACCATGTATTTCATCTCGATGTTGAGCGTGTCCTGATTCACCAGCATCGTGTCGCGCAGCCAGTAGGTTATGGTGTCGCGATGGAGCGATGGCTGCACGAGGAAAGCATTGTCGGCATTGAAGTTGAGTCCCTTTATCTCGGGCAACTGCTTGTCGCCGTAGCTGAAGAATATGCTGAAGTTGTCGGCCTGCTGGCGCTCTGCCTTCAGGAAATAGCGGTCGGTGAGCGTCTCGGTGAAGGCGCGCAGCACTATGTCGTCGGGCGTGAAGCGGGTGTAGCCCACACGCTGTATGTCCTTGATACGCAGCGAGTCGATCCATGTGGTGTCCTGACGTATGGCGTCGCAGAACGATGGCTTGATGCTGTCGTGGGTGAAGGCTATCTGCTCTGCCTTCTGCGAGAATCGGTAGTCGCCGTCCTGGTCTTGTAGGGCGTAGATGCGATAGTTGCCGGGTGCCACGCCACGTATGATGAAGTGTCCGCGCGAGTCGGCACGAGCCACACGCAGCATCGGCTTCTTGATGAAGCACGAGTCTTCCATCTCGCCGTACAGTCCCACGAGAATGCCCTTGACTGGCTCAAGATTGTCTGCCTGCACCACGTGTCCCGACACTTCGAGCGTGTCGATGTGGTCGCCGGTAGAGAAGCTGTAGGTGTAATTGCCCAGAGGGTTGCCCTCGTTGTTGTCGCTGATGGCATCGGAGAAGTCGATGGTGTAGGTGGTGTTGGCTTTCAGCGAGTCCTTCAGCTCCACCTTTATCTGCTTGCCGGTCGACTTTATTTCGGGCTGCTCCAATTGTGGTGGCGACACCACAACCTTCTCGGTGGCGTTGTCGAGCTTGATGAACTCGTCGAAGTAGATGTGCACCTTATTTGCCGACACGTTCACACCGCCGTCGGCAGGCGATGCGCCTACCACACGTGGTGGCGTCTCGTCATACCATCCACCGTCGGGGCGACCCATGCGGGCACATGAGGCGAGAAGGAGCATAAGCATAAACATAAACATAAGCCCCACCCCCTTGCCCCTCCCCCGTAGGGAGGGGAGTGATGTGAATGTTCTATATAAAAGATTTTTGAATATGTTCATATATATAATAATGTAAGGATTTGAATGTATTGACCGCTTAAATACCAGAGGCGGGAGTATTCATAATCTCTTCAATATACTGTCGGTTGTTCGAGAGGCGCGGTATCTTGTGCTGTCCGCCCAACTTGCCCTTAGAGCGCAACCAGTCGTCAAACTGTCCGGGGCGTGCCACTACTATCTCCAGATGTTGAAGCGTGATGTCGTGGAATCGCTTGGCTTCATAGTCGGAGTTGATGTCCTGCAGACTACGGTCGAGAATGTCGGCAAACTCATTGATGTCGGCAGGCTGCTTGGCAAACTCAATGAGCCACTGGTGGCGGCACTTGGCGTTCTGGTCCATAAACACCGGAGCGGCGGTGTATTCCTTCACCTCGGCACCCGTCTTCTGGCAGGCGTATGCCAGACCTTTCTCGGCGTTGTCCTGGATAAGCTCCTCGCCGAAGGCATTGATGAAGTACTTGGTGCGTCCGGTGATGACAAACTTGTAGGGGCGTACTGACGTAAACTTGACGGTGTCGCCAATCATGTAGCGCCACAGTCCGCACGAAGTAGAGATGAGCATGGCGTAGTTCTTGCCTATCTCTACGCCTTCAAGCGGCACGATGTTGGGCGAGTCGCTGTCAAACTCGTCCATAGGCAGAAACTCGTAGAACACGCCGTAGTCGAGCATCAACAGCATTGACTTGTCGGTGGGGTCGTTCTGTATGCCGAAGAATCCCTCCGATGCGTTGTAGGTCTCCATGTAGTGCATCTTGTCGCTGGTGATGATGTGCTCATACTGCGGACGATACGGTGTGAAGGCAATGCCACCATGGAAGAACACCTCCAGATTGGGCCACACCTCATCAATATGCTCCTTGCCCGTTATCTCAAGCACGCGCACCAGTACGCTGAGCATCCACGACGGGACGCCCGATAGGTTGGTGATGTTCTTGTTGAGACATTCGTGGGCTATGCGGTCGCGCTTCACCTCGAAGTCGCTGAGCAGCGCTGTCTGCTTCTTGGGCACGCGTATGAGGTTGACGAGCGGATTGATGTTCTCGATGAGAATGGCGCTGAGGTCGCCCACAAGCGAATCAGACAGATTGTAGTTGGGCGAGTGCGATCCGCCGAGAATGAGTCCCTTGCCGTCAAACATACGGCTCTTGGGATTGTTCTGCAGATAGAGTGCCACAACGTCGGTGCCTCCTTGATAGTGTATGCGATGCAATCCCTCGCTCGACACAGGTATAAACTTACTCTTGTCGTTGGTAGTGCCCGACGACTTGGCATACCATTTAACGGTGCCTGGCCATAAGATGCTCGATTCGCCGTGGCGCATGCGGTCGATGTCGCCCTTCAACTCTTCGTATGTGTTTACTGGCACGTTGCGCACGAAGTCGTCGTACGAGCGTGTGTTGCCGAAAAGATGGTTTCGGCCGTATTCTGTGCCTGCTGCTGTATGCAGCAGATGCTGCAACACTTCGTGCTGCAGTGCCTCTGGTTCAGTGAAATGACGTTCCAGCTTGTGCTGTCGGGGAATGAACGCATTGCGTATGATGCCTGTTAAGCTCATTTGTATTTCGTTTGTTCTATATTTGTAAATTGCAAAATTACCTAAAACAAGCGAGAGGAGGGGGGTTTTTACTTATTTTAAGAGTAATAAAAAAGTAAAAGAGTAAAAAAGTAAAAGGGTAAAAGGGTAAAAAGTAAAAGGGGAGAGTATTCAAGAATTGGCATACATTTCTGCAAAGTCGTCCCGAAAATGTGATGAACACCAAGAAAAGTCGTGCCGAAAATGTGATGAACTTACGGAAAAGTCGTGCCGAAAATGTGATGAATACCACAAAAAGTCGTCCCGAAAATGTGATAAGTCATTGTTAACACACTGATAATTAGTATATTTTCAAAAACAGAGGATGATAAAAAGAGAAGTTAGCGGAAGTTATACATATATCCGCTAACTTTTCTTTACTTCGAGCGAAGCCCAAACTTCCGATAACTTCCCTTTTTACCACTATTTGCCTTATTCAGTAGTGGCTGGTTTGATGAATATCGAAGCACATATACTTACTGCCAGCACCAGGAGTATGAATACGAGCGAGCTGATGGCTCCAATCTCTATGTATTCGTGTATGAGCATCTTCACACCGATGAACACCAACAACACGCTCACGCCTACCTTCAGATAGCGGAACTTGTCGGCTATGGCAGCAAGCAGGAAGAAGAGGGCACGCAAGCCGAGAATGGCGAAGATGTTGGAGAAGAACACTACGTAGGGGTCGAGCGTCACGGAGAACACAGCAGGAATGCTGTCGAATGCGAATATCAGGTCGCAGAACTCTATGAAGATTACGGTGAGCACAAGCGGAGTAAGGTGGAAGTGCTTGTTGAGGAATCGCACCACGGGATGGTTCATGGCGTTTATCTCTTCCTTCTTGTTGCGGTCCAAGAACATCTTTACGCCGCTGTACAGCAGGAACACACCGAACACGAGCAATATCCACTCGAAACGGCTGATGAGGGCAGCACCGGCAAAGATGAAGACGAAGCGCAGCACGATGGCTCCCAGAATGCCCCAGTTGAGCGCATGCTGATACTCCTTCTTGTCGATGCCGAACGATGCGAATATCATCATCATCACGAAGAGGTTGTCTACCGACAGCGTCTTCTCTATCAGATAACCCGATATATATGATATTGTCATGTAGTGGCGATACTGCTGCAGACTCGCCTCAAAGTCGTCGGGATTGAGCTTCAGATGCGAAGCATAGCGTGTCGAAACCGCCTGTAGGTCGTTGAAGTTCTGTATGCCATGCACCATGTCACCATGAAAATACAGGAATATGGCGAAGGCAAGTGCCAGGACTATCCATACTGCCGTCCATGTTCCGGCTTCCTTAATAGACACTACGTGCGCCTTGCGGTCGATTACAAGCATGTCCAATACCAATATGGCTGCTATAAACACTACAAAGCCAACCAAAAAGAATAATTCTGTTGTCAACATTTGTTCTATTTTTCTTTCAATTTGTAATATTTTGCGGTGCGAAATTAATCAAAATTATAGTCTTCTCAAAATCTTTTATTGATAGTAACCATATTTTTGATTAAATTTGCATATCAAACAATACTGCCAGAACGAGTGAAAAGCCAAAAGATTTTGAGAATTCGATACATTTTGCATGAAAAGATTTTGAGAATTCGGTACGTTTTGCTTAAAAAGATTTTGAGGAAACCATATTTTTGAAGAAATGCATAAGGTTTAAGACTTGAGAGCACAAAATCTCATAGTTTGTTATAAGAAATCAAATTATTGAAATTATATTCATATGGGAACGGTAAAAGCAGACCATTTGTGGAAAAGACTGCATCATGGATATTTTTACAAAAAATATAACAAAGAGAAACAGAAACCAAATATTTTACAACCTTTTGAAACTTTTTCTTGCAACACCTTTTTATTTATGGTCTTTTTTATATATATTTGCAACATCTTTGAGTTGGCAATATAGTCAAAATATACTACAAGAAGATTATAATCAGATGTAAAATATATTTTACTATTGTATAACGGACTGCATTAAAGATGCCATATGCTCTTCAGATTCTAAGCATTTCTCTTATGGATAAGACACCACTCGTTGATCTCTTCGAAAGGACTGATTTCAATAATGCTAAAGAACTCGATTGTCCCCTCTTTCCGGAGTTATTTGATTAATATTTAACTGGAGGGAGTCAAAAGTCAAAAAGATATAAATTGACTTTTAACAATAGCAGGTGGCTAACCCATTATTATGGATATAGCCACCTGTCTTTATCGTCTATATTCTTTTGAAGAAGCCTTCGTATTCCTCATCCAAAATTTTCCAAACGCCATTTTTGCGACCTCCTTCTCTTACAATTAGGTTTTGGTCGGAAAGCTGTTTGAGGTATCTTTGTACTTGTCGTAAAGAAATCCCCATGTTTTCCGACATTTGGGTAGCACTGATCTGTGGCATCTGCGAAATTAACTTATAGATTTGTCGCTGTGCTTTTGCAAATTCTTTTGTGACATTTGCTTTTCCTTTTACGACATCATCCGTCTCTTTTACGACATCTTTTACGACATCATTTGCCTCTTTTATGACATGAGGGTTGTCTTTTACGACATCAACCCCATAATTGAGGTTCCATAGAGTAACGTGAAATTCTGTCGCATTGGAACTGAACTCTGGTGCATGATAATTTTCCAAGTTTTCAAAACGCTTATATTCACCAATAATCTTCTTCATTCCACTGCCTCTACGCTCCATGAGTTTCAAGCGATGGAAAAAGTCTGCAAGTAAAGGGTTGCGACGTTTCGATGGTACAGTCAGTGGATTTAATTGTTGTATCAATCGCCCATCAAACATGCCACCAGGAGAATACACTTCCATGCGGTCGTCATACATGTCTATATGTATTTCACTGCCAAGCTCCATGTAATCACGATGAATAATGGCGTTACATATCACTTCAGTTACGGCACGCTCTGGATAATCTGGCAGCTCTTCTCGATATTCAGCTTCTTTCCACCATCTTCTGTGAGAGTTATTTCTCACAAAAGCAACAGCATCTTGCAATTGACTGATGACACTACCTTCCAATTCTGCATCATCCAAAGCTTCACCCAAACCACTCGTCATGTCAAGTCCATTCCAACGTGTGCAGAAGATACGAGAATGGCGTATAGGAGAATCGTCTGCCAACAATGCCCCAGCATTGGTCAGTTTTCCATCATTGTCAACTATTCCCCATGAAACGAAATCGCTATCATCAAACGATTGATTAAGTCGCTTGAAATGAACAGATTTGAGCTTGGAGAAAGACATATCCTCAAACTTGTATGGCGAAGGAATAGCATCGAACGAACGACCTGTACCTCTCATAACAAGGCTTTTCAATTGAAGTCTGTCAGCTACCACCGACTCGTTACCGACTCTCACAAATGCCAATCGTTGCTTGTCACCTATATAATAATATGGTGTCTCTTGTCCTTTATAGACATGAAGCAACACAAGCTTCTTTCCATCCACTTCCTTAAATTCGAGGTTGACTGCAGGTATAGGGTCAAGTTTGGCCTTTATCTCCTCACTTATTCTCTCCGCATCACTTTCAGCATCAGCAAGTCCTACCACTTGGTCATCGTCACTGATACCAAACACCAATGTTCCGCCCTCGCCATTGGCAAAGGCAGAAACACTTTTTAGCCAACTCTTAGGTCGTTTGACTTCGAGTTGTTGTTTCTTGTCGTAGGCAGTTGCTTCGCCTATTAGATAGAGTATATCCATTATAATTATCTCCGAATTATTATATGATACAGATTAGAGGCAATTCGTAATGTTAAGAACAATATATGGAAAATACCTCCAATAAATATGGTGTTACATACTTGCACTACAACTCCATTTATTTTTATAGGAAATAAATATGCTGCATAATATAGAATGCAAAGAATTGACTCAAAGACTATCAAATACGAAAATAAAACAACCAAGAATTCATACATAGTTATGGTATTGCCATGAATTTCTCTTTTAGTAGGAAAATTCCTCGTTTTCCCTTCAATTCTAGTATTTGACAAAAGAAGGGTTAACGCTGCAAGAGTAAAACCTAATAATGTTCCAACAAATGGCATAACCTCGTTTATGAAGTCTATTTGTATGGTGTCGTAATGAGAAAGAATTGTATAGATGAAACTTGCAAATGCTATTATTGCAGGAGTCAATATATCATATATTGTCTCATTTTTCTTTAACGCCTCAAAATAGGCTAATATAACGTATAGAAACTCACACCACATACTAATATTCGTTTGACAGTGCTAACAGCTGAGAAAACACATTTGCAGAATTGTACTCTCCTGTATCTGAATCTTGCTGTACTTCAATAAACTCTTTTTTCACTATGAAATCTGTATCTATAACACTAGCATTCCCATTCATATTTTTGCCTCTTACACGTATTCTTCTAATTTGAGAATGAGCACCATTGAATTTATTGACAATATCATACAATGTGTCTTTTATACTCTTTTTGCGTTCTGCTTTTATTGTAAGCAATACGTTTTCCTTTACTTGCTCTGATGAATTTGAAAAATTTAGGACTTCAGAACCCAAAACAGATTTATCAACAAACACTTCTGCACATAAAACCCGATCCATACCTTGAAGAACTTCTTGAAAATCGTCACGTGCAATCATATCAAAAGAAAATTTTCCCTCAATTCTATTTTCTTCATCTTCATCAAATTGAGAATTATATAACAACAAAGCTTGGTTCAGATAATTTATAATATTCAAGCAAGTAAGCATACTATTGCCAGTTTCCAAGAACAAAATAGCATCTCCATCCTTAATTTTTATAAGGAGGTGCGTTTTCATTTGTTCCCCCTCACTCATTGTTTTAGGATTTTCTCTTGCTTCTGCTGTATTTTTATCAAGGAGAGGAGCACGATAGCTGTGCTTTGCACTTTTAAAAAGAAGTTGCATTGTATGATATTGACTTGTCGTATCATAGTCAAAGCTATCCAGAAAAGCAAATTTGTCATTATTGACATCTTGTTTTCTATTTACTTTATCTTTAGATATAATGTAGTTAAGTACTTTATTTAAAGCACTCTCTATAGGTTGTCCTAAATCTCCAACTTTTAGAAACAAATAATTAAAACTAATTTTTCTTTTTGGCATATTTTATATGTTTTATTATTTATTAATCACCACACATTCATCCAACCTATCAAAAGTCGTATCAATAAACGTGTAGCCTATCCATTTACTTGCATCAACAGAATGAAAATCTGCATATTGCTTACGCACATACCGCAGTTCAAAAGCCAAGCGCAGAGCCTTGCTTTCCGCATCGTCCCTATCCATTTGCTTTGCCTCTTTGCTCGTAATGGTTCGTACTTTAACTATCTCATACACATCACGCACTCCATGCCCTTTGATGTAAGGCATAAAGAAGTGGAGGTCCTGCAGGGCGATAGTTGTTGGAAACTGCTTGCCTGTGTAGTACAAAGTTGCCGTTCCGTCCATGAACTTCTGATATTGCGTATTGTCTTCCTTCACTAACCCGATAAGCACACGGTTGCCAACTTCCACGTATGCGCCTTTCTGAGGAATGACATGGGATATTGTCTCGTATGACTTGGTGTGAATCAGTTCTTCGATAAACTGTTCCAATAGCTTTCTGTTTTCCGTGTCTTTCGGGCGAAGTGGAAAAGCACCGATATTCACCTCCTTTATCGTCTTGTAGAACTTTGACACAGCTACATCATTTGGCTCTCCGTCACCAGGAAAGAGAATATATCCGCCTATTACCTCCTTCTTCAAGGCATTGGCGTCATAGTCACGATAGTAGATGGCATCACGGTAGCGGTGCATCTGGTTGATGGCATCCTCTGGCGGCACATCCACGCCTTGCTCCCTGCCGTCAATGCGATACTTGGCATCAAACAAATATGTCATCTTCATGCCTTGCAGCAAGTCGTTCTTGGTGAGCTGCAGCACGATGTCCGGCTTTTGTGGGACAGTTGGCACAACCACATCTTTAAGTCCCACGCTGTCGTTCTCAGCCTCAGTGTTCTTAGGGTTGTACACAAGTTCTGCCAATTCCACACCATCCTTGCGGAATAGAATACGTGAGTGCTCGCCCTTACCGAGTTCCCATGAGAACACACCATTCATCTCCATACGATTGCGGTGTTCCACATCCGCATCATCCAGGTGCAACTGTTCCTTTACGATGTGGCTCACCTCTATGAAACACCATATCTCGTAGAGTGTCGCTATGTCTTTTGTCTGCAAGCGGTACAGACCGTCATTGAGCGAATAGGCACGTCGCAGCAGATTCCATGTGCGGTACACCTGGCTATAGCCTGTAGCCTTTTGCAGCACCATGCTCTCTTGGCTCATTCCCTTGAATCTACCTACCGTGCGAAAGAAAGGATGCCGTTGCAGTCGTCTCAGAGTGTTGGAGGTACCGAGCATAGTAGCCTTCATCATGTCAGAAGCCGTCTTTATGGTCTCTATGCGCTGGCGCAGTTCCTCATATCGCTTGCCAATCTGTTGCAAGGCAAACTTAAGAAAACGGTTTTCCTGCGTGTCGTTCGACTGTATCTGCTGTTCTATTCGGTAGAGGTGGGCTGCCTCCTTGCGATGTTCTGCAAGGCGGTTCTCTATGTCGTGGGGTGTCTGCTTCAGTTTGTCTGCCCTAACATACGTTTCCTCGCCATGCAAGCGATGGCGAGGACGATCGATAATGTTCTTGCAAGCCTTTATGAACTTCTGCTGTTCGCCTTGAAACACACTCCACCATATTATGTCGGGGTGTTCGCCCTTTGTGTCGGGAGAAAAGCCATGAAACGTGCGGCGCATATAGTCGAGCGACAGCATACGGTACTCACGCTCAATGTCCTCCACGATGGCACGCCAATGCTCATGATAATCGAGCTTGGTGCTGAGCACCTCAAAGCCGAAACGGAATGTTTTTGTCTCCTTGTCAGTGTTGTATATGAGCTGTATCTCACTCCGTCCTATCTCATTCTTGTAGTTGATGAAACCAGCCAAGATATGTCGGCGAAAAGAGAAACGGTCGTTGTCGTTTTGTAGTATGGAACCAAATTGGGCATTCTTTACATGGCTTCCAAATTCTATCCAAATGGGATAGTCGGCATTGTCGAAGAATACGGCAGGAGCAGGAACTCCTTGTTCTATGCAGATGTCTGTGCCATTTTCGAAAGTGCGTTTTACGGACATAACTCCTTCCGACCATGAGTAAGTGGAAAGCAGATTGTCTTCCCCCACATTACTCTTGGCCTTGCTCCAAATCCTGTCGAACTTGCTACATTCGACAATCATTGTAAAATCTATGTGCTCAATCGTCAATAGTTCCATATCGCCCTATGTCTTTTTAACTCCAAAAACTTGTATATCCCGATGCAAGTTTAGCCTTCATCTCCTTCAGCTTCGCCAAGGATATTGAGGTTATGGCATGTTCTTCGCCCGATACCGCCTTTAGTCCATCATCAATGGTCTTGCTCAGTCGGTCGATAAACGCATCGCTTACCTTAGTGTCATCACCCTCTATGCGTGACAATACTTTCATGCTCGTTATCTCGTCCAAGGCACGCGCTATGACATATCCTTGTTCCAATTCTGTATCATTCTCATCCTTGTTGTAAGGAAGATTATTTACCACATACAGCAGAAACTCGTTGCGTGTTCGGTAGGCAACCTTGAATGGAGTGCCGTTCAGTACAGCATTTACTGCATCAAGATAAGTCAGCGCCTTCTCGCAGACATCCTTGTTGTCGGCATATACATCCACACCTTCCACGGCATCGCCTATCAATTCAGCCTTGCCCAACTTGCCAATCTCTTCATTACGCTCTGTCAGTCCACCGTGCAGGTCCACTTCATTCATCTCTATGGTCATGGCACGGTCGAGCACCTTACGAGAGAATGAGAATGTCGTTTCGTCCATATTAACTGTGCCGACAACGATAAGGTTCTGCGGAATACTAATTCCGCTTTCGTTGAACTGCTTTCTCACATTCTCGTCTGTCGTCAGCGAAGCTGTCAGGTTGAAATACCATTCCTCGTCCACCTTTTCAAGTATAGGGTCGGTTGTCACAGTGCCGTCCTCGTGGCTCTTGCGCGACTCTATAACACTGAGGTATTCTGCGAAATACTGCTCTACAGGTGCAAGATTCATTTCATCCAAGCAAAGGAAATAGGGTGTGTCCTTATCTTCCCATGCCTTGGCAACAAAGCGGAGAAAATCGCCTGCCACATACTCGGCCTTGCCACTCACTCGGCTTACATAGCCTATCAAGTCGCTTGAGTCGTGCCAATTAGGCTTCACCTGCACCATTTGGAAGTTCTTCGGTTTCTGTGCATTGTACTCTTCTGATCCTTCTTCCCAACAAGCTCTTGCCAACTCTCTCACGATACGGCTCTTGCCTGTACCAGAGATGCCAGCAAGCAGAAGGAATGGCTTTGACTTGATAGCGGTGATGTAGGGGCGGTAATCGTTTGATGTGCAAGTATTTATTGATACCTTATCTTCAAGTCCATCTTCCTTATTGTCGTATGTTGGAACATTGGCATTGGATATGCGTATGTCAAATATTCCATCATCAGCTTTGATAATATGCAGGTCGGAATATCCTCCTGCAAAATAATTCCTTATTGTGAATTTTGTCTTACGCTGAACACCGGTGTAATCTGTATAGAGAACATCCTTTAATAGTCCATTGAAATAGAAACGTTTATCTATCTTCCCATTTTTTTGTGGAACATCCTTACGAGCATTCCACACTTGCGTAAATGTATTTACAGACCTGCCGTCTTCAGTGAACAGTGCATCAATAATCGCTAATTGGTCAAGCACAAACTCTTTTGAAAACTTGACCAACTCATGTGTCGCTGATTGGTCAAATTTTCTTGGCAAGATAGATGCAATAAACAAAATTGCCTTGGTTAGATTTTCTTTATCATATCTAACAATAATTTGCTCTCCGCTATCTTTAAACAAAGAATAATGCTCATTATCCAAGAATAAATCTGTATTCTTGGCATCACCAGCATTTGGCTGACGGTAACTAGCATTTGTATCGTTTATATGCTTTACAATTTCTTCCATACTTTACAATCTTATAATGTCCTGTATGTTTCCGAAGCAATCTGTTGGAGATACTGCGACATTCAACCCTAACAATCGTGTTTTGCTTTGTATTATTGCCTGATTAAACGTCTGCACATTCTTGTTAAGTTGCTCCATATACGGCATACATTGCGTACAAATCTTCAGATTTGCATTTGCTTCAGTAATGTCGAAAACACGATATACGGAATAATCAAAATCAGATTTTTGCTGATTTACAAAACCTACCTCTTGATTACTGAATACAATATTTTGTGAGAAATCAAATCTTGTTGACTTCACATCTATATACTGCTTTTCATTCAGTATAAAATCGTATGGCAATCCCGATTCTCTACTTTTATTCATCCATTCAAATGACTCTACTTGATGCAAGTTCTTCAGTTGTTCAAGGTATTCGTTTACAAGTTCCTCACCTCTCTTGCCAACTAAAGCCATGTTTCTCTTTGCCTTTTCCAAATCAAAAGGCTTGTATTTCTTGCTTTGCTCCCCTGTTTGTGAGATAATTTCTATCTCTTTCTGTATATTGACACTTGACTGGTTTATCTTGTTTACCATTATGTTCTTTAGACTGGCATACACCTTGTCTTCATCTGTGATGACGCGAGTTTTTGAGCCAACCAAGTCTTTTATTACATTGAAATCAACTGACTTACTATTGATAAGCCAAAACACCAAGTCCTTATTTTCTAGTCCAGACCAAACAAGATACCAATCCGCATTGACATCTGTCAAGGCAAATTCTCTAATCTTGGAAGCAACAGAGTCCTCTTTCTTTTTCCCCATCCTTATCTTAGGGCTTCTGTGAGATCCGTCGGGGTTTTCAATTCTATCAAAATAGCAATCCAACATTTGGCAATAGTCACCATAGACAAGCATTGCTGTTGTAACAACATTGTCACCCAAGAATTGAAATACATCTTTGTAGAGTCCTATGTGGGTTTGATTGCTTGTACCTTTTGTGCCCAAATCTGCGCTGCTTAATTTCTTTAAGCCTATACGCTTTTCAATATCGAAAAAGAAGAAAAACATTTTATTCATGAATTATATTGTTTGTTATTAAGAAGTAAAGAGTAGCATAAATCGTATTTACGCTTACCGCATTACCCGCTTGCTTGTAAAGAGAGCCATCTGCAACTCCTGCATTGCGTCCATTAAGCGCAAATGCAGCAGGGAATCCTTGCAGCATGAACGCTTCTTCTGGTGTTAGCTTACGGATAGGCAGTTGAGACAATTCCTCTTTTGTCATAGTTTTCACAGGATTTGCCGCCCCATGAGATTCAATAAAATCCTGGCTGTAATAATTATCTTGACAAGCCCTGTGCATTTTATGCATCGTGGCAGTCAATGGTCTGGCGATACTCATGTTTATGTCTGAGCGAGACTTGAAATTTGCCGAGCCATCAGCCAAAATGGTAGGTTTTATTCTCTCAGACAAGAAATACTTCTGGTCTACTTCTTCCAAAAGTAAATCATTTACTGTTGCATAATTACTTGTACTTAGCCTCTCATAAACAACTTCAAAGGTATCTGCGACATTCTCGCAAGTGAACATATCCTCAAAATTGTTTGGTACTGGTTCTGTCGTGGCAAATATCAAGAGTCTGTTACGAGTTTGTGGCAGATGAAACTTGGCGGTATTGAAGATATCTGTAAACACACTATATCCCAATGCCTCCAATTCTTCTCTTATTCTCGTATATGTTCTTCCTTTGTCATGATTCTTGAGATTCTTGACATTTTCGAGCAATACGTATCGTGGTCTTCGTTCTCTAAGAATGTCTAATATACGGAAAAACATCTGACCTCTATCTTCATTAAAGCCTGCTTGTTTTCCCATCATACTAAATGTCTGACATGGAAAACCACCTGTTAACAAATCGAAGTCTGGAAGATTGGTTATGTTGTCCACATTACTGGTAAACTCAACTATATCTCCCAACGCCACTTCTCCATCAGCTTCAGGATGAAAGTTGGCACAATACGTCTTCACGGCTTTGGCATCTATCTCAGAATAACCAATGCAGTGAAAATTCATTATATGGTCTTGGGTCAGAAGATCCATTGCCCTTCTGAAGCCACCTATACCAGCAAATAATTCAAGATGTCTCATTTCATAAATTTCATGATGCCATCGCCAATGGCTTTGGCAAGTTTTACTGGAACTGCATTGCCGACTTGCGCATACCACATGTTTTGGGAACCAGTTATCACATAATCGTCAGGAAACGTCTGAATACGTGCTGCTTCACGAGGGCTTAACCCCCTTGCATCCCAAGGATGAATGTACATATTGCAGTCAAATTTCATGTGTGAAGTAATCGTCTTACAAATTTGAGTTTCATCTAACTTGAAATACTTATCCTTAAATATGTCGTTTCTTCTTTTGTATGGCATTATGTCTGCAATTGACTCATGTAAGGAGTTCGCACCTTGCGGTAAACGACGGTATATTTCTATATCACGCTCGTTATTGTACCGATTCTTGTGATTGTAGAGTTTTGTTATTTCTCTGTCTCCATTGATAAACTTATAGAAATCGTTATGGATATATGTAAAATCACATTCAGTAAACCCTGACTCTGCACACTCTATGCCTTTTGACCCCTTTTCTTTCTTCGCAATTAGATGTGGTAGACCTTCCAAGGCATCTTTCAATACAAACGGCTTGCGCTTATGTTTGTAAATTTCCTCAAAAATCAAATGTGGTGATACACCTACTCGGTTACCAATCATTATAAAACGTTCTCTATTTTGTGGTACGCCATAATCCTGTGCTTTGAAGAGAGCATAATCAAATTGGTATTCTTCACCAAGATATTCCTTGAAATTCTGTTTAATTTCCTCTATCTTATTCATCATACCTTTTACATTCTCCATTACAAAGAATTTTGGGCGCACATTTTTAAGAAATATCAGATACTGCTTATACAAAGAGTTCCTTGGATCATCTAATATCCTTTGGCGATTTGCCATGGAAAAGCCTTGGCATGGTGGCCCTCCACAAACTAACGTAATGTCCGATAGTATTTCTTTGTATTCATCTAAATGCAAGTTTAGTTCTGCTATATCCCCAACAAAATAATGCTCATCACTTAAATTATGATTAAACTTATATGTATTACAGAATTGCTCCACGATTTCATTAACAAACCATGGGGAAAAACCAGCTTGCTGAAGTCCCAAACTAAGGCCTCCACAACCTGCAAATAAATCCACAAACTTATACATCATTTTCATCACCCTCAAAATAGTCGGAGTCTATACGTTTGACTACAAAAGTTCGCCTTGTACTGACACCAATGTTATATTCTATCATATAGCGTGCAAGTTCCTCACCATCAATAAGCACAATCTTCTTGCTTGCCTTTTCTTCTGCATACTTGCGCGCTTCACTACTAAATCTACTTGTTGTTATAAAAACACCTTTATTTGCTTTCTTTTCATCAAGAGCTCCTGCAAAAGCGTGAATATCTGGTTTCCCGATGGTATTCCCGATAGCATAACGTTTAGCTTGGATATAAATCTTATCTAATCCAAGTTTATCTTCTTTGATTATACCATCTATTCCATCGTCATGAGAAAATTTTGTAACCATTCCTGCGTCATCCAATGAGCCACCATACCCCATAGCAAGCATGAGGTCAACAACTATTTGCTCAAACCGCTTTGGAGATTGTTCTAAAACCTTTTGCAATAAATCTGCAGCGAGGTCTTTCACTATTATCTGATAAGCTGATTCTAATTGTTCTGTCGGTGTTGGCATCGAATTCGTTGTATCAGTACTCTTGGATTTTATATGGACAGAGCCACTACTCTTTGGAGATTTACCTGCATATTCTGCGTATTCGGGATATTCCAACAAATCGGATTCTTTCAGAGATGTATGGTTTTTCAAATAATCCTTACCTCTATCAGTAATCCTGTACATGCCTCTTTGGGGAAGCGTTATCAATAAAGCACGACGCAACCATTGACGTGTCCAACTACATCTGTCCTCAAACTGGATGGTTTTCCCACTTTTTGTTTTTAAGGCACTGTCTTCTGGTGTCAATCCAAAATGCTCAATAAGAAATGATTTCATTTCTTTTGAGGTCACATCTTTACCGTCTTCTAATTTTTTTAGAAACGGATATAAGAAATCTTGAAATTTAGGTAATGCCATAACTTTATCCTTTAGCTATTTGACAAATTGCCTTTAACAATTTCCAAGAAGTTAATCTCATCTTGATAATTCCCTCCGAACTGAGTACGGAGAACATTAAGTACATCTTCTATTTTATTAACTTGCTCCATGAGCAATTCTTTCTTATTCTGTTCCATCATTTTTAAATTCCTCGAACCGAACCAAGTCGGTCAATTCTACATTCAACACTTTTGCAGTCATCATCAGACTTGCCAAGTCTGGTTGACTTGAATTAGTACACCATTTAGATATGGTGGTTTGGTCTTTTCCGAGTTGTTCTGCCAGCCAACGGTTAGTCCGTTTTTTCTCTGCCAGCACAACTTTCAGCCTGTTCAAATCACGATTTGCCATATTTTAAGTATTTCGATATGCAAAGAAAGTGCAAGGCGAGCGCAATGAAGCTTGCTTCAATTGCCAAGCCGCAGCCTTTCTTCTGCAAAGATACATATAATATTCCATAAAGCGTGAGTTTACGTCTAAATCCTATAGTATTTTAGCAAACAAATGAAAATAATTCACCATAAGGAAGCATGATAATTTCTTTAAAAACCACAAAAGAGACTCAGAATTTATCGGTTTTTCAAAAATTAGACTTATCTTTGCACACAAAATCAAAGCGTTCTTTGTATATTGCAAAGTTGTGAAAGAAAAAGAATATAGCTCGTTTCTAAATCGTTAGCAGTTATCTTCTTTGTTATTCTTAATTCGTTAATACTCAATCAATAAAAGATTTTGTTGTGACTCAAGCAATGGCATATCACGCAAACGACCCTGATGTGGGTATGTCATTGGTTATGGACATTAACAGATATAAAATGTATATTGGAGATACTGAACTGTTACTTATATTGCCAATTACGAAATTGTATAAACTCAAAATTGAACAATTCAAAATCGCAGGCGCAGCCGAGAAAAATTCAAAATTCAAAACTCAAAATTCAAAATTGCCGCAGGCAACCAATTCGTAATTCGTAACTCCTAATTCCTAATTCGATATAGCGAAATATCGTACTGGCAGTAAAAAAGTGTTACAAACAAAAAATTGATTCTAGAGAATCGGGAAGCCTTAATTGAAGGGTTTTGTGGAGTAAAACACTCCCCTACTCTTCAATTAAGGCTTCTTTGATGTGCAAATGGACTACATTTGCTATGCAACTGTAGTCGTTTTGAAAGGTAAAAGGACTACAGTTGGAGGGCAAATGTAGTCCTTTTGCAACAAAATGTAGAGTTTTTACGTTGTCTGTCATTGCAATTTTCGGCTCTGAAAACCATAACGCATTGACTAAAAGAAAGTAAGCTCTAACCGCTCAAAACTCACGAATTTCGAGCTAAAGATTTCCTCGTACGTTCAGTTGATAGTTTTGAGCGGTTAGAAATGCAAATATTGTATTGTCGGGCGAGGCTTACAGCCTACATATCCTGCATCGAAAGGCCAATAAGTTTCACTTCCTTATACTTGGCAAACTCGCGTCGTATGGTGTCATATTTCTCTTGCAGCACATGTTCCTTGTATCTCTCAGGGTTGCGTTTCACCTCAGCCACAAGTGCGGTACGGTCAATGTCGTTGAGTGCTATCACGTCAATCTCATTATTGCCTTGGCGGTCCCAGTAATTGCCAACGGCTGTGACGCGGTCTTCCTCGGCAATGCGTTGGCGGAAATACTGTTCGAGGACAAGTCCGGTGTAGTCGCAGTAGTCGCGCTTGACGATTTCGAGCAGCAGGTCGTTGCGCTCCATCTCTATGAGGTTTTGGTTGGGCAGAATGAAGCGAAACCAGAAGCGGAAGAAACAATCGTCTATCGACCAGCGTATGTTGCGGTTGCCCTGCTTGCTGAACATAGGCTGCAGACGATTGATATAGTTGTAGTCTTCGTGCAGATTCTTGAGATAGGTGCCCGTATTCTTGCCTATGATGTTGTCTATCTGGTTCTGTACAGTCATGCCTCCGGCTATCAGTTGCAGAATGCTCAGATAGTTGGAGTAGTCTCTGCCAAACTCAGCCATAATCAGCTCTGTGCCCTCGCTAAGGAACGGACTGCCCACTGCTGTCACCCATTCGAGCATGTTGTCCTTAGTAGTTGCACCGACATCCATAAGCTGACCTATGTATTTTGCCACACCGCCAGTAAGCATATACAGACACAACAAGTCGTCAGGAGTGTATTCCGGATTATGGTCGTGCAGTATCTCTTTCATTACAGCTATGCGGAACGGACGCAGCCTTATCTCGCAATCCTTGCGACCATAAAGCGGTTCGTCGTCGTTGTCAAAAATCTTGTGCATCATGCTGAATATACTACCGCAGGCTATAAGATTGACATGTGTAGAATTGTGGTAGCGATCCCATATATCCTGTATATGACTGGGTATGGCAGGGTTTATCTTCAGCAGATTCTGAAACTCGTCGAGCACAAGGGTGAAGTGGTTGTCGCGTCCGTATTGCATCAGTGCCTCAAAGAATTGCGCGAACGTCTCCATACGTCCGTATATCTGCAACCCTATGCTCTCGGCAGCCATACGCTGAAATTTCTCTACAAGCACGTGCTCATTGTCTTTCGACACATACAGGTAGAGCATGCGCTGCTCGTTCTGCGTGCGCAGCAGCAGGGCAGTCTTGCCAATACGCCGACGACCCATCATCACCGTGAAGAGCGACTCCCGTTCGCTCCTCACCCAATTGCGACGCAATATCTCAATTTCTTTCTCTCTGTCGTAGAATTTCATAATGCAAGCGTTTGATTTTAATTTAACCGCCATTAATTTAATGGCCATTACAATAATGCAAAGCTACAAAATTATTAATAAAACTACAAGTTTTTTCAGTTGAGAATTGAGAGTGGAGAGTTGAGAGTTATGATATGTATATTGGCTTGTCAATAATATTTTATCCGAAACGCCCAATTTTCTTTCCTAAAAAGACAACCTATAGGGAAAAATATATTACTTTTGGCAAAAATAAATAAAATAAACATGAATCACGACCTATCCGACGATGACATTTTCCAGGCCCTCCGCGAGGGCAGCGAGGAGGCTTTCGGCACGCTTTTCAGGCGCTTTTATCCGCGTCTGAGCCGCTTTGCGTGCAAATATATTGCCGATGAAGCCGCCGCAAGCGATGCTGTGCAGACGTGCTTCATGCGACTGTGGGAGCGTCGCTCAGCGCTTGTAGGCGGCTCTTTGCAGTCGATGCTCTACACAATGCTGCGCAACGAGTGTCTCAACAGCCTCAAGCATAGCGCCATAGTTGAAGGCTATGCACGTCAGGCGCAGTCAGTAGCCGACACCGAACCGCTCTACAACGCCGACTTCCTGGGCGCCGCCGACCATCAGTTGCTCTACGACGAACTGCAGCACAGCATTGACCGTGCCCTCGACACGCTGCCACAGCGCACAGCCGACATATTCCGCATGTCGCGCTACGAATCGCTCAAGAACCGCGAGATAGCCCAGCAGTTAGGTATATCCACCACCGCCGTCGAGAAGCACATATCCAGGGCGCTCAAGACCATTGCCGCCCAGCTCGCCCAAAAGTACGGCACAAGCCTTGCGCTCTGCCTCATGCTCTGCCTGGAGCACGCACAGCAAGCTGTCTTGCACAATCCCGTCATTTAACAGCCGATGAAGGTTGGGCAGACGATGTTTCAGTTGTTACATAGTTATGACAAACCCTTTAAACTCCACTTATGCACAATAATATATATATAACCGCCGAAGAGGCACGCCAGCTTGCCTGCCGCTACTTCGACGGCACAATATCCGACGACGACGAGCAGCGCCTCACGGAATACATAACCCACATCCCCGGCGCTACGGCACAGCTGCATGCCTGGGAGCAGGAGTGGCTCTCAGCGTACACGCCAAGCCCTGCCACCGAAGTCGCCTACCAGCAATTGACATCACGCCTCAGCGCCACAGCCACCCGTCGACACCGCTTGCACACGTGGCGCATTGCCGCAATCGTGGCATGCGCAGCCTCACTCATAGCCTTCGTGTTCGGCATCGGCACCTACATAGGCCGCCTCACCGCACCCGAACAGTACTTCACGTGCTCGGCACCCTACGGCAGCACAGCCACAACGCTGCTACCCGACGGCTCGCGCGTTACGCTCAATGCCGGCTCAACGCTTCGCTATTCCAGCCGTTTCAGCACCAATGACCGCCGTGTAGAGCTGCAGGGCGAGGCTTATTTTGACGTAGCACGTCGCGACGGCGACCGCTTCACGGTGCACACCGACGGATATGACGTAGAAGTGAGGGGCACCCGATTCTACGTTTCGGCATACCCCACCGACAACTACGTCACCACGACGTCCTCAAGGGCAGCGTTGCCATCGCTTACGGCGACTCCTGCTACGTGCTGAAGCCCGGCGAGCGTGCCTCGCTCAATCGTCTCACACACCAGATGCAATGCTCACGCGCCACCAAGACAAGCAGCGGATGGAAGCAAGGCAACATCGACTGCGACGACATAACGCTCGCCCAGTTGCGCCCCATCATCGAGCGCCGCTACAACGTGAGCATACACATAGCCGACAGCAGCCTCGCCTCGCGCCGACTATACATCTCGCTCGTCAACAACGAGACCATCGACGAAGTTATGGCAGCCCTCAAGCGCACGCTTGACGTTAAGGTGCAGCGCGACGGACACAATATCGTAATAGAGCAATAATCATATTGTAGGAGGCTATGGCGTCCTCGCCATAGTCTGGGCAAGCAGGCAGCGCATATTATCTATAACAAGAATGCACTAACTAACTGCTCAGGCTATGGCGGGGACGCCATAGCCTCCTACAGTTTGCTTTGCCAATTAACTCACTGACTTGAATTTATAATATTATCACTCCTAATGTTGGACGAACTTAACATTCAACATTCAACACTTAACATACCAAACAATCGCACCTTAACATTCAACATTTAACATTTAACATTAAAAAAAATTGGTTTAATGGTTGGGTAAAACCTTTATGAGTTGTTTATATTATTGAAAGAACCTAAAAACCGCTTGATTTGGACCTAAAACCGCCTTGATAACACCAGTGCATAACCCTCCATTTTCAAAAGGACTCGTTTTGCACTTCAAAAGGGCCCCTTTTACACTCCAAAAGGACTCCTTTTACAATGCAAAAGGACTCGTTTTGCCACCCAAAAGGACTCCTTTTTGAAAGCAACCGAAATCAGTGCTGAAAATCAATGGATTACAGGACCGGAAAAAGCAGAATACAGGACCTTGATAAACAGAATCGTAGCCGAAACGGGTACGATGAAAACGTAAACAATATAAACAACAATCTATAATCAAAACTTTAAACATCTATGGCAAAATTCAGATCACTATGCGTTGCCGGCGTCATCGCCCTATCTGGTGCAATGGCCACCGCAATGCAGGCACAAACGGTGAGCCGCAACTTCAACAGCCAGCCTCTGAAGTCGGTGCTGCACGAAATTGAAAGGCAAACCAAAATGTCGGTCATAGTCAACGACATCAACCTAAACAAACGCGTTACTGCCAACTTCAACAAAACCCCTCTGCGTGATGTGCTAAAGCAGGTGCTCGACGAGTCGTGCGAGTATGAAATTGCCGACCGCATCATAACAATACACCCCAGCCGAAAGGCAAAGCAGGAGACACAGCAGCAGGGAAAGAAGAAAAAGCAGACTGTAAAGGGTTGTATCAAGGACGAGAACGGCGACCCTATCATCGGTGCCAGCATTCTTGTAAAGGGAACAACCACTGGCACAATAACTGATGCCGACGGTCGCTATTCGCTTGAAGTTCCTAATGGTTCTACTATACAGATTTCATACCTCGGCTATCAGACCAAGGAGGTAAAGGCGCAGGGAGGCTCGGACATGACAGTCTTTATGGATGTCGACAACAAGACTCTCGACGACGTAGTAGTAACAGCGTTCGGTATCAAGCGTGAAGAGAAGGCACTTGGTTATGCCGTGCAGAAAGTGAAGGGCGATGAATTGGCAACAGTCAAGTCGGTCGACCTCGGCACTTCGCTTACCGGTAAGGTGGCAGGTTTGAACGTACAGAACTCTACCGAGTTCAATAACGCTCCGTCGGTGCTCATCCGTGGTGAAAATCCACTCATTGTGCTCGACGGTGTACCTTATTCTAATATATCACTTCGCGACATCAATGCCGACGACGTAGAATCTATCGATGTGCTGAAGGGTGCTACTGCATCTGCTCTTTACGGTGCACGTGGCGGTTCGGGCGTTATCACCATCACAACAAAGAAGGGTAGCAAGGAGGGACTGGACATAACAGTCAACAGCAGCACTATGTTCAATGCCGGCTATCTTGCCATTCCAGAGGCACAGCACGACTACAGTTCGGGTACGGGTGGCCACTACGACTCTGTAGACTATGTATGGGGCGACAAGCTCGACATAGGTCGCAAAGCCAAGCAGTATAATCCTTTTACATATCAGTTGGAGGAAACAGAGCTTGTATCAAAGGGTAAGAACAACTTCCGCAACTTCCTTCAGCAGGGATTCGTCACCAACAACAACATCAGTTTGGGCTGGCGTGGCAAGAACGGTGGTGTGCGCACGTCGCTCAACCACGTCTTCAACCGTGGACAGTATCCCAATGAGGATATGCACAAGATAATCTACACGCTCAGCGGCAATGCCAAGATAGGCAAACTCTCGCTCGAAGGCGGTGCTGTATGGAACAAGCGTTTCTACAACAACGACCGCGGTTCGGGTTATAGCGGTGGTGGCTACATATATAATATTATTGTGTGGACCGGCTCAAACTACGACATCCGCGACTATCGCAACTACTGGGTAGAGGGCAAGGAGAACCAGAAACAGAACTGGCTGTACAACTATTATTATGACAACCCCTACTTCCTTGCCTACGAGTGTACACGCTCCAACGACTACGACAAGCTCAACACATACGCCTACGCTAAGTATGAGTTGCTGCCATGGTTGAACATTTCTACACGTACCGGTGTAGATTTCTACGCCAGCCGTACCGAAACAAAGAACCCTATCGGACAGATACACGGTTATTATGGCAACGTAAAGGGATACTACGGAGTTTCCAAAGCAACTGGTTTCAGTGTCAACAACGACGTGATTCTGGCTGCCAATAAGAAGCTTGGCGACTTTGACATCGACGGAATGTTGGGTAGTACCATATATTACTATAACAATGACGACGTAAGCGCAAACACCAACAATGGTCTGTCTGTGCCAGGATACTATTCGCTCAAAGCGTCAGTCGACCCTGTTTCTGCATCGTCTTCATACAAGAGCAAGCGTGTCAATTCGCTTTGGGGACGTCTGTCAGTGGCATGGCGCAACACTGTCTACCTCGACGTAACGGGCCGTAACGACTGGTCTTCTACTCTTCCTGCCGATACACGTTCTTATTTCTATCCGTCAGTGTCGGGCAGTGTCATCATGTCTGAATTCCTGCATCTGCCCCAGCCCTTCACTTTCTGGAAGTTGAGAGGTTCATGGACTGTGACAAAGTATGACCTTGACATCTTCGAGACACAGCAGGCATACAGCGTTTCGTCGAATGTATGGAACAAGATGAACACAGCTACATATCCCAGCTCGCTGCGTGCATCTACGCTGAAGCCTACGACAAAGCGAGCATACGAAATCGGTACACAGTTCAACGTGTGGAACAACCGCATCCGCTTCGACTTGGCCTACTACAATACATTGAAGTATAACAATACACGTAAGGCTACAGTCAGCGCTGCCTCAGGTTTTACAAGCACGCTCATCAATTATGGCGAGAAGCAGGAACGTCGTGGATTTGAGATTGCTGTAGGTGCTGACGTGATTAAGAAGAAGGACCTCAACTGGACTGTAAACCTCAACTGGGCTTCTGACCGTTACTACTACAACACCATCGACCCTGTATATTCTACACAGAACCAGTGGGTGCAGAACGGCAAACGTTGGGACTGGGTGGCCGATCTGGACTGGGACCGCGACCCGGATGGCAACATGATACTTTACAACGGACTGCCACAGCGCAGCAAGTATCAGAAACTTGCAGGCTATGCCAACCCAGACTGGATATGGGGCATTAACACTCAGTTGCGTTATAAGGACTGGACTCTCAACCTGGCAGTGGACGGTCGCGTAGGCGGACTTGCCTACAACAAGACCGAGCAGGCTATGTGGAATTCTGGTTCGCACCCGAAGAGTGCCACACCGGAGCGTTATGAGGAAGTTGTCAACGGCAACAAGACATTCGTAGCAAAGGGCGTTAAGATAGTTTCAGGCTCAGTTAAGTATGACGTTGACGGCAACATATTGGAAGATACACGTGTGTTTGCACCTAATGATGTAGTGGTTTCTTATCAGAACTTCATACAGAGATATGAGCCATGGTGTGGAGCAGCAGCGTTCCAGAACTACCGTTCTACAACGTTCTTCAAGATTCGCGAACTGTCATTGACCTACGATCTTCCCAAGAAGATTTGTGCATGGGCACGTATGAAGTCGGCTTCGGTGTCGTTCATCGGTCAGAACATGCTGCTTTGGGCCAAGGAGTTCAAGTATGCCGACCCCGATGTCAGCTCAGACGACTTGAGTTCGCCTTCTCAGCGTTTCCTCGGTTTCAACATTAAAGTTCAATTCTAATTAATCCAGACGCATTATGAAATTCAGAAATATAATATGTACTGTAGCAGCGTTGGGCACAATCGGAATGTCAACGGTTTCATGTACTGGCAAGTTTGACGATTACAACACCGACGACAATGCCACATCAAAGGTTACTCCAGCCATGATCGCTACAAAACTGATACTTAACATTACAGATATTGGAGGCCAGAAGTATTCAATCTTTCACGGATTGTTGCAGAAGCAGACTGTATGGTGTGAGGGAACATCAGAAGATAATCAGTACAACTTGCTCAGTCGGGTAGGTTTTGGTGATTATACCGACTTCACCAACTGCCAGAAGATGATAATGGAAGCATCATCGCAGACGGAAGCTATACAGAATTCGTACAAGGCTCTTGCCAAATTCATCAAGGCATACCGCCTGTATGGCATCACGATGAAGCTTGGCGACATTCCTTACAGCGACTCCAATGCTGGCGAGAGTGGCAATTTCACGCCCAAGTATGACACCCAGCACGATGTGTTTGCCCATATATTGGAAGATTTGGAGAGTGCGGAATCGCTCTTTGCAAGCGGTGCCAAGTTTGAAGGCGACCCTATCTACGACGGTGACCCTGCTAAGTGGCGCAAGGCATGCAACGTATTTGAACTTAAAGTGCTCATGAATATGCAGCAGGTAGCCGACCAGTCGGATGCTGCCGACCTTAACGTTAAGAGCCGCTTTGCACGTATCGCGTCGTCGGGCAACATCTTTACCGGCAATGCTGACAACTTTATGCTCGTGTTCAGCGATGCTGCCGGACAGCAGTATCCGCTCTATAACAACCAGCATATGTCGTTCTATGCTACAAGTTCGTACATCATTGAGCCGCTGAAGAATCTCAACGACTATCGTCTGTTCTACTATTGCTCGCCAGCTGTGGGCAAGACAAATGCAGGTGTGGCTGCTTCTTCATGGGATGCTTACCCAGGTCTTAATCCTACTGCTGACCAAAGTGTGAACAATGCTGCTCATGCCGACCTCATGGACTGCAAGCCTAACCAGCGTTATCTGGAACCTGCAGGCGAGCCTATAACACGTATCGGATACATGGAGCAGAACTTCATTCTTGCTGAGGCTGCCTTGCGTGGATGGATCAATGGCAGTGCTGAGGAGTACTATAAGAAAGGCATACGTGCCAGCATGGAATTCATAGCTCAGTATACTCCTGCAGGCGAGACTTACAATCATGGCAAAGAGATAACAGCCGAATACATCGACCAGTATCTTGCACAGCCTAATGTACAGCTCAAGAGCAATTTTGACGGTGCACTGGAACAGATTATCACACAGAAGTATCTCGGTTCGTACCGCCAGTCGCTCGACTATGAGTGCTGGTTTGACCACCGTCGTACTGGATACCCTGCTTGGGAACTTAATCCCAGCACCAATCTAAATGACGAACAGAACAAGTTCCCGATACGTTGGCGTTACTCGCAAGACGAGATTGACTATAATAAGGCTAATCTTGAGGAAGCACTCAATCGCCAATATGGTGGCAATGATGGCTTCAATGAAAAAATGTGGATTGTGCCTAATGCAGTAGAAACTCCTATAGCAGGTAAAATTATCACAGATTTTGGTAAATAGTAAATAAGTTTTTGTGAATGCCTTAAATTAGCTGGTATCTTATATACGATTAGAAACCGGCTGATTTAAGGTGTTTTCATTTCATAATAAAATGTACAACTCCATTCCAATGACCCAACAAAGATTTTTCCGCCACTTAGTGTTGTGCCTTGTACTGTTTCTGTTTTCGGTATTGTCGGCACGTGCTTTCACGTTGCAGTCGGGTAGGGCGTATGCTTTCAGCATGCCTGCCGAGTGGCGATATGCTTCCGAATCGGTAGCTACGCTCATGCATCAGCGCACCGGCGTGAAGCTCACACTGGCGCATGCCGACAGCGCTATGCTTAAGATTGAACACGACGCAAATCTCTGTGGCGAGGCGTACATGTTGCAGATAGACGACACCGACATCGTAGTGAGAGCCGCAAGCATCAAGGGTGTCAACTGGGGTATGTCGCAGTTGGCTCAGCTTGTAGCAGCCGCTCCCGACAAGCAGTTGTCAGAATGTATGATAAGCGACAGTCCGCGATTTGAGCATCGTGGCTTGATGATCGACTGTAGCCGCCACTTCCGCACCATAGCCGAATTGCAGTCGCTGATAGACGCAATGAATCTCTTGCGTCTTAATATTCTGCATCTGCACCTCACCGACAATCAAGGTTGGCGACTTGCACTCGAACGGTTTCCTGAAGTGGCACGCCGTGGCACGCATTATCCCGACTTTCCCGAACTGTCCGACAAGTATTACACGCCCGACGAGCTGAAGTCGCTCGTGGCTTATGCCTACGCACGGGGCGTAGAGATAATCCCCGAGGTGGACATGCCGGGCCATTGCTTGGCGCTTCTTGCCTCTATGCCCGAACTGTCGTGCCGTGGTGGCGAGTTTGAACCGTTTCCCGAGGAGCGCCTGCAGAACGACCGCAAGCGTGCATGGGAGAATATGCTGTGCGTGAGCAATCCTCGTGTCTACGACATTGTTGAGGCTGTGGTGGCGCAGTTGGCAGACATCTTCCCCTCGCGCTACATTCATCTGGGCGGCGACGAGGTGAGCACGGTGCGCTGGAAGGAGTGCAAGCGCTGCCAGGCGCTGTATCATAGCGAGCACATGACCGACTTTCATCAGCTGCAAGACTATTTTACACGACGTGCAGGCGAGATAGTGCGACGTCACGGCAAGCGTTTGATGGGATGGGACGAGATAAACGACCGCTGTGCTGCCGATGCCTCAGACGTGGTTTGTATTTGGCAGCGCGATGCTGCCGAGCGCAGCGCCAAGGCTCTGGGTAGAGGCATGCAGGTGGTGATGTGTCCTAAGGATCCGTGCTACTTCGACTTCGGCTACGCCCGCAACTCCACCAAGAAGGTGTTCGAATGGCAACCATTGAAGGGTATTCCAGCCGAACAGCAGAGCCAGGTGAAGGGCTGTCAGGCGTGTCTGTGGACTGAGTTTGTGCGCACCAAGGCCGATGTCGACCACATGCTCTATCCTCGTCTGTGCGCTTTGGCTGAGGTGTTGTGGACCGGAGGGGGCGGCTGCTACGACGAGTTTGTGAGCCGTCTCAACACGGTTGTGTTGCCGCTGCTCGCCCGCACGGGCAATGCTGCCTATGCCGAGCGGTTGGACGCCACTGCAATATTCCGTGCCGAGTCGAGCCATGCCAAGCTTCTGGCTGGCGCAACGATAGATACCGATATGCCCGGCGTGAAGTTCTACGAAAAGGAATATGCCTACGACGGCGACGAGAGCACATTCTTCTGCACGCCATATTCCGACCTTGAGGGCGAGCACTTCACCGTAACGCTCGATAGTCCGGCTCGGACACGACGTGTGGCAGTGGTGTTCGACGACTCTAAGGAATATCCTCACGGTGCCGTATTGGAGGCAAGTGCCGACGGCAAGACATATTATAAGGTGGCTGACGAGGTGAAGCACGGACGTATGGAGGCACGGTTCAAGACGCGTCGCAAGGTGAAATCTTTGCGTTTACGTCTTTTGCGCGAGCAGACAAATCGTCTCACGATTAGAGAATTCTATTTTCGTTAAACAAACAAGACATAAAAGCTGTTATGACAAGAAATAAAAGTTTAACTTTGCTGCGTGTGTTGCTGGCAGTGTTTTTGACGGCAACAACGGCAGTAAGGGTTAGCGCCGAGAGCCTGATAGTAGAAGCCGAGAGCTTCAGCAAGCGTGGCGGATGGGTGGTCGACCAGCAGTTTATGGACCTCATGGGGTCGCCATATCTTCTGGCACACGGCATGGGCGTGCCCGTAAGCGATGCCGTCACCACGGTGAACATAGGCAGCGGCGGCACGTATCACGTATACGTGCGCACCTATAATTGGACTTCGCCATGGACTACAAAGCCCGGTGCAGGAGCCTTTGAGGTGAGTGTAGGAGGCAAGCGTCTGCGTACAGTAGGGCAGACGGGCAACCGCTGGCAGTGGCAGAAGGCTGGCACGGCGAGGCTTAAGGCAGGCAAGACACAGCTGCGGCTGCACGACCTCACTGGATTTGACGGCCGTTGCGACGCCATACTGCTCACTACCGACGGCAGTCTTGTTCCGCCCGACGACGCAAGCAGTCAAGACGCATTCCGCAGCGGCATCAACGGCACAAGCCTTGAGGCGCGCGATGCCGGCGAATATGACATGGTAGTGGTGGGAGCAGGCATAGCCGGCATGAGCGCTGCGGTGTCGGCGGCACGGTTGGGGCTGCGTGTGGCGCTCGTAGGCGACCGTCCGGTGGCTGGCGGCAACAACAGTTCGGAGGTGCGTGTACACATGGGCGGACGCTTGGGCGTCGGTCCTTATCCGCAGTTGGGACAGTTGCAGCAGGAGTTTGCCCCATGTCGTGAGGGCAATGCACAGCCAGCAGCCTACTACGAAGACCAGAAGAAGATGCAATGGCTGCAGCAGGAGCACGGCGTGAGCCTCTTTATGGGCATACACGCCAACGTGGTGCATACACGTGGCAACCATATAGAGAGCATAGAGGGCAGCAATGTGCTTAGTGGCGAGCGTATACGCTTCAGAGCTCCGCTCTTTGTCGACTGTACAGGCGACGGTGTTGTAGGCTATTTGGCAGGTGCCGACTGGCGCATGGGACGTGAGTCGCGCAGCGAGTTTGGCGAAAGCCGTGCGCCCGAGCGTGCCGACAGCTTGACTATGGGAGCCTCGGTGCAGTGGTATGCAGCTGAAGCCAAGAGCAGGGAGAGGTTTCCGCTGTTTGAGTATGGAGTCGTGCTCAACGACTCTACTGCCGAGCGTGTGCTCAAGGGCGAATGGACTTGGGAGACGGGCATGAACCGCAACCAGATAACCGAGGCTGAACGCATACGCGACTACGGACTGATGGTGGTCTACTCCAACTGGAGCTATCTGAAAAACCGTCTGCCCGAGCGCCGTGATTATGCCAATTACAGACTCGACTGGGTGGCTTACGTAGCTGGCAAACGGGAGTCGCGCCGACTGCTGGGCGACTATGTGCTGAAGGAGGACGACCTTGTGCGCCACATGACACACGAAGATGCGTCGTTTGCAGCAACGTGGAGTATCGACCTGCACGAACCCGATCCTGCCAATACTGTCAGCTTCCCTGGCAACGAATACAAGGCCACTACACGCCACACCGTTATCTATCCTACGGCTGTGCCCTATCGTTGTCTGTACTCGCGCAATGTTGACAACCTCTTCATGGCGGGCAGAAACATCAGTACAACGCACGTTGCGCTCGGCTCAACCCGCGTAATGCGTACCACGGGAGCAATGGGCGAGGTGGTAGGCATGGCTGCATCGCTGTGCAAGGAGTATGGCATCACGCCACGCCAGGTGTACTTCTATCATCTCGACCAGCTGAAACGCCTCATGCAGAAGGGCGTGGCAAAAGAGGGTGTAAAGCCTACGCAGGACTATAACGAGGGCGGATGGCTCGACAATCCACCTACAATAAAATAATGAGTATTACCATATAATAATAAGAACTACAAAAGAATCATATGGCTATGAGGAAATCAATCGTTATGCTGCTGGCAATAATGCTATTGCCGCTGACGTGTCTTGCTGGTGGAAAGAAGCAGGGCAAGACGTTTACCGTGCTGCAGTGGAACATCTGGCAGGAGGGAACTATGGTGAAGGGTGGATATGAAGCCATTCTCAACGAACTGGAACGGCTGCGCCCCGACTACGTCACGTTCAGCGAGGTGCGCAACTATCGCGACGACTTCATTGCACGTGTGTGCAAGGATATGGCTAAGCGTGGCGTGGTGTACTACGGATTCCGCTCGGACGATACGGGACTGCTGTCGTCTACGCCCATCACCGCCCATAAGACGGTGTTCCCGTTGAAGGACGATCATGGGTCGATATACAAGCTTGAGACGAAGGTGCATGGGCGCAAACTGGCTCTGTACACCAGTCACCTCGACTATCTCAACGATACGTATTATGAGGTGCGTGGCGTTGACGGCAACACGTTTAAGGAGATGGAACCGCTCACCGATGTCGACGAGATATTGCGTCGCAACGCTCTCTCTATGCGCGACAAGGCTATAGCCAACTTCCTGAAGGAGGCGAAGCGCGATAAGGAGCGTGGATATATTACTATAATAGGTGGCGATTTCAACGAACCGTCGGTGCAGGACTGGACGGAGCAGACGCGCGACCTGTACGACCATCACGGCGTAGTGATAGCGTGGCCGCAGACGACTGCGCTCATCAAGGCTGGATTCAACGACTGCTGGCGCTCGGTTCACCCTGATGTGCTGACTCATCCGGGCTTCACCTTCCCCTCGGACAATCCAGATGTCGACCCGAACAAACTGACCTGGGCTCCAAAGTCGGACGAACGCGACCGCATCGACTATCTCTTCTTCCGTGGCAAGGGCATTAAGGTGACGGAATGCAAGCTCTTCGGACCCGAAGGTAACATCGCTTATGCCAAGCGTGTACCCCTCGGCACCGACGAACCGATAATAACACCGCTCGCAACGTGGCCCACCGACCATAAGGGTGTGCTTGCTACGTTTGTAGTGGAGTAAGTGTAATAAAAATAGAGTTGAGAGTTGGGAGTTGAAAGTTATGATTACCTTTTTTAATAAAATACAGCTTTATATAAGCTGCTACACATATCATAACTTTCAACTTCCAACTCTCAACTCTCAACTAAAAAATAGCTTTCAAAAAGAAAACTATTTTTTCTTCATGTCTTCCTCAATAAAGCGCAGCAGATGTTCTACTGCCTCGCTCTCGGGAATAGCTTTTTCTACGCACATCTTCTGTTTGTAGAGCGATATTTTGCCTGGTCCGGCTCCTACATATCCGTAGTCGGCATCCGCCATTTCACCCGGTCCGTTGACAATACAGCCCATTATGCCAATCTTCAAGCCCTTCATGTGGGCTGTAGCGGCCTTAATCTTGGCTATGGTAGAGCGCAGGTCGTAGAGAGTTCTGCCGCAACCGGGGCACGAGATATACTCGGTCTTGGATGTGCGGAGGCGTGCTGCCTGCAGGATGGCAAATGAAGTGTCGGCAACGTCGCGTACGTTGATGTCGCCGTCGTTCATCAGCCAGATGCCGTCGCAGAGTCCGTCAATCATCAACGCACCCATGTCGGCAGCAGCCTCAAGCTGGAAGTCGGCCTTCTCCTGGGCGCTGTGGCGATACATCTGGGCGAAGACAACGGGATTGAAGAGTCCGTTGGTCCACAGTTCGTGGGTCAAAGCACGCTGCTCACCCAGCTTGTTCTGCTGGTTGCTGACGGCTATCACCACCACTTCGGGATGAGCCTTGAGGCATGCCAGATACTCCTCCGACGGAGCACCGAGCTGCAACACGAGGAACTTCACGTCGGCCTTAACGCTCGAAATGAACGGTGTGGCGTTGTAGGGGAATATCGGATAGGTGTCCTTAGCGCCGGTATAGGCGTTGAAATCGACGATATACTTCTGTCCTTCTTTTCGGTTGGTGGGCAGCGAAGAGCCGCAGTATATATAGTCGGGAGTGGTGTCGGCACCGAATTCTACAGCAGTCGGAGTCTGACCGTTTGGCAACGAGGCAATCACTACGGGCACATTAGAGCCGCCAATGCCTCCTGCAGCGCGTGTCTTGCGACGTTCGGGGCGCAGCCAGTCGAAGTCGGGCGACGCTGTAGCGGGCACCATGAGGTGGCCTTCGCGCTTGGTGAAGTAGTCGACAAGGTGGCGTGCCACCGGTATCTCAGCCTCTGGCTCCTCGCTCAGACTCACACGTATGGTGTCACCGATGCCGTCGGCGAGCAGAGCTCCGATACCTACGGCGCTCTTTATGCGTCCGTCCTCGCCCTCTCCAGCTTCAGTCACGCCGAGGTGGAGCGGATAGTGCATGTCGTTGCGGTCCATCTCGTCGACAAGCAGACGCACTGTGCGCACCATGATGACTGTGTTGGAAGCCTTGATGGAAATCACCACATTGTCAAACTGCTCCTTCTTGCAGATGCGCAGAAACTCCATGCAGCTCTCGACGATTCCCTCGGGAGTGTCACCATAGCGCGACATGATGCGGTCGGACAACGATCCGTGGTTGACACCGATGCGTACGGCTGTGTGATGCTCCTTGCAGATATTGAGGAAGGGGACGAAGCGGTCCTCAAGTTTCTTCAGTTCGTCGGCATACTCGGCATCTGTATATTCTATCTTCTTGAACACACGTGCCGGGTCGACATAGTTGCCGGGATTGACGCGCACCTTCTCGGCATAGAGCGCAGCCACGTCGGCAACGTTGGCGTTGAAGTGTACGTCGGCAACAAGCGGAGTGTTGAAGCCGTCAGCACGCAGCTGGGCGTTGATATTCTTCAGATTCTCAGCCTCGCGACGGCCCTGTGTGGTGAGACGCACAAGTTCGCCGCCAGCCTTAATTATTTTTTCTGCCTGCTCTACGCATGCCTCAGTGTCGTTGGTGTTGGTAGTGGTCATCGACTGGATGCGTATCGGGGCATCGCCGCCAATCTGCAAGTCGCCCACTTGAACGGGCGATGAAGAGCGACGGCGATAGTTGAAGAGGTCTGTCATTTTAGCACTTATAATCATACTTCACTTCAGCCAATTCCTTGTTAGCCTTCTCAATTTTGGCACCAAGTCCGGCCTTGTATACTTCCATCTTCTTAGCCATTTCAGCGTCGCCGAGGGCTATCATCTCGCAGGCAAGGATAGCGGCGTTCATGGCACCGTTAACACCTACTGTGGCAACAGGGATTCCTGGAGGCATCTGTATGATTGATAACATGGCGTCCAATCCGTCGAGCATACCCTTGATAGGAACACCGATAACGGGCAATGTGGTGTTGGCTGCGATTACACCGGGCAATGCTGCTGCCATGCCCGCAGCTGCAATGATGACCTTAATGCCACGGTCCTTGGCACCTTTAGCGAAGTTTTCCACTGCTTTAGGTGTGCGGTGGGCTGAGAGTGCGTTCACTTCAAAAGGTACTTGCATGTCGTTCAAGAACTTGCATGCCTTTTCCATAACGGGCAGGTCGCTTGTGCTGCCCATGATGATGCTTACTAATGGAGACATAATGATTAATTATTAAAAAGCCCTACCCCCTTGCCCCTCCCCCGTAGGGAGGGGAGTAATATGTAGAGTTGGGCTTTGGTTTATTGAATTTATTATTTATACGATTAATATCTATACTTTTGTTTCTTTTGGTCGAACTTTGCAAGTTCAATCAATGGGAAAAAGACGCGATTGGCAAAGCATATCGCTCCCCTCCCTACGGGGGAGGGGCAGGGGGTGGGGCTATAATCCCAGTATCACCATATACGCCACAACCAATCCCAAGAGGAATCCGTAGCAAACCTGGCGCAGCGTGTGTTGTCGCAGAATCATACGACTTGTGCCTACCATTCCGCCGAGGACGATGACCACGCAGAGCCATCCCAATGGATTGAATCCGAATATCAACGAGAAGGCTTGCAGCGCTCCTGCCACACCACCTATGGCAGCGGTATGGGTGGATATCTTCCACCACACGTTGATTAAGGCGCACAGAATCTGTATGACGAGTGCCGACATGAGTATGTTGCTCATGAAGTGGGGTATGTTGAAGCGGTGCATGACATAGTAGCACACGAAGTAGCTTACGATCGAAAGCAGATAGGGCACCACACGCCGCTCCTTCTTGCCCAGCTCGATGAGTGTCCAGCCGTGATAGCCACGATAGAAATGGATGAGCAATGTGGGCAAGAGAATGGTGAACATGTAGACAAGGCCGAGCACCGTAAGCTTGTACGGCCATGGCATCAGACTGAGATAGCTGAACGTGAACAGCGCTATCAGTCCGACAAGCGGCAGATAGAATGGCGTGAACACCATGCTAAGAATGCGGGCTGCGAGAATTATATTCTTTTCTTTCATAAACTAAGCCTTTTTGAGCCTTACTAAGCCTTTTATAATTATTTTTCAATTAACAAATCATATCGCTCCCCTCCCTACGGGGGAGGGGCTGGGGGTGGGGCTTCGTTTTTATCCCTTCCTTAGTCTTGCCACTGGCAATCCCAGCTGTTCGCGATATTTAGCCACGGTGCGGCGTGCTATAGGATAGCCGAGCTTGGCGAGAGCCTTGGTCAGTGCGTCGTCGCTCATGGGCTTCTTCTTGTCTTCCTTGGCAATAATGTCCTTGAGTGCGAGCTTTATCTTGCGTGTCGACAGCTCCTCGCCATCGTCGGTGGTGTAGCCGTCGGAGAAGAAGAATCGCAGGGGGAATGTGCCCCAGTTGGTCTGTGCATACTTGATGTTGCTGACGCGCGAAATGGTGGAAATGTCGAGTCCGGTGCGGTCGGCAATGTTCTTCAGAATCATCGGCTTGAGGTCGGCCTCATCGCCATCCTGGAAGAAACGGCGCTGCCAGTCGATGATGGCCTGCATAGTAATGGTGAGTGTACGTCGGCGCACCTTTATCGCTTCGATGTATCCGCGTGCACGTTCCACCTTCTCCTTGGCGTACAATAATGCTTCTTTTTCACGTCTTGACATCGACGTTTTGTTGTTCTTGTAAGCCTCCATCATCTCGGCAAACGAGGGCGACACCTTCAGTTCGGGTATGTTGCCGCCGTTTAGCGTGAATGTCACATTGCCGTTGTCGTCGGTGTCGACAATGAAGTCGGGCGTAATCTGCTGCACGTTGCGACCCTCAGTCTCACCGAGCGACGAGCCGGGCTTCGGATTGAGTCGGCGCAACTCAGCCATAACGCGTTCGGCTATGTCGGCATCGACACCCAATGCTGAGCGTATCTTGTCGAAATGCTTCTTGGTGAACTCGTCGAAACAGTCGGTTATCACCTTCTGCATCATAGGTTTGAGCGAGTCGTTGGGGCGGCGCTTGATTTGCAGCAGCAGACATTCCTGCAATGTGTGGGCACCGATGCCCGCAGGGTCGAAGGTCTGCAGTATGCGCACCACGCGGTCTACGTCGTCGATGGTGCAGTCGATGCCGTGATAGATGGCAAGTTCGTCGGATATCGACTCGCTGTCCTTGCGCAGCAATCCGTCGCTGTCGAGCGACCCTATGACATACTCCATTATCTCCTCGTCCTTCTCCGACAGCTCCGTCTCGCCCATCTGCTCCTTCAGCTTGTCGTAGAACGACGTTGTGTCGCCATACACCATCTCCTCATAGTCGGCAGAGTCGGCACCCGAACCACCCGTATACCCTGCCGTAGGCATGTCGTCGTCGCCTCCGCCGATGCGCTCAAGAGCATCGTTGAGAGCCGAGTCGCGCTCCTCACGTTCGTTGCGTGCGTCAAAGTCGTCGTTGTCGGTAGCGCCATCGACACCCGAAGAGGGCTGCGAATCGTCGCCATACGAGGCTGTAGAGTCGCTACCTTCTACGTGGCCACCCTCGAAAACGTCTTCGGGCGAAGTGGTTTCGAGAGCCGGGTTGTCGTCAAGTTCGGCGTTGACGCTCTGCTCGAGTTCGGTCAAGGGCATCTCAAGCAAGTGCACCTGTAGCATCTGCTGTTGCGACAGACGCTGCACCTGCTGTAGTTTCTGCTCCTGTGTTTGTATGAGTTTCATTTTTTATGACGTGATGATGTGGTGTATAGATGTTGTTGACGGTATCAATCAGTTCAGCTGAAGTAGAGTTTCAGCTTGTCGGCTGCGACGTGCAGCAGTTCGGGCTGTTCGCTGTAATAGCGCTTCCACACGCGCTTTGCCTCGTCGGCAATGGGCGACTGGTCGGCAGCCTTGCGCTTCAATATGGGGTCGAAGGTCTGGTATATCTCGAGTATGCGCACTATCTCCTCGGGCTTGAGCGACAGCAGACGTGCCATGTCGAGCACCTCGGGGGTCTCGCTCACCATGGTGTTGGGCGTCAGTACGAAGTAGAGTTCGAGGATGATGACGAGCATAACGGGCGTTATGTCCGACGAATTGTCGATAGGACGATAGTCGCGCTCGAACGAGGGAGTGGTCTGCACGCCTTCGTAGAATAGTCCGGAGTCGCCGAATCCAGCCATCTGCTTGAGGCGCTTGATGTCGCGCGCGAGGCGTTTGGGGTTGTCGGCATACAGCGCCCAGAGCCTCTGGAGCGATGGTGTGGCGCGTTTTTCGAGTGCGCACATCTGTTCGTATATGGTACGGGGCGGTATGTGTAGCTCTATGCCCAATTCCACAACCGGGTGCGAAAATTCGGATTTCACACCAGCGGGCTTCTTCTGATACAACTGTATGAGAAGCAGCCAGTAGTCGTCTGACCAAAGAGTATTATTTGCCATAATCGATAAACATTGTTACAAATGCAAAGTTACTGAAAGTCTTGCACAAAATGTAATTCTTACCTCAAAAGTTGAGTTTTTAATAAAATATAAAAAATAGCCATATAATAAGGTAACAACAAAAATTTTCTTACTTTTGCGCCCAAATTAAAGAACACAAAGCAAAATCATGCAAGAAAACTTAGTGATTGTCGAGAGCCCCGCTAAGGCAAAGACCATAGAGAAGTTTCTGGGTTCCGACTACAAAGTGATGTCCTCATACGGACACATACGCGACCTTAAAAAGAAGGAAATCAGCATAGACAAGGACACGCTGCAGCCAGCATACGTCATACCTAAGGACAAGGAAGAACTTGTAAAGAAACTGCGTGAGAGCGCAAAGAAGGCACACAAGGTGTGGCTCGCATCCGATGAGGACCGCGAGGGAGAGGCTATTTCGTGGCATCTGTGCGAGGTGTTGGGCCTGGACGAGGCTTCGACCAACCGTATCGTATTCCATGAGATTACAAAGCCTGCTATCCTGGCGGCTATAGAGAATCCACGACACCTTGACATGAACCTTGTAAATGCGCAGCAGGCACGCCGCGTGCTCGACCGTATCGTGGGCTTCAAGCTCTCGCCCGTACTGTGGCGCAAGGTGAAGCCGGCTCTGTCGGCTGGACGTGTGCAGTCGGTAGCCGTACGTCTCATCGTAGAACGCGAGCGCGAGATACAGCAGTTCAAGAGCGAACCATACTATCGCATCAACGCTATATTCGCCATAACCAACGCTGACGGATCACAGTCGGAGGTGAAGGCCGAACTCGACAAGCGATTCACCACACACGACGAGGCTCTGGCATTCCTCGACAAGTGCAAGAAGGCTGAGCACAAGGTGGAGAGCGTGAGCAAGAAGCCGCTCAAGCGCATGCCAGCGCCGCCGTTCACCACTTCGACACTGCAACAGGAAGCTGCCCGCAAGCTCGGATTCTCGGTGTCGCAGACCATGATGGTGGCACAGCGTCTGTACGAAAACGGTCTTATCACATACATGCGTACCGACAGCGTCAACCTCTCAAGTCTGTGCATCAACGCAGCCAAGGAGGAAATCATCAAGCTGTATGGCGAGGAGTATAGTTCGCCACGCAACTACCACACCCACTCGAAAGGTGCACAGGAGGCTCACGAGGCCATACGCCCTACATACATGAGCAATACTACGATAGAGGGTACCGCCCAGGAGCGCCGACTCTACGACCTGATATGGAAGCGCACGGCTGCATGCCAGATGTCGGAGGCTCAGATCGAGAAGACTACTGTGACCATCGGTATCAACACCACCGACGAACGCTTCATAGCCAACGGCGAGGTTGTCAAGTTTGACGGTTTCCTGAAGGTATACCGCGAGTCGACCGACGACGAGCAGAACGAGCAGCGCGACGAATTCGCCCACAACCTGCCCGTAATCAAGGAGGGCGACACACTGAAGCGCCGCGAGATTACATCTACCGAGCGCTACTCGCAGGGCCCCACACGATACACCGAGGCAAGCCTCGTACACAAACTCGAAGAACTGGGCATCGGACGCCCGTCTACATACGCCCCGACCATCTCTACCATACAGCAGCGCGAATATGTTGTAAAGGGCGACAAGAAGGGCGAAGAGCGCCCATACGTCATCGACACATTGCGCGGACTCATCGTCACACCGACTCGCAAGGTGGAGCTTACGGGCAACGAGAAGGGCAAGCTGCTGCCTACCGACATAGGTATCGTAGTGAACGACTTCCTTATGGAGAACTTCCCCAACATCATGGACTATAACTTCACAGCCAAGGTGGAGCAGCAGTTCGACCAGATAGCCGACGGCAAGGAGGAGTGGACTGACATGATGCAGCACTTCGACCGCGAATTTGAGCCTACCGTTGAGAAGGTGATGAACGCACGCTCGGAGCACAAGGCTGGCGAACGCAAACTGGGCGACGACCCGAAGAGCGGACACCCGGTGTTCGTAAAAATAGGACGCTACGGCCCCGTAGTTCAGATTGGCACTGCCGACGACGACGAGAAGCCGCGCTTTGCACAGCTGCCTACCGACAAGAGCATGGAGACCATCACTCTGGAGGAGGCTCTCGAACTGTTCAAGATGCCGCGCACCGTGGGCGAATACGAAGGCAAGACCGTGACTATCGGTGCCGGACGATTCGGACCCTACGTTCTGCACAACAAGATGTACACTTCCATTCCGAAGGACGAGGACCCGATGACCATCACTCTCGACCGCGCCATCGAACTGATTGAGGCCAAGCGCAAGAGTGAAGAAGAACGCCACATGAAGAAATTCGAAGAAGACCCCAACCTCGAAGTGCTCAACGGCAGATACGGTCCCTACATCGCATTCGAAGGCAAGAACTACCGCATCCCACGCGAACTGCACGCAACTGCCGCCGAACTCACCTACGAGCAGTGCATGGACATCGTTAAAAATCCGCCGGCTCCGAAGAAGAGAGCGGCTAAGAAATAATAAAAAAATAGTTGAGAGTTGAGAGTTGAGAATTGAAAGTTATGATTACCCAATCATCCTATGTTACTACATAAGTAAAAGATAAGTAAGTGATCTAAATTATTTATATATATCAGTACTAATATGGTTCATTTTCC